>JACAEW010000018.1 GCA_013388675.1 Syntrophaceae bacterium | reverse complement strand
TTGGTGCCGGCGGTCGGAATCGAACCGACACGGAGCCAGGCCCCACGGGATTTTGAGTCCCGCGCGTCTACCAGTTCCACCACGCCGGCACAAAAGGAGGAAGTATAGAAAAAACGGGAATTCTGAAAGGATTATAGTTAAGGAAGAACGGCTATGTCAAGAAAAAACAATTGACAGCTGGTCCGGGAGCATGTTAGTTTATTTTTTAGTTTTCAGAAGTTAATCCGTGGGGCTGTAGCTCAGCTGGGAGAGCGCATGAATGGCATTCATGAGGCCAGGGGTTCGATCCCCCTCAGCTCCACCAATACGAGGGGGTTGCAAGGTTTCAACGTGCTCTGCAGCCCTTTTCTTTTTGGGACCTTCCCTTTCCCCGCAGGTGCCTATAGACACAGATCGCTGATCGCCTCCCCCGGCAGGTTCCTCTCAGAAAATCATCCCTTCGATCACCGGGAAACGCTTCCGTGATCAGGAAAAGCCCGCTTGGTTTCATCGCAGGGTAAGGGACTTCCTGAAGGTATCAAGGTCCACAACCGCACCCACCGGCAGGGTGATTTTGTTCTTTCCATGCCCGATATAGGGAGTATGTACCACAGGAAAATGGACCTTCATCTGGGTGGACAGAATTTTGAATACCTCCCTGTTTCGCAAGCCCCGGAAATCCCCGAGGATAAGCCCCTTGATCCTTCGAAACTTACCCGCCAGGAACCACTGGGTGAGGTACCGGTCCACCCGGTAGAGTTCTTCATCCACGTCCTCGAGGAACAACACCGAACCTGCTGTTTCGATTTCCCACTCCGTTCCCATGAGCGAAGTGAGGGTGGCCAAGTTCCCCCCTTTTAGAATCCCCCGGGCGGAACCATGATGGTAAACTCTCACCGGCGCACCCGCAAAGATGTTTTTCTGCGGAAATCCGTTTATGGCATTCAAGAAGGAAAGGACGTTGATCCTTGGGGGTTTGGGAAAATTAACGATCATGGGAGAGTGAAGGGTGACCAGGCCGGTCTTCTCGTAGAGGACATTCAGCAGGGTGCTTAGGTCACTGAACCCGGCAAAGATTTTGGGGTTCTTGCGAATCATTCCAAAATCCAAAAGGGGAAGGAGTTTGATGGAGCTGTAGCCGCCCCTCTGGGCCAGGATAACTTCAACCCGTTTGTCTAAGAAGGCGGAATGGACCTGATCCGCCTTCTTGCGGTTCGATGGCAGCCGGGTGACGAAACGCCGATTGAGGACCTTGAAACCCAGCTTCTCCAGGCTTTTGACTCCGTCGATGAAGTCTCTCTTTTTTTTTACCAACCAGCTGGGCAGTAGGGGATAGATGACCTTCAATCTTGTTCTCCTTTCCTATCCCTTCATGGAAAATAGACAAAGGAAATGAGCCAGACCTACTCGTAATGAGTCCACATCCGGATTCCCTTTACGATTCGTTCCGATTCCAAGACCTGATATACGAGGCGGTGCTGGATATGAATCCGGCGGGAGTAGGCCCCGGAAAGGTCTCCCACCAGCTTTTCAAAGGGAGGGGGTGTTTGAAAGGGGTTCCGGGATAAGATTTCGGTCAGTTTTTCGGCTTTGGGTTTAAGGCCCGCCGCGGCGATTTTTCGGGCATCTTTTTGAGCTTGGCGAGTGTATACAACTTTCCATTCTACCATCCGGGTTTCTCGCTGCACTTCTCCGCCGGGATTTTGAGGCCCTTGCGGATGGATTCGCGCATGCCCGGGATGGACAGGAGATGGAGGGTTTCCTGGATCGACCGCCAATCTTCCTCGGAGATCAGGACTGCACTGGACCTTCTCCCCGTGATTTGGATCGGTTCATGGGATTCCGCGGCCTGGTCCAATAACTGATAGAGTTTGGCTCTTGCTTCCGTTGCTTTGATGGTGGTCATCCGGTCCCTCTTGAAGCTAAGCGTACCTAAAAGCGTACGCCTTGTCAAGATGTTCCCAAATTAATTCCCATCGGCTATTTTAAGGAAGCAGGAAATGAAGGGACTTGCCAGGAGGGAAGAAACATGAAACCGGAGAAAGTTCCTTTCTATGCCGGCATGGAGGCCGGGGGGACGAAATTCGTGTGCATGGTAGCCTCGGGGCCGGAGGATGTCCGCGCCCAGACCTCTTTTTCCACGACGAAGCCCGAAGAGACCCTGGGCCGTGCCCTTGCCTTCTTCATGGCCCATGAACCCTTTGGGGCCATGGGCATAGGAACCTTCGGCCCCTGTAACCTGAACCCGGATTCGCCGGCTTACGGGCGTCTTTCCACGTCCATCAAGCCCGGTTGGAAAGAGGCCAACATGCTTGAACCCTTTCGCCAGGTTTTTGATGTTCCTATGGGAATCGACACTGACGTGAATGTGGCTGCCCTGGGAGAATATACCTGGAGAGCCGGACAGGGAACAGAAGTTCTGCTTTACCTAACAGTCGGGACCGGGATTGGCGGAGGAGGAATCATCAACGGCCGGATGATGCATGGATTATTCCATCCGGAGATGGGACACATACGAGTACCAAGATTCGAGGGAGACCGATTTCCGGGTATTTGCCCTTACCACGGAGATTGTTTACAGGGGCTTGCTTCCGGGCCGGCAATGGAAGCCCGCTGGGGGAAGAAGGCAGCCGACCTTCCTATCGATCACCCTTCCTGGCGGATGGAGGCGTATTATTTGGCCTCTGCGGTCAACAACTACATATGCACCCTTTCCCCCAACCGGATTATCTTAGGTGGAGGGGTGATGAACCAAAAACATCTTTTCCCTTTGATCCGGGAAGAAGCCAAGCGGTTATTGAATGGATACATCCAATTGCCCTTGATCATGAAAAAGATCGAGGAATACATCGTCCCTCCGGGTTTAGGGGACCGGGCCGGTGTACTGGGGGCTATCGCCCTCGCAAGGCAGAAGGCGGAAGGTAGATGAAGCTGGAGAATTGCTGCTAAGCGAAGCCCTTTTCCCTCTTTTTATTGACCTGTAGGGCATTTCGGTTTATATTCTTTCTGCCGAAGATTCGCCATGGAAACCGGATTCTCGAAAATTCCTGGGGGAGCCTAAAGAACCCTTTGAGGACTTTCGTAAAAAAAGGAGGTAAAAACCTTGCCCAAACCGCTCATCTGGATCGATTTCCCCTTGCACCCCGAGGCCATGCGCCTGCTGCAGGAGAATGGCGAAATCTCAGGCCCCTATAACAAGCTGGATGTCCCTGAGGCTTGGGCGGCCTTAGCAAAGGCCGACGGGGTCGTTATTTCCAGCCGTCCCCCTTCCGACGGCGCTTGGATGGACCGGGCGCCCCGCCTGCGGGTGATTGCCCGCTCCGGCATCGGGTACGACAACGTGGACATAAACGCAGCCACGGCGCGGGGGATTTGTGTCGTGAACACCCCGGAAGCGCCCACCGAGCCCACGGCAGAGCAGGCCATCACCTTCATCCTCATGCTGGCCCGGCGCATCAAGGAGAGCGACCGCGCCTTGAGCGAGGGGCGATGGTTGCCCCGTCCTCAAATTGAAGGGACGGAAGTCCTGGGAAAGACCCTGGGCATCGTAGGCCTCGGCCGAATCGGCGGCCGGGTCGCGGAAGTGTGCGGACCGGGCCTGAGGATGCGGGTTCTCGCTTACGATCCCTACATCCCCGACGAACGCTTCTGGGCCAGGGGCGCCCAGAAAGTCTCCAGCCTTGATGATCTTCTGGCCCAGGCAGACTTCGTGACCCTGCACTGCCCGGCCACTCCCGAGACCCGGGGAATGGCCGACCGCGGCTTTTTCGCCAAGATGAAAAAGGGGAGCTTTTTCGTGAATACGGCCCGGGGCGGGATCATGGTCGAGGCCGACCTCCTGCAGGCCTTGAAATCGGGCCACCTGGCTGCGGCCGCCCTGGATGTCTTCGAACAGGAGCCGACCCCATCCGATAACCCTCTCCTGCGAGTGCCGAACGTGGTCCTCTCCCCCCACGCGGCCTCCAACAGCGCGGAGGGCAACCGGCGCATGGGAGTGGGGGCGGTGACCCAGGCTTTCCAAGTCCTCCGCAACGAACGCCCCCCATCCCTGGTCAACCCCGAAGTCTGGGACAACCGCCGCCGCTGAATCCTCCTTTTTGCAATGAATTCCCTTTCCTTCCTTAATGGGAGGAAAGGGGATTTAAAAAGAAATTTATTCATCCCTATCCTTTTCATACCGTCCATCTTCTCTCCATTGGCTTTCTTTTTCATCCTTCTCATCTTGAAGCACATACCCGATTGCTCGATAGCCTTTGACCCTTTTTTCATACATTCGCACCAATAGTGGAACATTCTTATCCACATAATCGTAAACCTGGACCACCCGTTTCTGATCATGGAGTCGGTGTAAACGCCCAACGTATTGCTGGAGCGTTCCGCGCCATGAAATCGGCATGACCAGGAAAAGGGTATCAAGCCGGGGATCATCAAAACCTTCGCCAATATACCGTCCCGTAGAAAGAATCACTCTTTCTTCCGAATCAGGAATGCTCTGAATCCTTTCTTTCAACAATTGACGTTTTTTATCCCCCATCCCTCCTTTTAAAACAATGATATTCCGGGCAAAATCCCTTAGTCGGGCTTCAAATAACTCCAAATGCTCAACCCGTTCTGTAAGGAATATAGGAGATCGCCTCATTTTGAGGGCCTGCCTTAGGTCGTTAATGATCATCTGATTACGAGATTCATCACAAACAAGAGTCGCATAAATTTCGTGAATCTTCACATCGCCTGCCATCGCAGGCATTTTAAAGTCTGTATATCTTGTCAACACCTCGTGTCTAAAGGGCCTGCCCGCCGCCTGTGCTTTAGCCCTTTCGATGAACCGCACTGGACCACATTGCATCATGATGATTGGGTGATGTCCATCCTTTCGGATGGGAATTGCGGAAAGCCCCAAAATGTATTTTGCTTTCACCTGTTTCAGGACCAGCTCAAAAGAAAAGGCAGGAATGTGATGGCATTCATCAACGATCACCTGGCCGTATTCCGCCACCAGGTCTTTCACTTGCCCCTGCCGGTTAAGGCTTTGCATTAAGCCGATCTCGATCACCCCAGTAATTCTTTTCTTCCCACCGCCTATCTGCCCAATCTCCTCTTTGGGCAGACCCAGAAACACTGCCAGGCGCTCCCGCCACTGGTCTAGTAGCTGGGTGCGATGGACTAATACCAGAGTATTCACTCTTCTTTGGGCGATGAGCCACGCTGCGACGACCGTCTTCCCAAAGGCGGGAGGGGCAGACAAGACCCCATGATCGTTGTCTAGCAACCGTATTCCCGCTTCTTTTTGCGCAGGCCGGAGTTCTCCCGCAAAAAGAGCATCGATAGGAACCCCTCGGAAATATTCCTCAATGATTTCGGGTTTGATCCCGTAGGACCGTAAAAGCTCAAGCGCTTCTGAGAGGCATCCCCGGGGAAGGCCGATATGAAGCGGGAAATCCTCCGCGCAACAAATGATTCTCGGTTTACCGAAGGTTGAAAGACGCATAGCTTGGGCTTTGTAGAACTCAGGATTCTGGAAAGCAGCAAGACGAATTATTTGGTTTATCAATCCTGCAGGCAGCCCCTTTTTCTCGATATAAACCAATTTGCTCAAGACCATAGGCACGCTCTGCGGAAGGGGGCCTTCCATGATTTTGCCGAATCTCTTTTTCGAGGGCTTCATGACCCAGGGATCCTCTTCGGTTCCATCTTCCGGCAAACTGGTTCTTACTCCAATGATGGCTCCTTCGCGCGAGGCCTCCCTGATGATTCTCTCAACTCCCTCGGCTTCCATTTTGCTGACTCTGGAAAGAAATGCCCACTGATCAGGAAATGCCTTTAGATTTCTGTTTACAAACACGCTATTGCCCTTCTCTCTAGGTCCGAATTGCAGGGGAAGCGCAATCAGGTTCCCAAAACCACCCTTGGGCATAGTATCTTGACTCGGGAAAAGACGGTCGTAGGAATCCAGGCCTATTTCATGCCTCCGCTCCATAGACCGGGTCAAAATGGCCGCACCCAGTCTGCGGGCCAAGGAAGCCTGAACTGGGCGGTTAAAGAATATCCAGACATGGCCGCCCTCTCCTGATCGGGAGCGTTCCAGAGAGGCGGGAACTCCCATTTCGTCGCAGATTTTAACAAAGGTAATCGCATCATCCTGCCAAGTATTTTTGTCGAAATCAACGGCCAGAAACCAACAAGTTTCATCCGTTAACAGAGGATAAACCCCGACAGTATGCCTTCCGGTTAAATGATCGTGGATTACCCGATCGGTTACCGGTTTGAACTCACGGTTCTCGCACTCACCGCATTTCTTGGCGGGCTTGCCGCAAATGTCCCGTTTCCATTCATGCACACAGGCAGGCGAGTATCCCGAATTTCCCTTCTGGCTTTCCCATCGGACCGGATATACATCCTCCCGGCCTCGAAATAAGGAACGGAAAAGAGCAATTTTCGCATCCAATGCAGAATCATTGGAGAGGTGAGGGAGAAAAGGGGCTGGATGAGAGGGGGTTGCAGAGACCGGAGAATCCTTTTTCTCCGGGGAAAGTCCCAGCATTTTTTTCAGTCGTTCATTTTCCGCTCTTAAAAACGCGCATTCTTCTAATGCCTTTTCCAGCTGGAATCCGAGACCCTCGCCGTTTTCCATTAGCAATTCACTTTTTTCTTTGGGATATCAGGATACAATGCCAAACCGAATATCCGAAAAAGAGCCCAATTGATCACTCAATACTATGGCAAAACCGTTTCTTTCATCCATCTCTTAACACTCAGCCTTTAGGACGTCGTCATAATGACCCGCCAGATCGTCATGGGTTTCGGTAATATGAAACCATCTTTCCTCCTCCCGGGTCGCTTCCTTCGGCATCTCCACAATTGGAAAGCCACTTCAGCACGACACCCGCATTCCTCGCGGATCATACCGAAGGCTTTCCGATTAAGCGCTGAAGGCAGGTCATCGCTCGCCTAAGACTATCGGAATGGTCGATGGCTGCACCAGGTCGCCACCGGGTCTCCACATATTCGATAAGCCTTGACGCGTAAGCCGGTCCCACCGATCTACCGCTTCCGTCTCGGGGAACCATATCTTCCCGAATCTCCCGGCGGCGCGAACGTCTTGCAAGATTGACCATCTCCACTTTTGGCTCCCGGAGTTGCTCCGGTTCAGCGGCTATCCTGCCGGGCCGAACGCCCAAAAAACCAGCCAGAGACTCCGCATCCGCCATCAGCCAGGACTCAACTTCTCTCACAACAACACGAAAGCACAAGTACGGGGCAGGATCCGGAACCCATTCTTCACATAGCGGGGGCGCGCACTCTGCGTCACGGTCGAGGTCAACCAAGACCATCCACGGCAATTGCCGGGCAGCCTGGTTATACCCTTGAATCAGTCGTCGAAGTGATGACTTGCCCTTTTTCCCATAAACCGTTCCTGGATGGCCTCCTGCTTCAAGGATAAGCTTTCGGACCACAGCTTCATCCACGATGCCCTCCACCGCCGCTGAGATAATCACCCCCCTTTTCATCCTACCGATCTCCAAAGAGGGATAATTGTTCAACTTTCTCCGGGCGGGTTTTAGGGATAACGATATCGGCCAGCGAAAGTCCGCCTTTAAGTAAATCCAAAATTTCGGAGTGGGAATTGGCTGGAATGACTCTAGTTCCTTCTGCCTCCGGAAAGAATAGCAACACTTCGTCAACGCCGATCCCCTCATCCTGGAGAAGGTCCGGTGAATGGGTGCTCACGAAAACCTGCCTTCCCGTAAGGCGCTGCACGCGGGCAAACATTTGGGGCAGCACCCGTACAATCTCCGGGTGGAGGGAAAGCTCTGGTTCTTCCAGGAGCAACGGGCCCTCTCCCTCCATTGCGGCCCAAAGAAGCCCCATGAGGCGCAAGGTGCCGTCGGAAAACCGTTCCTCGGTCTGCCAAGCCCCCTGCGGGCGCCAGTGCTGGTATTTCCCCCGCAGGTGAGGCGTACCCCGTGCGTCCCGCCAGAGTTCAATCTCCTGAAGCTGAGGAACAGCAATCCGAAGCGCCCCCTTTATGCGGCGCAAGCGCGCTTTGCGGTTCTTGTCTGGGGTCTTTGCAACCTGTTCCAGGAAATCCCCGCCGTAAGGATCGTTTAAACGACCTACGGAGCGGTCCGGCTCACGAATTAGCTGGGGAACGATGTGCAGGTAACGGATCGATAAGAAGAAGGTAGCCAGTTCACGGAACTTTTGATTGACATTGACTTGCTCGAGATAGGTCTGGGTCAATCGGGCCGGGTCGTTCCGGTCCTCATCGTTTGGGCGCACAAGAACCAGTTCTTCGTTTCGAAGCACTTTTTCCTTGCCCACCAACGGGGGTCCTTGTTTATCCTGATTGAAGGAAATCTCATACTCCCAGTGCGTCTTTCCATCAGGATCTTTCAGCTCGACACGAATCTCCACGTCCGAATCGCGTCGCGCGGCCAAGCAGCGGATCGCCGTAACACCGCCGCGCCTCCCTATGGATTCCTGAAAACCCCCGCCCGAGGAGGCAAGATCTCTCAGAAACCGGAAAACGTCCAGAAAGTTGGACTTCCCGGCTGCATTCGGACCGACCAGGAAGAGACGATTCTGGACCTCAACATCAGCATTGGCAAAGTTTTTCCAGTTTTTAAGCACCAAGCGGAAGAATAATAGATTTTTGTTCATTCCCAATCCTTTCCGAAGAGGGCTCCTTTATAGGATTACTTATTCCGCCAAATTTATTTCCTCTGCCGAGGATTGTGGTATCAGACTTTGAAACGCCAATATACTAGAGTCGAAGAGGTTTATCTTTCTTTTTGAACAAAAAGCCTGGAATGGCATCCCCATCATTTATCCCCGTGATCTACCCTAACTTAGCAGAAAAACCTATTGAAATCAAAGGTGAATCATTCGGCCGCCCATCACCCCCGTCCCGACCCTCCCCCACCAAGAAGGAATGATTTTCTACATCTTCATATTTTCTTTCCCTTCTCCTCCACGCGGGCGAGGGTGCAGAGGTTCAAAATTACTCGGATCATATCCCGGCTAATGGAAGGGTAAGCCCGCTTCAGGTCGGTAGTCGGGAATGTATGAAAGTCTTTGGATCCCTTCCCTAATAAAAGAAACTACCGGGTAAATCTCTGAAACCGGTCCTCGGGTTCCCGCAGGAGGAAGTGGCGGAATTCGCCGACGTTGGTGATGGAATCGAAGAAGTATTGGAGGGAGATACCCCCGCGCCATTCGTTGTAGGAGGAGGCGTTGTTGAAGCCCAGGTAAGCTGAGCCCAGCCAGTGGTTGCCGAAGAGCTTCACCCCGCGGACCTTGCCGCTGAATCCCAGGCGGGAGACGGTCTCTCCGGAATAAGTCCCGGTCGCGTCCCCCTGCGCCGAACCGCTCAAGGCCGAAAGGTTGTCATCGAACAGGGGATAATGGGGGCTGTCCTGGGTCTTGTAATACATGTAACCTGCCGATACCTGGGCGTCGATGGAGTGTGTCGCGCAGGGCGTGGTACGGTAGCGGAGCGTGGGCCCGGTCATGAAGAAAATCTCCGGGCTGAAGTAGCCGCCGTGGCCGTAGGTGAAGAAGTTCGTATTCCGCTGATAGTGCTTGAGGGTGACAAACCAGCCGGCGGAGAGGTCTCCGGGTCCTAAGCGAAGGTTTTTGCCCAAAGACGCATTGCCGAAGATGCTTTGGTTGGACCAGACGTTCTCTCCCCAAAGGTAGTCATACCCGGCGGAAAAAACGAGCCAGTAGCTGGGCCAGGGCTCGAAGGAGATGTTTCCGTCGATTCCCGTTCGCAGTACCCGGCCCCATTTTCTATCGCTGTAGGGATCCTTCTGCCCGGCATAAGAAAGAAGGGACTCATCCACCTGGAGTTGGTGAACGTTGATCAGCCAATTCTTCCCGGACGCCCCCGCAGTAAAGGTGGGGAGGGGAGAAATCGGACCGCCGATGAAGGAAGTCCCCAGGAGAAACCCGTAGCGGACCGGGGCTTCCATCTGGAACCCCACCTCCGGCTTCACTGCCCACAGGGAAGTAACCAGGTCGTTCTGCTTCGGCCCCCCGTTCAAGTATTTGTAATAGCTTCCCGCGTAAGGAATGGACGGAGCGCCTCCCGAATCCAGGTAGGCCGGAATCAGGGAAAAGCTCCACTTCTTGCCGTAAAACAATGGATAGTCGAAGGTGACCGGGAAATCCGCCTCGACCAACCTGTCGAATCCATCGGCCCCGCTTTTATAGCGGAATAATAAAGAACCTTCGATCGACGGTTTATCGGCGTTGTAGTAGCAGGTCCCCCGCTCGGTGTAAGTTTGAGCTGCTCTCACGGGGGCATCATGAGATGCAAAATATTCGGCGGCTGCCTTTGGGGATGCGGGGAAAACCCCTTTTCCCAAGGAATCGGCAAACGGGAAAGCCTTTTTTCTCTCGCCCATTTGTTCATAGGCGGAGAGAATGGACTTTTCCAGTTCAGGAGTAGGGGTCTTCTTATGCTGGTCCAAGAGCAGAGGAAGAGCTTCCTGAGGTTTCCCCTGGGCCATGTAAGTTCGGGCTGATAGGAGTCGGGCCTCCTGGTTTTCCGGGTCGGTGGCCAGGGCTTTGCCCGCAAAAGCCTGGGCTTCGGGGTATTTTTTCTTTTCATACGCTTCTGCGGCCTTCTTCAGGTAAAGCTGCGCCCGGACTTCTTGCCATTCTTTGTCCTGGAAACCGACCCTTTCGGCCAGAGCCAGCGCTTCATCCGTCTTCCCCATGCGCATCTGGGTGTAAACCAAACCCAGGGCGAAGTCCCGGTCGCCAGGATATTCTTTGTGGAGGGAGGAAAAGAGCTCATAAGCCTCCCGGTCTTTTCCCTGGTTGTAGTACATCCAGGCCAGGGCCCTTCGGGCGGCCGGGTCCCCGGGCTGAAGGGCCAGAATCCTGCGGGCTACCTCTTCGATCCGGGGAGAAGAGGGGGGCAGCGCAGCCAGCTGTTTTCGAAGAACCGCCAGCTCCAGTTCATTCAGGCCCTTCAGGTCCTCGGGAGAAAGTCTCCCCTTCTCTCTCTCCGCCCTCAATAGGGCAAGGGCCTTCTCATCCTGCCCTTTGGCATGGAGAGTCCAGCCCAGAAGAACGCGGGCATCCCGGTTTTCGGGTTCGATTTCCAGGACCTTGGCCAGGAAAGATTCGGCTGCGGCGAAATCCTTTTTCTCGTAAGATTCCCTTGCCTTTTTCAGGTAGAGCTGGGTTCGAATCTTCTGCCATTCATCGTCTTTGAAGGAAACCTTTTCCGCCAGGGCCAGCGCCTCCCCGTCTTTCCCCATCCTCATCTTCGTGTAAGCCAACCCCAGGGCGTGATCTTTTACCCCGGGATAGCGGGAATGGAGGTCGGAAAACAGCCGGTGGGCTTCTTCATACTTTCCTTGATTGAAATAGCTCCAGGCCAGGGCGCTCTGGGCCGCGGGGTCCCCGGGCTGAAGGGCCAGGATCTTGCGGCTCACTTTCTCTGCCTCCGGGGACCCGGGCGGCAAGGCGGCCAGCTGGCGGCGAAGGAGGGAGAGTTCGAGAGAACCTACCTCGGCCCGGTACTCCATCGGCCCTTTTTTCTTTTCCTCCGCCAGGACGCTTTCCATCTCCTCCAGCGGAGCCGCTTCGGAAAGCCCATAGAGGATCCCCAGGCGCGCCTTCCAATCCGGGTCCGGGCATTTCAGGAGGTCGCGATAGAGCGAAGCCGCCTCCGTCTTCGCGCCGGTATCGGCCAGGTCTTTCGCCACCCGGGCGAAGACATCTCCCGCCGTGCAGCGTTCCAGGGCCTCCCGGTTGGACTCAACCAGCCGATTCAGGTCTGCGGGGGACGCGGGCTTGGCCAGCTTCTTATATGCGCTGCGGACCCGGGCATCCTGAAATCTCGTTTCCCATAGCCTGCGTTCTTCTTCCGGCAGGAGGGCAAGATAGGGCTTCGCCCCCGGGTAATCCTCATCGGCGAGGTAAAGCGGAATGAGATTGGAAAGGACTTCGTCGGTTTTGTAATTCTTTCGGATTAGCTCTTCGAAGATTTCTTTGGCCCGGGCCTTATCTCCCTGTTTCAAGTAAACGTAGGCCAATCCCAGCCTGGCCTCATCAGCCATGGAAGGGTCCGGGGCAATCGAAGCCCGCCTAAAATGGGGGATGGCTTTCGCATATTCCCCCCTCTTATAGAATCTCCATCCCTGGGCAAGATGGTCCTTCAAAGTAGGAGGGGACGGAGGGGGCAGGCGCAGGGTGGGCTTTTGAACGGCCTTTCTCATCTCCTCGAATTCCGGCTCCAGGACCCCCGACTCGTGAGGCTCCTGGGAAATCACCGCGTCATGCTTCTTCTGGCTGAGGTCCCGAAGGTCCGGCTGGCTCTCCTCGCGGGCCTGGACGTACCCGAAAACCGAGGCCAAAACCGCGCCCGCTATTACGAAATAGAACCTTCTCATTTTTTTGAAATCCTTCGGCCAAAGCTTCAAAGGGCCTTGGCTGAGAATCCATCCTCTTTTTTCCGAAAATTTTTTCCCAACCCGTTCTTTTGAGGATGGGGACCCCTAGAGTTTTATTTCGATTTGAGAAAGCAAATAAAGGATGTGGGAATAATAATCCTCTTTTTCTCCCTGGACCTTCTGCGACGCTTTCTGGAAAAGGGCTTGGCTCAGCCCCGCCTCGCCCAGGTCCCGGGCAACCCTCCCATACAGGGCATAATACCCCCCCGGTCCCTCCTCCAGGGATATGTTGTTTTGAACGAGGTCCACGCTTAAGGGCACGTATCCGAGTTTTTTATACATGTCCAGCAGGGCCTGGGGACCGGGAATCGCCTTCAGGTTCCCGTCCCAGGCCAGGTAAAGGAGGGTTCGAATCGCCTCGTATCCGAAAAGACGGCTCCTTTTCTCATACACCGAGGCTCCCGATTCGCCAATCAGGACCCAGTCCGCGGGCAGGCCCAGCCGACCGAAGGCGGTTTTTTTCAATACCTCCAGCGAGTCTTCGTGGACCTTTTTCCAGAACTTTGGCTCTTCCGCCTGCCCGAACTTTTTGAAGGCCGATAAAATCATGTAGGAGGGGTTGAGGACTTCTCCCTCCTTCGGGGTGAAGCCGTAGTATCCGGGCAATAGGTAATGGACCCCCCTCCGCTGGACGATCAGGTTTTCCCGGATGCTCTTGATAATTTCCCTGGCCTGGGCGCGGTAGGTCTCGTTTTTCCACTTGTCGCTCCCCATCAGCAAGGCCCAGGCGATGAGGATATCGCCGTCGGTGGCATTATTATAATCGAGGACCGCCCACTGCCCGTTGGGCCTGCGGCCCCATTTCCAGGCATGGAGGGAGTCCCCCTTTCTCATGCGCAGGTTGTCCTGGGTCCACTTCCAGATTATGGAAAAGGTCCGGGGCTCGTCGTTTATGGCCGCCAGCAGCAAACCGTAGCCCTGACCCTCCGAGTGGCTGACTCGATCCTGAATGAAGTCAACGATCCTTCCGTCCCCGGTTAGGAAACGCCCCTTGTAGTCCTCCCATTCCCTGGCCGGCTGGGCCTGGGCCGTTCCCCATACCCATAGGAACAGGCCTAGGCTCAGCAGGATTATTTTACGAGCCTTCATGGCCGATTCGTCTCTTCCTCTGCTTCTTCAGCAACCGGTAGAAGGCATAGGCGAGAATAATGAACGCCAGGATCAGGAGCAAAAGGAAAAGCCACGGGTACGTATGAAGGGCCGCAGTCAGCCGGGAGACCGCTCTTTTGTCTCCCACGTAATACTTCGAGCCCAACTCCCCGCTGGCTACTTGGAAGTCGGGAGAAGGGAGTTCCAGGATGGAGACATCTCCGCCGATCCTTCCTTGGACGACGGGTTCCCACAACATCAAGGCTCCCCGCAGAACTTCCCGGGAAGTATTGGCGCTCAGCAGGAGAACGGACCTTCCCATCTGGCGGGGGGATTGAAACTGAGTGAGGATGGCTCTTTCCGCTCCCAGGCCGCTGGCCTGTGCGCTGAAAGCCGCCCAGGGGAGGGTCGTCCGGGTTTCCGAAACCGGCGGGGAAACAAACCGGCCCAGGAGCCTCCGCACCCAGGAGTCTTCTCCTGCGGATTCCGGGCCCGGCTTTTTGAGCTGAGGATAGGAAATCGACCCATCCTTTCCGATTTGAATCGGCGCCCCCTTCAGCAGGTCCGGAGGGACGCGGGAAATCGGCCCCACGGCCAAGACCTCCTGGTTCGCTTCTTTGGGCGGTTCGAAGGAAAAACGAATTCCCGTGGCCGGATAGCCGATTTTTTGCGACAGGATCGCCACAAGATTCAGGGCGGCCGAAACCGTGTCCAGGCTCTTTTCCGCAAGGAAGACCGTCGTCTCCCTCCCGTCCGGCCACCGGGTAAAGGGGAACCCGTCCTGGAAAAAAAGCTCCATCCGGGGAAGGTCCACCCAGCCGGTCATGGGAGGCAGTTTCAGGGTGGAATCGCCAAAAATGGTGAGGAGCAGATTCTCGGTTTGAATGTATTCGCACCACCCCGTAATAAGCGGGGTGAGAACCGGGCTGAAGGTTAAAACATTCCGCCCCCTTCTTAACTGGTAAGCGGGGACCGGAACCTGGTAATTGCGAAAAATTCCGCCCTGGGGGTTTTCCAGAAAAATAGAGGAGACATACTTTTCGTTGAAGTAGATGTTCAGGACCGAGTCCTTGCGCATGCCGCTGCCATAGGCCATATGCAGGGTGACCCAGACGAACTCGTTCGCCTGGGCGACGAAAGGAGTGGGAATCCGCAATTCGATGGAGCGGGACCCCCACATTCCCCGGAAGGTGGTCGTTTCCAATCCCAGGGCCTGAAAGGAGTATTTTTCCCCGGGCGTGAGGAGGTTTTTCCCCTGCGACTCTTCCACCGCCGGGAAACGGATCTCTTTCACTTCCATGGAGGGTGTTCCGGGATAGGAGAAGGAAATCGCCGCCAGGGTCCGGGCCGCCTCCCGGACCTGGTCGATTTTTTCCCCCGATACCACGATCAGGGCGTGGCCCGGGTCGCTGCCCGTTCTTAGGACGGTCGCCCCTTCCATGAGGGGAAGATGCATCAGGGATAGAAAGGCCCCTTTGATCTCCGGGCTCCGTTCTCCCAGGAAGGATTTCACGAACTTCGCCTCTCCCACGAGTACGTTGTCCATCTTGGGTTGAAGAGTTTGGGACACCGAAAAAACGACCGGCCGGTAGTCGAAGCGGACCGCCAACCCGCTGGCAATGAGCCCCGCCAGCTCGATTTTTTCCGCGGAAAGGTCTTCGATCACCAGGTTCACCCGCGACTCCCCAGTGAGCCGGGGATCGAAAAGAAAGTCCGCGATGGCCCGAAGCTGAAGCGGCACCGCTTTCAAGCGGAATTCGAATTCCAGGTAAGATTTGTCCAGCTCCAATACCGTCCAGAGCTCCGGGGCGGTGGGTTCCTCGCAATCCAGGGTGTAATGCTGGACCACGTTGAATTCAACCTCCTGGTAGCCGGGTTTCAGGAGGCGGGGCGGAAGGGAGACAGCCACATCGCCCACCGGGGAGGTGGGCTGAAGGGTTACCTGGGCCAGGGGCCGATTATTCAAAAGAACCGTGAGCCGGGAATTGCGGGGAATGAGGGCCGTGGAGTTTACATAGGAAAAGTGGAGAGTGGCCTTCTCGATCTGCCAGCGCGCGGGAATGGGGACCTTCACCCAGTAACTTCCCAGGGTCCCATGCAGCTTGGTGGTCTGGACCGGAGCCACCCGCGTCAGCGGCAGCTTCAGCTTGATGAGCTCTTGGGCCTGCGAGGACGAGAAGAGCCCCCCGGCCAGAACCAGGAAGGACCCCAGGAGAAAGGCGAGAACGTTGATCCCCCCCCGGCCATTTTTTTTGGGGTGCGCCTGAGTAGATATATATTTTTCCATATTATCCCCCCATTATGAGTTGAAGGCCTTCCCGCCGGAGGGAGGACCCTTTTTCCCATCCATTTATTTCGGCGGAACTCCCATCGCCGACCGTCGCTGCGGAAACCCGGCAAAAAGGGCCTTCATGATTTTTTTTCTCAAGGATAAACCGATGGCCAGCCTCCGCGGAAGCTCCCGCATGGAAGGACCGAAGCGGTTCCAGAAGGGAAAGAGGATGCCCCGGAAATTCCGGTAGGTCCCCTTCCAGCCGATTCTCATCAAGGAAAAGAATCCCCGCAAGATCCGGGCCGGATGTTCTTTTCGGACCTCCCAGAACCGGACCCATCGGTTGCTGTCCCCGTACACAAAACTGACGATGTCCGCAAAAACCGCCAGGTCCGGAATGGCAAATTCGCACCCCCACTCCGGATTCTTTTTCCGCACCGACCGTCGTTTGATGGAAGCGGCAAGCGCGTAAGGGTCCCCGCCGGGTCGAGGGGCACGGATGACGACCGGCTCGTCCTCATTTGTTGGAACCGTCTCTGCGGGCCGGATGCTGACTCCCCCGAGGGATATATCCTGCAAAGCCCCCGGCACGGTGATCCCCAGACGGGGGATGGTTACATCCACCTGCCCTTCAATCCAGATGCGGTGGTACCGTCGCCTTTGCTGCAACTCCCAGACAACCCCCAGGCAGAGCAGGACGAAGACGAAATTAAAGAGATTCCAGAAAAAGCAGATCAGGATGGCGAAGGCCTCCCGGGGATATTCGATCCAGCGGAAAACGGCCGCCAGAACTCCCATGATGGACAGGAAAAAGAGAATATAGAAAGGACCCGCCAGGGGACTGAGGAATTCTTCCACCAGGCTTTTTCCCTTGGGGGTAACCTTGAACCGGGGACCGCGGGGGTTCAAGATCGTCGACAGAATAACCGGGACCAGGTATATGCTTTGCACGGCTTCATAGAGTTCGGAAAAAAACGGGTGCCGTACCTTTCCGTACAGGTAATCCGTCGCCAGGATCGACCCCAGGATATGGGGGACGGCATAGGCCAATACCTGCCATTCCGACGCATTGTACACCCGCACCCCAAAAAAGAGGTACAGAAGGGGCGATATGAAGAAGATTAGCCGCGCCAGCCCGAAAAACCAGAACATGCAGGAATTCAGGTAGCATATCCGCTGGGCCCAGTTTAATCCCTTCGCGAATAAGGGGTTTTTCAGGGAGAAGATCTGCAGCATCCCCTGGGTCCACCGGCTGCGCTGGATCATGAATCCATCGAAGGTCTCCGGCGAAAGGCCGCAGACCATGGGGCGGGTCACGTACACGCTGCGCAGCCCTTGCCGATGCAGGGCCAGAGAGGTTTCCGCGTCCTCGGTAATGGTGTCTCCCTGGATGCCCCCGATGCGCTCCAAATGCTTTCGCCGAACCACCGCGGCCGAGCCGCAGAAAAAGGAGGAGTTCCAGAAGTCGAGTCCCACTTGGATGGAAGAATAGAACATCTCGTTCTCCCCCGGGCTGGACTCATAGGTTCCCAAATTTTTTTCCACCGGATTGGGGTTGATGAAGAAATGAGGAGTCTGTACCAAAAAGAGGTTGGGGTCCTTCAAAAAATAGCCCGCCGTGTTCTTCAGAAAGTCCCGCGCCGGCACATTATCGCAGTCCAGCATCAGGATTAACTCCCCCCGGCTGGCGGTCTTGCCCATGTCCAGGCGGAGGGTTTCCTTCAGCCAGTCCAGGCGATCCCGGGACATGCCATCCTTCCCCCGCAGTGTATGAATCCCCAGGGCCTCATTCAGGTTTCCCGCCTTGGCCCGGGAATTCCGTTCCCGGGTAAGATAGATCACGCCCAGGGTCTTGGCGATGGAACTGAGCGTGTTGTACCGGTCCCAGGCCGCCTTGGCCGTTTCCAGGTCCGGAGCGTTTCGCCTCTCCAGCGTGGACCCGTCATCGAGTATAAAGATGTTCAGCTTATCCTTGGGATAATCCAATTGGGTGCAGGCGATCGCCGTGGTCATGACGATTTCGGGGGGTTCAGTGTAGGTGGGCAGGAACACATCCACGGTTGGCCACGAATCGGGGCTTTCGGGCTGGGGCGCCGGGCCGCGCTGCAGCGGCCAGGCAGAAACAAACATTCCTAAAAAATAGATGAGAATCCCGTAGGTCTCGGCCAGGTACAGGAGCATCATGCCCACGCTGTCCCAAAAGGTTATGAAAAGGAGGCTCTCAAAAGTCCGGAACATCCAGTAGCGCAGGGTGATAAAGGCGGCAAGGAGAAGGAAGAGAATTCTCCGCGGGGGTGCTTGGAAGGAAGGAATCCTTTTTAATAGCCAAAGAAGACCCAGGCTTCCCCAACTCAACAGCATGGAGATGCTGGAAAGAGAAAAGAAGTTGCTGGCATACAGGAGGAAAAGGAAGCTTCCCCCCATTGCTGCATATATTACGATGTTGGATGATCTACTTTCCACCTATGGGCCGTTTCCTCGAGCCTTTCTTTTCTTTCAAGTTCGCAAAATAGATACGAATATTCCAATGTCCTCCCTTTCACCCTCAAACCGAATCACCCCTGAGGAAAGCCCCGCTGAAAAGGCATGCAGCCCAATACCAAACCGATTGCCAAAGCTTAGTCCCCAAGACACTGTAGGGCAGATTTTTTTGAAGAAGGGATCGATCCGGATGCTAACGAGTGGGGGGAAGACGGAGAAGCTTTTATTGCAATCCCTTGAGAGCCTTATTGATGCGCATCTCGAAAGCCATCTCCTGTTGGTACTCTCCCTTCTCCAGGTAGTCTTCGATAAAGCTCCGCTTTAACTCCAGGAGGCTCGACTTTCCTTCCTTGGTCAGGGTGACCCGCCAGGTCCCTTTTTCCAGCTTCGCCTCCAGAGTGACCGAGGGGCCCACTTTTTCAGCGACCAGGCGGATAATCTGCTCCCGATTGACGGCGGCCATAATACTTCCTCCGATGATTCTCGGAATGGCGGGACTTCGGGGGGAAAAGCTTCCGAATGTACCCGAAACGTTCCTCCCCCTATTCCATGCTTCCAGTGTTCAATTTACCATTTAGGGTGGATTAGAACAAGGTCCTTTTTGCGGAGGTTTCCTTTGGGGGAGTCATTTCGAGGGGCGGGGTCCAAAGATGGCCGTACCCACCCGGACCAGCGTGGCTCCTTCCTCGATAGCTATTTCGAAATCATTGGACATTCCCATGGATAACTCCTCCAAGTGGGCCCCGGGTACCTGCCTCCTGGAGATTTCCTCCCCCAGCATGCGAAGGGCCCGGAAGTAGGGACGGGAATCTTCGGGGTTTTCGAAGAAAGGCGGCATGGTCATCAGCCCCCGGACGGATATCCCCGGCAACGAGGCCATCCGCTCCAGAAGACGGAAAACCTCCTCCCCTTTAGCCCCTGACTTGGTCTGCTCCTGCCCCAGGTTCACCTGAATGAGGACCGGGAGGACTTTATTCTGGAGGATCGCGGCGCGACTTAATTCCTCCGCCAGCTTCAAGCTGTCCACCGAATGGACCCAGTCGAAGAGCCGGGCGGCCGCCTTCGCTTTGTTGCTCTGCAGGTGGCCGATGAAATGCCAGTTGACCTTCCGCTCCATGGCTTCGATCTTCTTTTGGGCCTCCTGGACATAATTCTCTCCCAGCATGTCCACGCCCGCTTCGATAGCCTGCCCGATCCTTTCCGGGTCCACGGTTTTGCTTACCGCCACCAGCCTGACCTTGGCCGGGTCGCGTCCTGCCCGTATGGCGGCGGCCTCCATCCGGGCCCGAACCCGAGCCACATTCTCGGCAATCGTCATATGGCAGTCTCCTCCGGTTGAGAGTTCACCCCTCCCGAAAAGGCCTTCAATTTGACTCTTCGATTCAAAAAAATAATGGGTCTTCTCCCAATCGAGTGGGTAAAAAGTCACAAAACGACTCCATCGCATAGGCCCAGGGGGGCATCCCGCCCGGGGCGGGACAGCCTCGGCGGGAAAAATCCGGGGTTCCGGAGCGCTGGCCCGGCTTCCGCAAGGCATCGGCCCCCGAACCCTTCCCTAAAACTAAATCCCAGCTTAAACAGGGACAACCC
>JACAEW010000166.1 GCA_013388675.1 Syntrophaceae bacterium | reverse complement strand
TGAGGAGTATGTGAAAAATTATAAATTGCTTTGGGATATTGTTGAGGAAATGACCCTACTCAATTTCGAATTGCTGAAATCAAAAAGACCTTATCCCTGAAAAGTGCGAAAGTCCAGATATGGGTGATCTCGTAAAAAGTCGATTTCCGATAAATTTCGTCATCTCTGAAAGCCGGAATCCAAATTTCCATAAGTATTGGACCCCGGTTTGCCCCGGGGTGACGATCTGGGGGACTTTTTACGAATTCATCATGATTGAGAAACGAAACCTTTTTGCTGAAAGGGGATAGGCATGAAGAGATTCATCGTCCTTTTGCTGCTCCTGGGTGCGGTTCCCGCGGCGGCCTCCGAGGTTTCCTTCAACCGGACTTATACCCAGCAGAACTTTCGCGATTTCAGCGAGGAGGTCGGGTCAGCGCTTCTCTATCGGTCCATCGGCCCGGCGGTATCCCTGGGAATCACGGGTTTTAACCTGGGGGTGGAAATCATAGCCTCGGACATCAATGAAAACAAGGATTCCTGGAAGAAAGCGGTGAGCGACGGAAATCCTCCTTCCTATCTCGTCAACTCCCGGATCACCTTCATCAAAGGGCTCCCCTGGGATTTTGACGCGGGGATTGTCCTCGGGAAAATTTGGGACCCGGAGATTCCTTACTTAGGGGCCGAGGCGCGCTATGCTATCCTGAAAGATCGAGCCCTCATTCCCGGCTTAACCATTCGGGGCACCTACTCCCAGACCTTCAACGTCGATCAGCTGGACATGAAAACCTATGGGCTGGACCTCTCGGTCAGCAAGGGGTTCGGGGTGGGAATAAAGATCATTCCCTACGCCGGCGTAGGCGTATCATGGGTATCCAGTAAAGCGAGCAACCTGACTCCGGGTCTCAGCCTGGACAAGGAAGAGTTCTCCAAAACCCATGGATTCCTTGGAGCGAGGCTGGAGATGGGCATCTTGGCCATCACCGCCGAAGTGGACTATGGGGCCATTCCTTCGTATAACTTACAAGTGGGGCTGTCTTTCTAGGAAAGGAAGGGCGGGGTTTGACGAAGAAAGATTACTCCACTCCGGGTCCCTCCCGGGGGCGGGGAGCAAAAACCCTGGACCGGCAGGACCGGGCGATTCTGAACCTGATCCAACGCAATTTCCCCTTGACCCATCGCCCCTTTTTGGCCCTGGCCCGCAAGACGGGAATGAAAGAGAAAGAAGTCCTTTCAAGGGTTCAAAGGCTCAAAGACCTGGGGATCATCCGGCGCATCGGGGCCAGTTTCAGCGCCGGCGCGGTGGGATTCAGCTCCACCCTGTGCGCCGCAAGAGTGCCCGCGGAGAAAATAGAGGAATTTGTGGCCGTGGTGAACTCTTACCCTGGGGTGACCCACAATTATGAAAGGGAAGGGGAATACAATATTTGGTTTACCCTCATCGCCCCTTCCCCGGAAAAGATCGGAGAGATCCTAAAGGAAATCTCCCGCAAGACGGGGATTCGGAAAGTCCTGAACCTGCCCGCCACGAAAACCTTTAAGATCGCCGTGGATTTCAATTTCGATTCCTAAAAACAGCCTTCAGCGATCCGCTTTCGACGTTCCCATATCTTTTCTTTCCCGGGAGGTTATGCCATACTGATTTCATGGGTGAAAAAAGGCCGAAAGTTTTCCTAATCGATGGAAGTTCCTATATCTACCGGGCCTTTTTCGCCCTTGCCCGTCTGTCCAATTCCAAGGGCTTCCCCACCAATGCCGTTTATGTTTTTACCAACATGCTCCTGAAAGTCCTTCGGGAAAGGGGGGTGGAATACGGGGCCATCGCCTTTGACGCCCCCGGCCCCACTTTCCGCCACGAAGTCTTCGGGGATTATAAAGCCAACCGGCCTTCCATGCCCGAAGACCTGCGGGTCCAAGTCCCCCCCATCAAGGAGATCGTTTCCGCCCTCGGCCTACCCATCCTGGAAAAGGAAGGGTATGAAGCCGATGACCTGATCGCCACGCTGGCGCGGAGGCTCGGGCAAGAACGCATCGAAACGGTAATCGTGTCGGGGGACAAGGACTTGATGCAGCTCGTGAGTCCCCATGTAACCTTGTACGACCCCATGAAGGAGAAGACCTTCGGGGAACCCGAGGTGAAAGAGCGGTTCGGCGTTCCGCCGGTTAAGGTGGTCGAGGTCATGGGGCTCATGGGGGACACCTCGGATAACATCCCGGGGGTCCCGGGGATAGGACCCAAGAACGCCTCCCAACTCATCGAAGAATTCGGTTCCATCGAGGAATTGCTGAAAAACCTGGATAAGGTCAAGAGCGCCAGGGTTAGGTCCAGCCTGGAACGTTATGCAGACCAAGCCAGGTTAAGCCGGGAACTGGCTACCCTGGACACCGATGGACCGGTGGATTGGGGTCTGGATGACCTGAAGTTGGGCCAGGCGGACCGGCAAAAGCTGCAGGAGCTCTTCAAGGAGTTGGAGTTCTCCAAACTCTTGAAGGAGTTTTCCTCCCGGGCAGAACTGGGGGAAGACGACTACCGGATGATCACCAGCCGCCAGGAGTTGGAAGAACTCGTTGAAGGCTTGAAAAAAGCAGGGGCTTTCGCCCTGGACCTGGAGTCCACCTCCCTTGAACCCATGAGGGCGGAGATTGTGGGGATTTCCTTCTCTTTCCAACCCCACCGGGCTTTTTACATCCCGGTGGGGCACACCTATCCGGGAGCCCCGGAACAACTCCCCCGAGGGGAGGTCTTAGAAAGGCTGCGGCCCCTTCTGGAAGACCCGGGATTGAAGAAATACGGGCAAAATATCAAATACGATTACATCCTTCTGGCCAACGCAGGAATCCGTCTCCAGGGGATTGCCGCCGACACCATGGTCGCTTCTTACCTCCTGAACCCCTCCAGGCATCGCCACAGCCTGGAAGACCTGGCCCGGGAATACCTGAACCGGCAGGTGATTACCTACGCAGAGGTGGCCGGTAGCGGGGCCAAAGCAATCCCTTTCAGCGAGGTGGACATGGAGAAAGCCTGCCGCTATTCCGGAGAGGACGCCGACCTTACTCTTCGGTTAGCCCAGCTCCTCGCGCCCAGGATTGAGGCCGACGGTTTTTTTGAGCTCTTCCACGAGGTGGAGATCCCGCTGATCGAGGTCCTGGCGGCCATGGAGATGAACGGAGTGAAGCTGGACATCCCCCTTCTGGGGTTGATGTCGCAGGAATTTGAAGAAAAGATGGCCCGGATTTCGGAAGAGGTCTTTGACCTGGCGGGAGAGTCCTTCAACATCAACTCTCCCCAGCAGCTGGGGAAAATCCTCTTCGAGAGACTGAAACTGCCGGGCGGGAAAAGGACCAAAACCGGGTATTCCACCGACGTGGATGTCCTTACCGAACTGTCGAGGGATTTTCCGCTACCGGCCAAGGTCCTGGAGTTTCGCAGTCTTGCCAAGCTGAAATCGACTTACGTGGATGCCCTACCCCAGATGGTAAACCCGGTAACTGGCCGGGTTCATACCTCTTTTAACCAGACGGTGACGGCAACCGGACGCCTGTCCAGCAGCGACCCCAACCTGCAGAACATTCCCATCCGTACCCCCGAAGGGAGAAGAATCCGGGAAGCCTTCATCCCGGAGAAAGGCCGGGCGATCCTCTCGGCGGACTACTCGCAGATCGAACTTCGCATTCTTGCCCATATGTCCGGGGACCCTTCCCTGGTGGAGACCTTTCGCCAAGACCAGGACGTGCACAGGGCCACCGCGGCGGAGCTGTTTCACCTTTCTCCGGACCGGGTGACGCCGGAGATGCGTCGGCTTGCCAAGGTCATCAACTTCGGGATCATCTACGGGATGAGCGCTTTCGGCCTGGCCAAGGAGCTGGCCATCGAGCCGAGCGTGGCCCAGGCTTATATCGGCCATTACTTCCAGAAGTACCATGGGGTGCGCGATTATCTCGACCGGTCCCTGGAGGCCGCGAGGGAAAGGGGATACGTGACCACCCTCATGAACCGGCGCCGCTACCTCCCCGACATAAAAAGCGCCAATCGCAGCGTCCGGCAGTTCGCCGAAAGGACCGCCGTCAACGCGCCGATCCAGGGGACGGCGGCGGACCTGATTAAGGTGGCCATGATCCGGGTCCACCGGCGCCTAATCCGGGAGAAGCGGGAAACCAAGCTGATCCTCCAGATCCATGACGAGCTGGTCTTTGAAGTTCCGGAGGCCGAGATGGAAGAGATCCAGGCCATGGTCAAGGAGGAGATGGAAGGGGTAATGGAGCTGGCGATTCCATTGAAAGTGGACATGGGGATGGGAAAAAACTGGGCGGAAGCCCATTAAAAGCAGGTACGGGGTAATGGGGAATGGGGTTTGGGAAATAAAGGAAAAGATGAATTCAGCAACAAGCGCCCATAACCCATAACCTATTGCCCATTACCTGCCCCGGCCCCCAGACCCTAAGACCTGAACGTATGAAAATTGATTTAGCATTTACTCCGGATGAATTGGAGAAGAAGAAGTTAGCCGGGAAGTCCGTCGTGGTAATCGATGCTCTCCGGGCTACCACTACCATGACGGTGGCCTTCGAGAACGGGGCGGCGGCCTTCATCCCCGTGAAAACGGTGGAGGAGGCGCGGGAGGTAGTGGCCCGCAATCCCGATTACCTCTTGGCGGGGGAAAGAAGGGCCATGCCCCTGGAAGGCTTCCATTTGGGGAATTCGCCACGAGACTACCGGCCCGAAAAGGTCCGGGGCAAGACCATCGTCATGACCACCACCAACGGAACCCGAGCCCTGGTTGCCGCGCGCGGAGGGGCGGAGGTTTTCATCGGTTCTTTTCTGAACCTGGGTTCGCTTTGCCGGCGCTTGGTCGAATCGGGTAGGGATATCCTCATCGCCTGCTCGGGAGAGAAGGGCCTGTTTTGCCTGGAGGACACGGTCTGCGGCGGGGCCATCGTGGGAAGGCTGGAGAAGATGGGCATCCCCCTTACCCAGACGGATGCCGCCCATGCTGCCAAAATCCTGTATGAGCACTGTGAGAATGACGTGCATGGAATGCTCTGTTCCTGCGAGTGGGGGGTTTACCTGGAAGGGCTCGGCCTGGGAAAGGACGTCCACATCTGCGCCGAGATCGATTCCTCCGAGGTCGTACCGGTCTACCGGGAGGGGAGAATCATCCTTGATCGCTGAAAAGCTCGCTCCCTTGAAAATCGGCTCCCTCGTTCTTGCCAACCCCCTCATCTTGGCCCCCCTATCGGGGATTTCCAACCTTCCCTTCCGACTCCTGGCCAAAGAGCAAGGCTGCGCCCTGGTTTTCACGGAGATGGTCAGCGCCGAGGGGCTGGTGCGAAATCGAAAAGCCATGGGATGGCTTCTGAAGAGCTCACCCGAGGAGCGTCCCCTGGGAGTGCAGCTTTTCGGCTCCAACCCCGGCTCCATGGCCGCCGCCGCGAAGATCGTGGAGGAGGCCGGCGCGGCAATTGTCGACCTCAACATGGGGTGCCCGGTGCGCAAGGTGGTGAACGGCGGGTCGGGCGCGGCCCTGCTGAAAGACCCGCGGAAAGCGGGGGAGATCATGGATGCCGTGCGAAAGGCCCTCTCCATCCCGCTTTCGGTCAAGATTCGCACCGGCTGGGATGAAAAGAATCTGAATTACCTCGAAATCGGCCGGATCGCGGAAAATTGCGGGGTTGACGCCCTGACCCTCCATGGCCGGACCCGCAGGCAAGGGTATTCCTGCAAAGCGGACTGGCAAGCCATTGCCGAGGCCAAGAGCCGTCTGCGGATTCCGGTGATCGGCAATGGGGACCTTACTTCCCCCGAGGCAATCGGTCATTTTTTCGCTTTAACAGGTGCGGATGGGGGCATGATCGGAAGGGGGGCCCTGGGAAATCCCTGGATTTTCCGCCAGACCCTGCGATTCTTCCAGGGGGCCTTACCCGAGCCGCCGACCCTGGAAGAAAAAGAAAAGACTATCCTCCGCCATTTCCGTATGATCGTGGATTCCCGGGGGGAGGAGAACGGCGTCCGGGAATTCCGCAAGCATCTCCTTTGGTACACCCGGGGCCTGCGGGGAAGCTCGGAGTTTCGGTCCCAGGCGGCCCAGTGGGTGAAGTACTCCGAAGTTATTCGGCGGGTGGAGGAATATTTCGAAAAAATCCGGAAGGTTTCTTTTTCCTCTTGACATTTTTTTTCATTCTCTTTAGATTCATTCCCCAATCGGGGGGGTGATTCGGGTAGTCTATATTCCCCTTCAAGCCTGGATTCTATAAAAAAGCCCGTTCGGTCGGGTTTGAAGAAACGGAGGTTTTTTCCATGAGCAGCGAATTCCGGACGGTTTGGGCAGAGCCGTTGACCCAGTTCTGCCAGAGGGTCTTCGAGAAAATGGGGGTCCCCTCCCAGGATGCCTTTACGACTACGGATGTTCTGGTGTTGGCCGACCTGCGGGGGATCGATTCCCACGGGGTAGCCAGGTTGCGGCGTTACTACACGGGATTGAAGAACGGGGTGATGGTGCCCAAACCGAACATCCAGGTGGTTCGCGAAACCCCGGTCACGGCCCTGATCGACGGCGGCGCCGCGCTGGGCCAGGTGGCCGGGAAACGGGGCATGGAAATGGCTATCGAAAAGGCGCTGAAAAATGGGCTGGGTTTTGTCTCGGTCGGCAACAGCAACCACTACGGCATTGCCGGGTATTACTCCCTCATGGCTTTGAAGCACGACCTCATCGGAATTTCCCTGACCAACTCGGACGCTTACGTTGTCCCCACCTTCGGCAAGGAAGTGATGCTGGGAACCAACCCGATCAGCGTGACCATCCCGACCCTGAAGCAAAGACCCTGGGTGCTGGATATGTCCACTGCGGTGGCTACCCTGGGAAAGCTTGAAGTTTACGGCCGAATGGGCAAGAAACTTCCCTTGGGATGGGCTACGGACGAGAAGGGCCGCTCTTCCGATGATCCGGTGAAAGTCCTGGCCAACATTCGCAGCAGGGCAGGGGGGGGGATCCTCCCCCTGGGGGGCGAAGGAGAAGAGTTCGGAGGTCATAAGGGTTATGGTTTGGACATTCTGGTTGACATCCTGAGCGGGGTCCTGTCCGGGTCGGGGAACACCAACCTTCTCTACCCCAAGACCCCGGAGGGAAAACCCCTGCCTTCTCTGGTGGGTCATTTCTTCGGGGCCATTCGAGTGGATTTCTTTCGTCCTTTGGAAGATTTCAAAAAAGACATGGACGACCTAATCCGCCGCCTTAAAGACTCGAAAAAGGCCGAGGGACATGAGCGGATTTTTATTCATGGGGAAAAGGAATTCGAACTGGAGGAAAAGTACCGAAGGGAGGGGATTCCACTCTTCCATAAAGTCTACGAGGACCTTAAGGCCATCGGGGATGAAGTGGGGGTCCCCTTTACCCTATAGGTCATAGAAAAAAAATTTTTTTGCGCTTTCCTGAAATCGCATATCCCGGACGGATGGGGACGCGGGGAAAGTTGGGCTGTATTGAGACCCTATCTTCGGGGAAAAAAGATAGGGTCTTTTTTTCTGTAAATAGAGGAACTGGAGAAGGAACGGATGGTCTGGAAAAGCCTGCTCATTGCCTACCTGTTTATATGTGGTTCGAGCGCCCAGTATTGGGCCGACTTCTTCAACCGCGACGCCGCCTCCCCGGAGAACAAACCCGATGAAATCATCAGCGCCCTCAGCCTCAAGCCGGGAATGGGGGTCGCTGATCTTGGGGCTGGGGGCGGCTATTTTACGTTGCGCTTCGCCCGGGCAGTGGGGAAAGAGGGGAAGGTCTATGCCGTGGACATTCGTGAGGACCTTCTGGAAATCATCCGGGATGCGGTTTCTAAATCCGGGCTGGATAACGTGGTTTACGTTTGCGCCCGGGAGGATGACTCCATGCTGCCGGAGGGCAGCGCGGACCTGATTTTCGTCAGAAACGTATTCCACCACCTCCCCGATCAGGAAAAATATTTCCGCAACATTCGGCCCAAGCTGAGGCCCGGAGGCCGAATTGCCATCATCGAGTATAAAAAAGGAAGCTACTACGCAGGCCACGAAACCCCTGAAGAGACGGTGATTGCGTCCATGAAAAAAGCGGGGTACGCTCTCTGGAAACGATACCATTTTCTGGAGAAACAGTCCTTTACGATCTTTATTCCAGCCGAATCGCGATGATCAATCTGAGGATGGGGCTGGAAAGGGGAAATCAAGCAGGCCGGGGGAGATGGGAAGAGAATTAACCCGCTCAGGATTTTGGACTTTTCGGAGGAGCTCGAGCTGGGATTGGACTCCTTCCAGCGGCTCCAATCCCGCCCATCGCAGGAGATCGGGCATAACCCTTTCGGGTTCTTGCCGGGGGTAGGGGCCGTCAGAAAGATGATGGATGAGCTTCAGGGTCTTTAGCCCGTCGAACCAGTCGTGAAAGCCTTTCAATAAGTTCTGGCATGATCGAAAATTTCGCCGCAGCTTTTCCCATATGTATTGGAATTTATATTTTTTAATAAAATCATATAGATGTATAGAAATATTCAAAATTTTTTCTTGAATTTTTTCCCCTTCCCAATCCAGGCTCCTCCCGACCAACGCCAGCCAATCGGCTAGGATTTGAAAGCATTCCGCCCGGTAAAACGACACCGCCCCCTCTTTGCCGGAGAGTAGATCGGTCATGCTGCGGCCCGTTCCGAAGGGGACCCGGTGAGAAATCCTCGCCGAAGGGTAAACCAAGGTTCCCCTGACCTGGGATACGCCTCCGGTTTTGGCCAGTTGTTGCAAAAAATAGAAATCCTCGCCCGCTCCCCTTTGATTCATTCCCCCCATCCGGGCATACCCCTCCGCCGTGCAGGCCATAGCGCTTCCCACGGTGTGAAAGGCATAGGGGGAGCCCGCTCGTTCCAGGCCGAGCACGTAAGCGCGCAGGAAAAGTTCGTACCGGCGGATGGCCCGGTCTTCCTCCGGGGTCGCCCCCGGCTGATGGCAAAAGGGGATCACCGCCCCCGGGATTGGAGACGCCCGGAAGTGAGCAACAATGGCCGGCAGATAGTCGGGGCGCACGATGGTGTCGGCATCAAGGGATACGAGCAGGGGGCATCCCCGGTCAAAATCCAGGCGGTTAAGGGCCAAGTCGAACCCGATCTTCCGGGCTATTCCCACCCCGCCCCTTTTCACCGGAAGCCCCAAACCAGGGGAGGCTGCATCTACCCAGGCGACCCGGACAGGGAGGAATTCACGCCCACCGGCCTCCAGCCGACGGAGCGTTGCCCGGTTGTCTTCTTTTTCGGAAAGGGAACCGTTTTCCCGGTTGTTTACCACCACTAGGATTAGGAACCGGAGGAGGATATCTTCCGGATTTCCGGCAATAGATTTGAGGGTGGAAAAAAGTAAGTTGCTTTCCGCCAGGGAAGGGATGACCACAACTCCCGCATACCCTTGGTTTTGATCGCCGGTAATTTTCCAGGGCCCTTTAGCCGCCCGCGAAGCCAGATATTTTTCAATCCGCAATCTTTTTTTCATTTTTTCCGCCCGGCCACCCATTCCGGGCGCGAGAAAAAATTTTTGGAAAAGCTCAAAAGGCCGCCAGGGAGGGCCCGTTTTTCAGCATCGCCAGGATGGTACCCGCCGGCTCTCGACCTCCATCCACCCAATGAATCCGGGTCCCCTGCCTTTCCATCCTTCGGAACCAGGTTTCCTGCCTTTTGGCGAATTGGCGGATGGCGCTGTTTAGCTTCTGGAAAAAGTCGTTTTTGGTCAGCCGTCCTCTGAGGTACATGGCCCCATACCGGTATTCCAAGCCGTAATAGTCCAGCAGGTCCCAAGACACCCCTGACTTATGCAGTCGTTTTATCTCCTCGAGCATTCCCAGTTTGATCCGTTCCCTAAGACGCGCGCTGATCCTTTGGTCGAGAACCTCCTTCGGCCACCGGATGCCGAAAATAATGGGAGAAAGATCGGGAAGGCAAGCGAGGCCGGATGGATCGCCCCGAAACTGGGCGATCTCAATCGCCCGGATAAGCCGCTCGCGGTGTCTTAAGTCGGTCGTATTATGAAGAGCGGGATGAATCGCTTTTAGGCGGTCAGCCAAATCCTGCAAGGAAAGAGGTTCCAGCTCTCTTCGAAGTTCAGGATTTTTGGGGACCTCCGCCAATTGATACCCTTTTAATACCGCTTCCAAGTAGAGTCCCGTTCCTCCCACCAGCAGGGGAAGGTTTCCCCGGTTTCGAATGTTGTGGAAAGCGGAAATAAACCGGCGCTGGAATTCGAAGACGCTGAATTCGTAGCCCGGGTTTACGATGTCGATGAGGTGGTAGGGGACTTCCCCATATTCCTTCAAGTCCTTTCCCGTGCCCAAGTCCATACCCCGGTAAACCTGGCGGGAATCCGCGGATATGATTTCGCCGTTTAGCACCCGGGCGACTCGAACACCCACCTGGGTTTTCCCGGATGCCGTAGGGCCTAAAATAACCAGAAGATGAAATTTTTGGTCCATTGCCAGCAGGTTAAGAAAAAATCTCCAGGTTGGAAGGCTTTTACAAAGGATAAAAGCATCGCAGCCGCTTTCGTAAAATAGGCCGTTTTTTTTTAATTGTCAAAGAAAAATAATTCTATTTCCTCTTTTTAAATTAATGGATTAAGCCTGGATTCCCTCCCGGTAAGGATTGAGGGCAATTTATCCCGGGGATTCAAGGTCATCGGAAGAAATGACGATATAATTTTCGAAGGGTAATTAAAAGCTGGCGTCCCAACCCAGCCTACCCTTCATCACCCAAGCCGTGGGGGGTAGGGTTGCCCCACCCTGCCTCCCACTCCAACTCAACCCCAACTCCCAGGGAGGTCAGGGCTTTTCTCCTTTCGACTGGCCTCCCACCCATCTTTCCAAATGCTGAATGCCGGTTGCGGAACGGGGGGGTGGATTCCATCGATGGCCAATTCACCCTGTTTCCCCCCATCGTCAGAGCTTTTTCGCCCGAGCAGAAAGCCATTCTCCCCAAGAACCCCCAAAAAAATCCCGCCTGTTAGGAATTCTTTTACGGATTCGCGGAAATGTCAAAATAGAAAAAAAGGAAACGGGTCAGGGGTACCGGGGATAATCGCGGCCCAACGAATCGGCCATTCGGCAAAAAATTCTTGACAGCGGAAAATGCATAATGTATAAATTATACAGAAACATTAGTCTGGACTGCTGGGGCCATGCAGAAGATACAAGTCTCCAATCTTTCATTGGGAAGCCGGGCCTACCGGGAGCTGAAGCGGATTATCCTGGAGGGACAGGTGGGTCCCGGGGAGAAGCTGAACGAAGGAGACCTGGCCGCAGCCCTGGGCATCAGCAGGACGCCCATCCGGGAGGCCATTAACCGGCTGGAAAAAGAAGGGCTGGTGGATATCTTTCCCCAGCGGGGCGCCTTCGTCGTTCAATTCACGGAAAAGGACGTTTACGAACTCTTCCTCATCCGGGAGAACCTGGAAGGGTTGGCCGCCCGCCTGGCGGCCGAAAAGATCACACCCGCCAGCCTCGCTAAACTGGAAGCCTGCGTGGAGGGTTTCCAAGAGCCTTTCCAGGACAGGGATATTCAGCGCTATTCCCGGGAGGACCTCAAGTTCCATCAGACCATCGTTCTCCTCTCCGACGCCCGCAGGCTTATCCAGCTTGTTTCCGCTCTGCACGACCATATCCGCATGTTCCGGCTCACCACCCGAGGGCTCTCCGATCGAATGAAGGCTTCCCTTGCTGACCATCGGCAAATTATCGAGGCTTTGCGCAAAAAATCGCCGGATGAGGCGGAGCAAAGAATGAGGCAGCATCTCCAGAGGGTGAGAGACGGGGTGATGAAGAATATTCGATTTTTCTTCAAGGATGGGCAAGAAACCCCATCCGGAACCAAGGAGGGAAGAGAATGGCAAAGTTCAGCTACCAGCTGGTCGAGGACACTGCCAGAGAGCTTTACATCCGAGCTCTGAAAATTCTGCCGCCCGATGTGCGGGTATCGTTGAAAAAGGCCTACGAAAAAGAGACCAACCCCACCGCCAAGGAGATCTTCAAAACCATCCTGGCCAACGTGGAAGTGGCCGACCGGGACAATATGCTCATCTGCCAGGATACGGGTCTTCCCATTTACATGGTCAAGGTGGGATCGAAGTTTCCGGTGGATGGGGCGAAGATTTCCGCCGCATTAAAAGAAGGGGCTAAGCGCGCCACGGTCGAGCATCCCTTCCGCGGCAGCTCCACCCACCCCGTCACCCGGGTTAATCCCCAGACCAGCGTGGGAGAAGGGTTGCCCATTATTTACTGGGACTTCGTGGCCGACAGCGACTGCCTGGACATTCTCATGATCCCCAAGGGTTCGGGCTCGGAGAACGTAAGCGCCATGAAGATGTTCATCCCCGCAGACGGGGTCTCGGTCCTGAAAAAATTCGTCATCGACACTGTTTTGCAATCGGGCTCCAATCCCTGCCCGCCGGGAATCATCGGCGTGGGCATCGGGGGAACGGCCGACTTAGTCTCCAAGCTGGCTAAGGAAGCCATCGCCCGTCCCGTGGGGTCGCACAACCACGACCCCTTTTTCGCCAAGATGGAGGATGAACTCTACGAAGCCATCAACTCCCTGGGCGTCGGGCCCATGGGATTAGGGGGCGATGTAACCACTCTGGCGGTGCACATCGAATGGGCCTATACCCATATCACCCAAAACCCGGTGGCAGTGAACACCCAGTGCTGGCCGGCCCGCCGCGCCCGGGCGAAGGTCTACCCGGATGGAAGGGTGGAGTACGGGTTCTAAGACTGCAGAATTCAGAACTCAGAAGCCAGGAGCCAGAATAAAAGATGAGTCTGAATTCTGACTCCTGACGTCTGAATTCTCGTTGGAAAGGAGATCGAGATGGCCAAATATACCTTATCGACGCCCTTGACCGAAGAGGTGGTCAGAAAATTGAAGGTCCGCGACACGGTGATCCTCAACGGGACCCTTTTCGGCATCCGGGACCTTACCCTGATTCACATCTTCGATAAGAAGAACGATCCTCCCGTGTCCCTGCAGGGGGCCGCCCTGATCCATACCGCTCCCAGCCTGCTGAAGGAGGGAAACATCTGGAAACCGATTTGCGTCGGCACCACGACAAGCGGCCGGATGGACCGTTTCACCCCCGGCCTTTTGGAAAAATACGGTGCCCGGGCGATCATCGGCAAAGGGGGCCAGTACCAGGCGAGCCTGGAGGCGATGAAAAAATTCGGCGGGGTTTACCTGGCGATCGTCGGAGGGGCCGCAGCCGTGGAGACCAAGCAGATCGTGGAGGTGGAAAAAGTCCACTTCGAAGAACTCCACCCGGAAGCCCTCTACCAGTTCAAGGTCAAAGATTTCGGGCCGCTCACCGTAGCCATGGACTCCCACGGGAACCATCTTTATTACGAGGTGAAAGCCCAGGCGGAGAAAAAACTTCCGGAGATCTATGGACGGTTGGGAATTCCTGTTTAAGCGCTTAGGGCCTCATGAATACTAAAATGTTGGTAAGAAAACCATCTCCACTTTGCCAGGCAGCTGCCGGGGGGGG
>JACAEW010000185.1 GCA_013388675.1 Syntrophaceae bacterium | reverse complement strand
AGCATTTGGTGAAAAATCTGATCACCCAAATGGAAAAGGACGGAAACCGGTTTGAAGACATCCGTCTCATTATCGCCACCCATGGACACCCGGATCATTTTGAGGGGACCCAGACTTTTTCCCGCGGCGGAGTCCAGGTGGCCATCCACGAGGAAGAGGAAAAATTCCTGAAGGACGTGGGAGGGCAGTTCTATCGCGCCATGGGGATGGAGATGCCCGACCTCAGAGTCAGCTTCTATCTCCAAGAGGGGGACCTGAGGGTGGGTTCCAAAATCCTGCAGGTCCTCCATACCCCCGGCCATTCTCCGGGATCCATCAGCATTTACTGGCCGGAAAAGAAAGCGTTATTCACCGGCGATGTCGTATTCCCCATGGGGGTCGGCCGGACCGATTTTCCGGGAGGAGATGGGTTGCTTCTGCGGGAATCCATCGAACGCCTGGCCCAGTTGGACGCGGAATGGCTCCTCGCCGGGCATGGCGAGGTTATCAAGGGCAAGAAAAATATCCAGCGCAACTTCGCTTACATCCGCAGCCATTACTACGACTACCTGTAAGTGGGGAACCCTTTTCCGGCCGAGCCGGAAAAAGTCCAGCCGCTCCCCATTCATGGAAATGGGGCAAAAAAAAATCAAAAGGAGGAAATCCCATGGCTACGTTTTTAATGTTGGGGAAGTATTCAGCGGAGGCGGTGAAGAAGATCAGCGCCAAGCGGACCCGGGATGCTGCCAGCCTGATCAAGAAACATGGGGGCAAGGTCGAGGCAATGTACGCTTTGCTGGGAGAAAAGGACCTCGTCTTTATCCTGGATTTTCCGGGCGTGGCCCAAGCCATGAAGGCATCCGTGGCCCTGAGCAAAATGACCGGAATAGGGTTCTCCACCCACCCGGCAGTCCGCGTCGAAGAATTCGACAAATTGATGGCCAAGTAACCAAGGGCAACGGGGAATGCAATTCGGGCTACCGGCTAAAAAGCTTGGCATCAAATCAATTCGCACCTTGCCTTTTGAAAAGCCCGCTATTCCTCTCTGAAAAAAGCATCTACAGAAAACGCCCCTTTCCCCCTCTTGGAAAAGGAGGGAGGGGGGGTAGGAAGGCCATTCCCAGAAGCTGCATGACTATCAATCTCCCCTGTTCCGGGGCAAGGAAAACGCGGCAAAGAAGAGGAAACAAAATTTCTTGACATCCGCGGGCGATTTGGTTAAATATGAAACCGCATCAGGGGGACGAGAGGCCGTTCGTTTCGGAATTCGGCACGTTTATCCTTTCCTTAGTTTGATCACCTTCCCGAGAGAGCCTTTTCATCGTTCGTGAGGCGTTGCCGGACTGAAGGGAACGCCCGCAAGAAGGAGCAGGCGATGCCAGCTTCCCATGCGATGAGCGGGGGAGACCAAGTCGTGCTCAGGGCAGACGGCCTCGATCTGCGCTTCGGGGGGATGATGGCCCTCTCCGGGGTGAGCCTGGAGGTGAAAGAGGGGGAAATTCTGGCGGTCATCGGACCCAACGGCGCCGGAAAGACCTGCACCCTGAACTGCATCAACGGTTTCTATCGTCCCCAGCGGGGAGAGATTTTTTTCCATGGACGGAGAATCACGACCCTTCCTCCCTACCGCATCGCCGAGCTGGGCATTTCCCGGACCTTCCAAAACATCGAACTCTTCACCGGCCTGAACACCCTGGACAACCTCATGGCCGCGCGGCACATCCACATGCGCCGGGGGGCCCTAGCCGGGTTTTTCTATTTCGGCCCCATGCGCCGGGAGGAGATCGCCCACCGGAAGGTCGTCGAAGACATCATCGATTTCCTGGAGCTGGAGCCGGCCAGGAAAAGAACCGTCGGGCTTCTTCCCTACGGGCTGCGCAAACGGGTGGAACTGGGCCGGGCCCTGGCCCTGGAGCCGAAAATCCTCCTCCTCGATGAACCCATGGCCGGAATGAACGTGGAAGAAAAGGAGGATATGGCCCGGTTCATCATGGACATTTCAGAGCTGAAACGGATCCCCATCGTGCTGGTGGAGCATGACATGGGAGTGGTCATGGACATCGCCCAGCGGGTGGTCGTCCTGGATTTCGGGCAGAAGATCGCCGAGGGCACTCCGGCGGAGATCAAAAAGGACCCGCGGGTAATCAAGGCCTACCTGGGGGAGGGAGAGATTGGGTAGCCAAGAGGAAGCGTCCCGCAACCTGGACACCCTGCCCAAGCTCCTGCGGTGGAACTACCTAAAGCACGGGGACCGCAGGATGGCCATGCGGGTGAAAGACCGGGGCATCTGGCAGAGTTACACCTGGAAGGACTACTACGAGAAGGTCAAATCCTTTTCCCTCGGACTCGTCAAGCTCGGGCTGGAGCGGGGGGACCGGGTATCCATCCTGGGGGAAAACAAACCGGAATGGTACTGGGCCGAGCTGGCCGCTCACTGCGCGGGAGCCATCGTGGTGGGGATTTTCACCGACTGCATCCCCCCGGAGGTGAAATATTACCTGGAGCATTCCGACTCCAAATTCGTGGTGGCCCATGACCAGGAGCAGGTGGACAAGATCCTGGAGATCAAGGGGCAGCTTCCCCTCTTGCGAAAGGTCATCTACTGGGACCCGAAGGGTCTCTGGAATTACCGCGATCCTCTTCTCCTTTCCCTGGAGGAGGTCCTGAAGCTGGGACAAGCCCAGGAGAAGGAAAACCCCCAGCTCTTCGAACAAAATATCGACCGGGGGCAAAGCTCGGACATCGGGGTTATTTGCTATACCTCCGGGACTACGGGCCTGCCGAAGGGAGCCATGCTCAGCCAGAGGTGGCTGGTGGATGGTGTGCGGGCCTGGTCCCAGATGGATGATTGGAATGAAAAGGGGTACCAGTACCTCTCCTTCATCCCGCCCGCCTGGGCGACGGAGCAAGGCCTGGGGATCGGCGGCTCGCTGGTGGCGGACGTGTCCGTGAATTTTCCCGAAGAACCGGAAACCGTGCAGGAAAACCTCCGGGAGATCGGCCCGCAGATTCTTTTTTACGGGGCGCGGCTCTGGGAGAACGTCAACCGGATGGTGCAGGCGCGGATGATCGATTCCACCGCCCTCCGCCGGCTGCTCTACCGGCTTTGCCTCCCTCTCGGGTACCGAATGGCGGATATCCTCGGCGCCGGGAAAACGCCCTCCTGGCTCGACCGGGTCTTGTACGCCCTGGCATACCAGACGGTCTTCCGGGCGCTCAAGGACAAACTGGGCCTCTCCAATGCCAAATGCGTATATTCCGCGGGGGCGGCGGTCAGCCCGGAGATCATTCGCTTCTTTCAGGCCCTGGGCGTTCGGATCAAGCTCTTTTACGGAAGCACGGAACTGGGCGTCGTTTCGGTCCCCCGGGGGAAAGAAATCCGCCCCGAAACTTCCGGCCCCATCGTTCCCTGGGCCGAAGTCAAGCTATCGGAGGAGGGGGAGATCCTGGTCAAGAGCCAGTTCATGTACTCCGGCTATTACAAGGACCCCGAAGCCACGGCGCGGAAGTTAAAGGACGGATGGTATGCCACGGGCGATTTCGGCTACATCGATGAAAAGGGTCATCTCATCGTTATCGATCGAATGGAGGACTTAAAGGCGCTGGCCGGGGGAAAGAAATTTTCCCCGCAGTACACGGAAGTGCGCCTGCGGTTCAGCCCCTATATCAAAGACGTTCTGGTGGTCGGCGGCGAGGACCGGGAGTTCGTGACCGCGCTCATCAACATCGACCTGGAGAACGTGGGGCGCTACGCCGAGAGCAAGCGGATTCCCTACACCACTTTCACCGACCTGTCGCAGAAACCCGAGATCGTCGAGCTGGTCAGAAAGGAATTGGAGAAGGTCAACCGGACCCTACCGGAATACGCGCGGGTGAAGCGCTTCGTCAATCTGCACAAGGAGTTCGACGCCGACGAGGCCGAGCTGACCCGGACCCGAAAGCTGCGCCGGACCTTTGTGGAAGACCGTTATAAAGACCTGGTGAATGCGCTTTACGGAGAAAACCCGGAGTATGCGGTGGAAGCGGCGATCACCTACCGCGACGGGAGAAAAGGGGTGATCAAAACGGCCATTCAAATCAACAAGATGAATGAGAGGAGCGGATGACGGATTTTCTCCAGCTGGCCATCACCGGATTGCTGACAGGCGGATTATACGCAATGGTGGGCGCGGCCATCGTGCTGGTCTATAAATCAACCCATGTAGTCAGCCTGGCCCACGGTCAGTTCCTGGCCTTCGGGGCCTTTTTCTTCTACATTTTCATCACGGTTTTGGACCTGCCCTTCTGGGCCGCCTTCCCTGTCACGTTCCTGGTGGCGGGGGCCCTTGGGTTGGGGGTCGAGCGCTTTTCCATGAGGCCCCTTATCGGCCAGCCCCACTTCTCCGCCTTCCTGATGACCTTTGCCATCTTCATGACCCTGGACGGGGTCTTCCAGCTGATCCTGAAAGGAGAGACCCGCACCCTGCCGCGGTTTTTGAGCGCGGAAACCCTATCGGTCGGGGGGCTGAACATCCCCACCGGGGGCATTCTCAGCTTCGGCGTGGCCCTGGGTTTGTTTTTCCTGCTGGCTCTCTTCTTCCGCTTCACCAAAGTCGGCCTGGGAATGCGGGCCACGGCGGAAGACCATCAACTGGCCCAGTCCACAGGGATCAGCGTCCGGACGATCTTCTCCATCGTCTGGATCGTTTCCGCCCTGGTCGCTGCCGTTGCCGGAATCTCCCTAGCCCGGGTGATGGACATTCATTACCCCCTACCCTGGGTCGGGGTGAAAGGGTTGGTAGTGGCCCTTTTCGGGGGCCTGGATTCGCTGCCGGGGGCACTGCTGGCGGGGCTGATCCTGGGCATGCTGGAGAATTTGAGCGCCGGATACCTGGACCCTTTGGTCGGGGGCGGGGTAGGGGACGTGGCTGCTTATGTCATGTTGCTGCTGATTTTGCTGATCAAGCCCTTCGGCCTTTTTGGGCTAAAACGAATCGAGAGGATCTGAAATGCTTCCCTGCGGAGTCTACAACGAGCGGTACGCCCAGGACATGGCCATCGTCCGGACCAAGCGGCACTGGGCGATTTTAATCCTGGCCATATTCTTCCTCTATCTCTTTCCCCTATTCAACCTTCAGTATTTCATCAGCCTCATCAATTACCTTTGCATCACCATCATCATCGTCCTGGGACTGCAGATCGT
>JACAEW010000165.1 GCA_013388675.1 Syntrophaceae bacterium | reverse complement strand
TTCGCGTCTCAGCGTCAGTATCGGTCCAGGAAGCCGCCTTCGCCACCGGTGTTCCTCCCGATATCTACGAATTTCACCTCTACACCGGGAATTCCACTTCCCCCTCCCGTACTCAAGCCGAGCAGTTTCAAATGCCCTTCCTTGGTTAAGCCAAGGGATTTCACATCTGACTTACCCGACCGCCTACACGCTCTTTACGCCCAATGATTCCGAACAACGCTTGCACCCTCCGTATTACCGCGGCTGCTGGCACGGAGTTAGCCGGTGCTTCCTTTGACGGTACCGTCAATCCCGGCGATTGTTCACCGCCGGAACTTTCTTCCCATCCGACAGAGCTTTACGACCCGAAGGCCTTCATCACTCACGCGGCGTTGCTGCGTCAGGGTTTCCCCCATTGCGCAAGATTCCTCACTGCTGCCTCCCGTAGGAGTCTGGACCGTGTCTCAGTTCCAGTGTGGCTGGCCATCCTCTCAGACCAGCTAACCATCATGGCCTTGGTGGGCCATTACCCCACCAACTAGCTAATGGTACGCGGGCTCATCCTAAAGCGATAGCTTGCAAGCCTCAGCCATCTTTGATCCCCCGGACCGGGGTCCCGGGGATATTATTCGGTATTAGCACCCCTTTCGAGGTGTTATTCCCAACTTCAGGGTAGATTACCCACGCGCTACTCACCCGTGCGCCACTTTACTCTCCCAGTTGCCCGGGATTTCTCGTGCGACTTGCATGTGTTAGGCACGCCGCTAGCGTTCGTTCTGAGCCAGGATCAAACTCTCCAGTTAAATGGTTAACCCAGGTCTTGAAGAACCCAGGGGTAAAACAAAAGAGTGGACCCAACGGCAATGACTTTGCTATTTAGTTTTCAAAGAACAAGAATTACGATCGAAGATTCTTATTATCGCAGGTCAAATAAGGGTTGTCAAGGAAAAAAATGCTGTAGACAAAATTTCTTGCGGAAATTTTTTATCCCTTGTCGTAAGTCTAATCTAATCCACCGCTTCCCTTTTGTCAATGAAAAAATGAGCTTTCCAAAATATTTCTTCCGGATGGATTCGCGAAAAAACCTCCTTCCGCCCCGATCAAAGAAAACCCGGGAGACAAAAAATTTTCTTCATTGGCTGCTTGGAACGAAAATGCCGCCCCCCCACGGGAAAGTTCTTCGATTTCCGCTACTTGGCATATTCAATGGCCCGGGTTTCGCGGATGACCGTTACTTTTATTTGGCCCGGGTAGCTCAATTCATTCTCGATCTTGCGGGCGATATCCCGGCTCAGCATGACCGCATCGGCGTCCGAGATTTCTTCATTTTCCACGATCACCCGAATCTCTCGCCCGGCCTGTATGGCGTATGTTTTTCCAACTCCTGGAAATGAATGAGCAATTTTTTCCAGGTCCTCCAGGCGTTTGACGTAGGTCTCCAGCATCTCCCAGCGCGCTCCGGGCCGGGCAGCGGACAGGGCATCGGCGGCTTGGATTAAAATATCCAGCAACCCCACGGGCTTTTCATCGTCATGATGGGCGGCAATCGCATGGACAATCCGATGGGCCTCTCCGAATTTCCGGGCTAGGTCAGCCCCGATCAGGGCATGGGACCCTTCCACTTCGTGGTCCACGGCCTTTCCAATATCGTGGAGGAGACCGGCCCGTTTGGCCTGTTTCACGTTGACTCCCAGTTCCGAGGCCATGGCGCCCGCCAGAAAAGCCACCTCCAGGGAATGCTGGTACACGTTCTGGGCAAAGCTGGTCCGGTACTTCAGCTTGCCGATCATCTTGACCAGTTCGGGGTTGATCCCGTGAACCCCCACGTCGAAGGTGGCCCGCTCTCCGCTTTCCCGGATGGATTTTTCGACCTCTTCCTCCGCCTTGGCTACGATCTCTTCGATTCGTCCCGGGTGGATCCGGCCGTCGGTAATCAATCGTTCCAGGGTGATTCGGGCAATCTCCCGCCGGACGGGGTTGAAGCCGGAGATAATCACCGCTTCGGGGGTATCATCCACGATCAGGTCTACGCCGCAGGCGGCCTCCAGGGCCCGGATATTGCGACCCTCTCTGCCGATGATCCTTCCTTTCATCTCTTCGTTGGGAAGGTTTACCACGGAAACAGTCTCCTCGGCCACATAATCGGCCGCGTACCGCTGGATGGCGTTGCCGATGATCTCCCGCGCCCTTTTTTCCGCCTGGTTCTGGGTCTCTTCCTCGATCCGTTTGATGAGCCGGGCCGACTCGTGGCGCATCTCGCTTTCTACCAGCTTCATGAGACGCTCCTTGGCCTCTTCGGCGGAGATCCCCGCAATCCGCTCGAGCAGTTGCCGCTGCTCGCCCAGGAGGGTTTGATACTTCTTTTCCATCTCGCCGATGTTTTTTTCCTGCTGTAGAATGGATTTTTCCCTCCGGGCCAGATTGGCTTCCCTTTGTTCGAAGAGGTCGATTCTTTTCTCCAGATTCTCCTCTTTCTGCAGGAAGCGTTTCTCCAGGTTTCCGATCTCCTGCCGCCTCTCCCTCACCTCCGCTTCAAATTCCATCTTGGCCTGGAAGAGAAAGTCCTTGGCTTGAATTTCCGCCTCTTTCTTCACCGCCTCGGCCTTTTTTTGGGCCTCTTCCACCACTTCGCGGGTGTTCTGTTCGGCCAGGCGAATCTTGGCGGCGGCGACCTTTTGATGGAGGAAGAAACCGATCCAAAGGCCCGCAGCAAGAAGAAGAACTCCCAATCCAATCATCCAATAGTATTCGTTCACGGTTAAAACCCTTTTATGCTGAGGAAAATCTTCCGTGGGGCCTCCGTTCGGACCTTGACGGAAGGAAGGTGCAGAGGGCTGGGAAAGAGAATCGGAGGAAGAAATGAGAAACCGAGGGACGGCTCGCACGATCTCCCTGGGGACCGAAGGGTTACTGGGGATCAGCCCCTCCACCGGAGAAAAAACCGGATGGCCTCTTCCGGCTACCATACCGGAAAGGGGCCTTTTGGGGGTCTTTCCCGCAAGGGCATGGGCTGAGTTTCATTCCTTAACTCCCTTCTTCTTTCTCCCCTTTAACTGGCCATGTAATGCAATCTCCACCCCGATGGAGACCGAAACTCCTTCTTGAATGGAATCCCCCGCGAAAGCCGTGTGATGCCTTCTTTTTGAACCTAGGATATCTAGGTGGGTGCCATATTATTGTTTTTGGCTTTCCTGTATTCCCGAAGGATCAGGCCCTGCCAGCCGCAATAAGGGACAGCTCCCGTTTTTTCGCTGTTGGCTCAAAGAATTTCAGCATCATCACCAACCCCGCAGGGGATCGTTCGTCCGTCGCGGTCATTGGATCTTCGAATCGATAATTTCAATGAGCCTCCCGGTTTGCCTCTCCATCTTCTCCACCTTTTGAACCAGGGAGGCCCGCCCTTCCAGGACTTCAAAATAATCGTTGGCAATGTCCAAAGCCGCCAGGATGGCGGCGTTGTGCGAGGAGATGGTTTTGGCGCTCTCCGTTATTTTGGTTAGCTTCTCGTTCACATACTGGGCGATTTTCTTGACCCGCTCTTCCCCCTCATCGCTCCGAATCGTGTATTCCCGGCCCAGGATCTCAACCCGCACGAGGTTCTTCATCCTTTTCCGATTCCCGCGGGCGAGGCGATCAGGCGCTCCACCCGGTTGAGAAGGCCCTCCACCTTTTCCCGGGCCATGTCCCGCTCCCGGGAAAACTGGCCGATCTTTTCTTTGAGTTTGTCGATTTCCGATTCCTTCTCCGCCAGCCGATCGCCCAAGGAATCTTTTTCCCGGCGCAAAGCGGAGTAGGCATCGACCAATTGATTAATCTTCTCCTCCAGCAGGTCGAATTGGTCCATTTCCCTGATTCCCTGACCTTTTTTCCGTCGAGCCGTTTCCCTTGTGATTACCCTTTTTCGTGCTGCTCCAATCCTATTTTATTCTTTTTCTCAAAAAAGTCAAGGGATCTATGAATATTCACCATTCAACTCTTCAAAATAACATGCATCCTTTCTTAAGGAGAAATCACCGGTGTCAGAACGGTTTCCTTTTTTCCGCCAATTCAAAGGGTGGTGGAAAACAGGACCCCAATTTTGATTTCCCATGCTCTCGAATCCAGCTGTATCGATCCTTTGTTCGGCTGAGGCGATATCCAGGCCTGTGCCCGATGGTCCGACCCGAGGGCGGTAGGGTTTTCAGCATCGAGTCCCTCATCAAAATTTCCTTTTATACCGGATCCACCGGCTAGGTTTCGCGGTATTTTCAGGGAGTTTGGTTTGTTTCGCCATCGATTCTTTCGTTTCCCACTTGTAGATCGCGCCGCATGCTTCTATACCGGCAGCAGGACGCGAAAGGTGCTCCCCTCGTGTAAGACGCTTTCCACTTCGAGGTGACCGTGGTGGGCTTCCAAGATTTTTTTGGCAATGGAGAGGCCCAGGCCCGTCCCCCCGATCCCCTGGGTCGCCTTGCTTTTGACCCGGTAAAACTCGTCGAAAATCTTCCCCCTCTCCTCGGGAGGGATACCGATTCCCGTATCCTGAACCTCGACCCGGAGGAAGTCGTCCACGGCTTTCGCCCTGAGGAAAACCTTCCCCCCCTGGCGGTTGTATTTGATTGCGTTGTCCATCAGGTTGGTGAATACCCGGGTGAGGTCCTCCCGGTTGGCGGAGATCGAAGGCAGGTCCTCGGGCAGGTCCGCGATCATCTCCACTCCGCGCTCCAGGGCCTTTCCCTTGATCAGCTCCATGACCTCTTTCAGGAGCCCGCTCAGGCGAAGCTTTTCCTTCTCCCGGGTGGTCCTTGCGCTCTCCATGCGGGAGATGGCTAATAGGTCGTGAATGAGGGCCAGGAGTCCGCTGGCACGGTCCCGGCAGCGTTCCAAAATTTTACGGGTCTTCTCAGGGGCCTCCAGCCCTTCGCGGTCCAGAATGATGTCCAGGTAGCCTTCGATCGCTGCCAGGGGCGCTTGCAGCTCATGGGCCACCAGGGAAACAAAGGTTGATTTGGCCTTGTCCAAGGCCTTCAGCTCGGTAATATCCCGCAGGACGGTTACGACTCCGATGATTTGACCTTTTTCATCCTTGACCGGAGCGCAGTTGGCCATGAGCACGGGGTCCGAAGGAGAAGGGGGAGGGATCTCCCGGGAGGTCATCTCCTGGTCGTTTTCCAGAACCATGGCCTTTTCCACCAGTTCGATAAAATCCGGACAGGAGGCCACGCTGGTCAAAGGCTCCCCGGCCTGGAGGGGCCGTTTGATCTTCAAGAGCCGCCGGGCGGCGGGGTTGCATAAAACCACCTGACGATCCCGGTTCGTGACCAGCAGGCCGTCTCCCATGAACTGGATGATGGTTTGGGTGCGGCTCTTTTCATTGGCGAGCTCCAGAAGATTTCTTTCCCGCTCCTCCCGCAGCCGCTTGGCTTCCCGCAGGAGCGTCCGTTTTTCCAGGCCCCGCTTCACCCGCGTTCTCAGCTCGCCCGGGGTGAATGGCTTGGGAAGATAATCATAGGCCCCTTTTTGCACCGCTTCGATGGCCGTATCCAGGGTGGCGAAGCCGGTAATGACGATCTTGACCAAGTCAGGGTCCAGCCGGTTCAGACTTTCCAGAAGCTGCATCCCGTCCATTTGGGGCATCTTCAAGTCGATGAGCGCCAGGTCGAACTCTTGCGCTTTGGCCTTTTCCAGCCCCGCCAGACCGTTTTCTCCGGTTTCCACCGAGGCCCCCTGCTCCGCCAGGATCTTGGCGCACGCCGCCCGGATGGGCGGTTCATCGTCGACAATCAGGATTCGGGCGTCCTTCATTCCCCGCTCCCTTCATCGGCTCCCGGAGGGGAAACGGCGGCTCAGCAATTTCTCCACCTTTTCTCGCAGCAATTTCACTTTGATGGGTTTGGAGTGAAAGTCGTCCACGTTCAGCTTCCTGAGGTCCTCCTCCGTTCGGGGGGTAAAGTCCATCCCCGTCTCGCGGGAGATGGAGGTGAGCATCAAGATGGGGATGTTCTCGTACCGGGGATGGCTCTTGATCCGTTTGCTGAGGGTCATCCCGGCATCCAGGTCCTCCATCATGAGGTCCAGGATGACCAAATCCGGGGTTTCATTCTCGACCATCTCCCAGCCCTGCTTCCCGCTGGATGCGGAAAGGACCCGGTAGCCCTGCCCTTCCAGGGAAAGCTTCCCGATGTCGATAAAATCCGGGTCGTCATCCACAATCAAAATTTTGGGGGCTGTTTTCATTCGGACCTGGTTCTCCTTCCCCGCTGCCCGGAAAAACCGGGGCTTCAGCCGACCGTTTCTTCGGCTCGGGCCGAAGAGGACGCCGGCAGCTTAATACAGAAGGTCGTCCCTTCCCCCACTTTGCTCCGAACGTCGATCGTACCCCGGTGCATCTTCACGATTCCGTAAGCAATGGCCAGTCCCAGGCCGGTCCCCTGGCCGATCTTCTTGGTGGTGAAGAAGGGAATGAAAAGCTTATTCAGATTTTCCGGCGCAATCCCCTGCCCCGTGTCCTGGATCAGAACCTCGATCGGGTGGGAGCCGGCGTCAC
>JACAEW010000017.1 GCA_013388675.1 Syntrophaceae bacterium | reverse complement strand
ACGATCTGGACCAGAGCCTCCAGCTTCCCCTTGGGAATCCCGCCGTTTTCCTCCAGGCGCTTGCGCACCGCCCTCTTCATCTCCTCCTGGACAAGTTGGTTGTACCAGGCGAACCTCCGAAGAAGGGTTGCCGGGTCTTTCGCGCCCCCGATGGTCTGTTGCTGCTGGAGCGCCAGGGACTTCCCAACGGATACCCCCTGCCCGCTCCCCTCGCCTTCGTTCTTTCCGAGGGTCAGGAGGTCTCTGCCCCCCTTTTTCCCCACCAGGCCGAAGGAATCCGAGCCGGCGCCGCCCTGGGCGTCCAGTCCCAGTTGGTCGCCCGCGGGTTTGTCTTCAGTCCTGTCGCGGGGGGCCTCATCGGGCTTGGCGACCTCTCGAACCTCCTCCATGACCTCCTTCTTCGAGACCTCCGGTTCGGGGATTTTTTCCTTGATCGGCGGGGGAGGCTTCTCTTTCAGCGGCGCGGGAGGTTTCAGCAGCGAAACGATGGCGACCCGGCTTTTTTTATCCTGCTCCTCCCAGCCGAGAAAAAGAAAGAGGCCGATCCCGCTCAAGAGAAAGACGAACAGGACCACCCCGCCGATGATCCAATAGGTTTGCCGAGATGATTTCCTTTTTCCCTTTTCCATTCATTCTCCCTCCCTAGCCGCCGACCTTCGGGCAAAAAGAATTCTTGGGAACAGAACCTTTACTTCACCAGTTTCTGGGTCACCAGCCCAAGCTGGGTTATTTCCAGCTTCTGCAGGAGGTCCAGGACCTCGATCACGCTCCGGTAAACAATCCGCTCGTCTCCCTTGATGACAACCGGCAAATTCGGGTTGGCCGCCTTCAACTGCTTGAGCTTCATTTCCAGCTCTTCCAGGGTCACCGGAAAACTGTCCAGGTAGATGGTCCCCTCGGCGGTGAGGGTGATGGCCTTGGTAGCCGGCTTGATGGAGCTCGAAGCCGCACTGGCCTTGGGCAGGCTCACGCTGATCCCCTGGACCGCCGCCGTAACCACCAGGATGAAGACCAGGAGGAGATTCCAGGCCAGGTCGAGGAGGGGCACCACGTTGATCTCGTCGATCACTTCCATCTCTTCATAGGGGTTCTTGCTCATGCCTTCCCCCCGTATTCCTCTTCCACCCGGGTCAAGAATTCGGCCGTGAAGACATTCATTTCGGCCATGCTGTTCTTGATCTCCGAGGAAAGGTAGCTGTAGGCAAAGAGGGCCGGGATGGCCACCAACAGCCCCATCAGGGTGCAGGACAGGGCCGAGGCCACGCCAGGGGCGATGGCCGCAAGGTTGGCCTCCCCCGCCTCGGCCACACCGGCGAAGGTATTGATGACCCCCCATACGGTGCCTAGGAGGCCCATGAAAGGCCCCCCTGAAATGCTCAGGGTCAGGATCAGGAGACCGGCGGTGCTTTTTCGGCTCTCCTGGAGAGAGGCCCTGTCCAGGGCCGCTTTGAAAGCGGTGACCGCCTGCACGGGCAGGCTTTTTCTTCCCCCGGCGGCTTCCGTTTTTTCGACCCTTCGCTCGAGCTCCTCCATGCCCGTGCAGTAGACTCGGAAGAGGGAGGAATTCTCAAAATCCCCCTCCCGTTCCTTTAGGGTCCGGAAATTTGCCGAACTGCTGAAAGAATTCAAGAAAGCTGAGTTGTCCTTCTTCGTCCTGCGAAGTTTGAGGAGCTTGTCGAGGAAGACGATCGTCGCCATGCACCCCATGATGACCAGGATGCCGATGACGATCCACCCGTCCAGGGTGATGGACCTGGCGGTCACGATGAGGAGGTGGATGGTCAGGCTTTCCAGCCCGCCGCTCGACGCGGTCTCCTCGTCCAGGTAGGAGAGGAGCATGGTTTCGGGCCCCTGGCCCGCCGCGTCGGCGCGGACCCAGGCGGCGGAGCGGGCGACCCCGGAGATTCGGACCTCATCCAGGTCCCCGGTCAACGCCTTTTCCCCCTTCAGGGACCCGCCGATCACCACGTCCGACGCCGGGTCCGGAAGCGGACCGGGCAGTTTTACGCTCGCCCGCTCCCGTCCGTCGGTATAGACGATCAATCCCTTTATGGGGTCGGCGGTCAGAGCGACATGGACCCATTTCTGGGCCGGCAGGTCCACGGCCTTCTCCAGGGAGGGTTTCTTCTTGTCCGCGGGGAAGGACCAGTAAAGCTTCGTTCCCGCGATACCGGCCAGGGCGGCCTGCTTGCCGTCGTCCCAGGAAATCAGGCGGGCGTCCTCCTGGGGACCGGCGAGGCGGACCCAGGCGGAAAAGGTGAAGCCCTTGGAAAAGACCAGGGACGGCGATTTTCCGATGGTTAGGCGGTCGGTCTTCCCGGAGAAAGACGCGCCCCGGCCGACGGCCGCGGCGGCGTTGAGCTTCCCGGCAAACTCCCGGGGGTGGTTCTGGTAGGCGGTTGAGTCCTTCGGAACCCCCTCTTTTTCGCCGAGGTGATAGACGAGAAGCTGGCTGGGGTCATAGGTCCCCCCCGGGTCCTGGGCGGCCGGGGCCGCGGGGTTGCCGTAGTACATCCAGACGAAGTCCTGGGTGGAAGCGGGTGAAAGGCGGGGGATCCTCACCCAGAGGAGGACCATTTCCTCGGCCGGGTCGTACCGCTCCGCGTGGAACTTGAGGGGGGTCTTGTCGTCGGGGGCCAGGAAGCGGATGTCCGACCCGTCGTTCTTGGCGTTGGCGAAATTGAAGTTTCCCGAGTGGAGGCGGATGAGGACGGGGAAATCGGTCAGGGCCTCCTTGATGTCGGCCCCCTGGGCGCTGGTGTCCAGGGTGATTTTTTTCCGGTATTTCCACTTCGCGTCCCACCAGGCCTCGGCAGATAAAGGCCCCCCCGTCACAAAGATCAGCAAGATCAGCACCCCAAAAAAGGTTTTTCCGAATCTCATTCGCCCCATTCCTTCACTCCGTCAAGAAAACAGTGGTAGTGTAAGCGGATGTGGAAGTCCTTCCGAATTCCCGATCCAATCCGCCCGGATGATTGGCCGGTCGGCCCTGCTCCGAAATTTTTTCCCCCTTTGCGATCTTTGCGCCTTTGCGTGAGAATCGGTTTTTTTTTGCAATCCGCAATCCGAATTCCCCATTCTATTTTTTTTCCTCTTCCTCGCCGACCGCTCCACGGCTTAGGTCATAATCGACCACCTTCACGTCCAGCCACTTCATCACGATCTCCTCGATGGCCTGGGTGGCCTAGGCCACGGACCGGCCCCGGGCAACGGGGCTTCCCACGTCCTCGGACACGGTGGTTTTGGGGGTCAGGCTGCTCGACCCGGAAAGCGCCCCCAGGTTGACGCTCTGGGTCTGCACGGGGACGCCGACGGAGCCGGAGGAAAAAGAGATGTTGGCCACATTGAGCACCTGGCTCGCTCCCAGGATGACTTTGTTGCCCGAAATTCCCGCCTCCCCCGCGTCGAGAGTTTTGGGTGTATAGATGTTCACGTCGCCCGCCGGGAAATTCGGATCGTTGGTCAAGGCGCGAATGCCGCTCCCGAGGGTCGGTATGTTGATCTTCAACGAACAAACCCCCGTTTCTTTATCGCAGGAGTACGAAGGCGTCCCCATATTAATGACCGCCTTGGAACCTCTGCCCGCGTTGATATTGCCGTCATCGGCCCAGATGGTAATATTCCCGCCCTTGAAGGTCATAACCCGAGACTCGTTCACATTGATATCCCCGATCGTAAAGATATGAACCCCCCCGCCCGTGGAAGTAAAGATTCCGGTATTCTTGCCAACATAGCTATTGAGAGCCGTCTTCCCCACATCCAGGACCCCCGTGGCCAGGACAAAAATGTCTCCCCCCCCGGTGGTCGAGACCTGCGAGGAGGTCATGCTGATGTTCCCTCCTTCATTCGCGTTCTTCAGAAATGGAATTACGATTTCCGTCCGGGCTTGGTCGATGATCTGCTGTCCGCCGGCAGCATCCCCGTTGCCCTTTTTGGTCTGAGCCTCCAGGTTGACGCTTCCCAAATGGGCAAAGTAGGACTTGACTTCCTCCGGGGCTAAAACCCGGGTGATCCCTGCAGCGACGATAACCGAACTGCCCTTTTCATCAAGCGCCTGGTTGATGAAATTCCCCACCGACTTGACCCCTTCCGTGTTCCCCAGGTCAATCCTCCCCATTGCCTGGACCAGCAGAACCCCCGGGCCGCCCAGTTCGATCTTTT
>JACAEW010000151.1 GCA_013388675.1 Syntrophaceae bacterium | reverse complement strand
GGATTCCGACTTTCGCCTGAATGACGAAATTTATTTGAAATCGACTTTTTACGAGATCATCAACATCGAAGAGCTTGCAGGTTGGGAATACAGGAAAGAGCGTTGAAACAGGATTCATTGGAGATAACAAGGGGTTCGGAATGGAAAGAGCCGGGGCGGGCAACGGGCAGAACCTTCTTCCGGCTTCTCCCGATAGTTTTAAAAAACCGTTTTGTCCTCTACGGAATATCCATCTTTTCCTTTCTCCTGCTGTGGGACCTAATCGCCGTCCTGAAGGTTTTCGGGGCCTTCATGCCCCGGCCGGAGGAGGTGGTTAGGTACTTGGGGCTCATGATGGTGGACCCGCTCGCCGGACGAACCCTGCCCCTTCATTTATGGGCCAGCCTGCAAAGGGTCTTCATCGGTTTTGCGGTGTCGGTTTTGATCGGGGTCCCGGTGGGCCTCTTCATGGCCCTGAACCCTTATTTCAATGGCCTGGTTAAGCCGGTCTTTGACCTGCTGAAACCGATGCCGCCTATCTCCTGGATCTCCCTGGCCATCCTCTGGTTCGGGATCGGCGAGACCTCCAAAGTGTTTATCATCATCATCGGCGCCATTGTCCCCTGCGTCATTAATTCCTTTAACGGGATCCGCCTGGTGGATCCCGAACTCTACGATGTAGTCCGCATGCTCGGCGGGAATCGGCGACAGGAAATCTGGCAGGTCACCCTGCCCGCCGCCTTTCCGGCCATTTTTGCCGGAATTCAGATTTCCCTCAGCGTGGCCTGGACCTGCGTCCTGGCCGCCGAACTGGTGGGAGCGCGGGAGGGGATGGGGTTCATTATCATTCTGGGTATGAATCTTTCCCGTCCGGCCATGATCATCGGCGGCATGGTGGTGATCGCCCTGACAGCCTGGCTTCTGGCGGTTTCCGTGGGATGGCTGGAAAAATGGGTGTGTCCCTGGAAGAGAGAAATTCAGTGAGTCAAAAGAAAATTATTTGCCAAGGGGTCAGCAAAATCTTTATTCAGAAAGGAGTCCAGAAGGTCCACGTCCTGGATCAAATCGACCTCGAAGTTAACGAGAATGAGTTTGTGGTGATCCTCGGCCCGGGGCAGTCGGGGAAGAGCACTCTTCTTCGGATCATTGCCGGTTTGGAGTCGGCCACCGCCGGACGGGTTCTCCTGGACGGAAAGGAGGTCACAGGGGCGGCTCCGGACCGGGGCCTGGTTTTCCAGCGCTATACGCTATTCCCCTGGAAAACCGTCGTGGGAAATATAGAAATGGGGCCGAAGCTGAGGGGAGTTCCCAAAAAGGAGAGGCGGGAGACCGCAGCTCACTACATCCACCTAGTGGGCCTGGATGGGTTTGAGGAGGCCTATCCGCACCAGCTAAGCGGGGGAATGAAACAGCGCGTGGGGATCGCCCGGGCCTATGCCAACAACCCGGGAGTCATGCTGCTGGATGAGCCCTTCGGTCAGCTAGACGCCCAGACCCGGTATTTTATGGAGAAGGAAACGGTCCGCATCTGGGAAACGGAAAAACGGACGGTCCTCTTTGTGACCAACAACATCGACGAAGCCATCTACCTGGGAGACCGGATCATCACTCTCGAAGGAAAATTGCCGGGACGGAAAAAGTCCACCTACAAAGTTGACCTTCCCCGTCCAAGGGAACACACCGACGCCGCCTTTCTCCAGCTCCGCCATCGGATCATCGAAGAAACCCAGCTCTTGCTCTAATGAGGGGGACCGCCTTCCGCACTTTTGGGAAAAAATTCAGGGCAAAAGGCAAAACTGCTTCCCCTGGGTTGATCGCCTTTTTCGATGCCCTCAAAAGATGCCAGAAAAATCAAAAACTTAATCATTTTTAGGTGGCTGGCGCATATTTTGCTTTTTTATTAAACAAGCCGGCGTTCCGAATTTTTGAAATTCAACCTTTGACCATTTAGCAGGCTGGAGGAAAAAATGATAATCAAATTTACCTTGCCTTACCACCTGAGGAAAAAAATGGACCTGACCAAACATTTCACGGTCTTTTCCGCCCTCCCGGATTTCATAACCCAAAAAGGCCCGTACACGAATAATGCCATCGATGAAGCGCATCGCTCCATCGTTTTGCTCTTTGAATTCGAGGATTCCCGATTCGCCGAGGCCTGCCGGAGCATATTTCGGCAGATGGAGGATTTGTATTTAATCCCCGGGTTTACCTTTTCCACTCAGGTCTTAAGCGGCACCCATGAGGGTTTTCGGAGCATTAGCCAGGTTTAAATCCTCCAATCTACTTCTACCAGGGTCCCAAGGGGGCGATGAAGCCCACCCCGATTCCTGATGACCCCTTCCCTTATTTTTCTCCCCGTTCCTGCCCGGAGGAACCCGGCGTTCTTCCGCCTTTCCTGAAGGAATAAGTCTGCCGGGTGGTTAACCGGGCAGTTTGTATTTTCCGATTCGGTCGTTGTGCAAACTACCCAAGTAAAGATCCCCTCCGTATTCCCGGGCCGAGGTGATTTCCTTCAGGTGCTTTCCCGTGGGTTCGTGCAGGCTCCGGGTGATCCTGCCGTTTTCATCCAGGGCCAGCACAAAACCGTATGGCTTGGGCTTGGGCCAGAAGGCTTTGGGGAGTTTGGACATCTGTGCTTTGAGGAAGGGATAAGGGTGCAGGGTATCCACCGCCTCGTTGCGGACGGTAAAGAGGGCCAGCCAGAATGTGCCTTTCCGATTGCCGGAAATGTTGTCCGGAAAGCCGGGAAGGTTGTCGAGAAAAACCTCGTGCGTTCCCGTCTTGGGACCCTTCAGCCAGTAGCGGATAATCCTGTATCGGTAGGTCTCATTCACCAACACAAAATCTTCCCGTGGGGATAGAGCGACGCCGTTGGCAAAATACAAGTTTTTCATTAGAACCTTTACCTGGCCGGTGGCCGGGTCGTAACTCATGAACCGGCCATAGGGTTTAGCCTCCAGGAGATCGTACAGGTATTCATCCTGCCGGTACTTGGAACTTGCGTCGGTGAAGTAGATGATGCCTTCGCTGGAAATATCCAGGGCATCGGTGAACTTGAAAGGCCCGCCCTCCGCAGAAGTGGCCAGGACCTTGATCGTCCCTTGAGGGGCGATGGAAAGGAGACCTTTATAGGCATCGCAGACGATCAGGTTTTCATTTCTATCAAACTGCAGCCCCAGCGGGCGTCCTTGGGTTTCGGCAAAGACCTCGAGCTTTCCATCCGGCAGCAGGCGAATGATCTTCCCGTCCTGGGTCCCGCCGTAAACGCGTCCCTGGCTGTCCAACGCCACCTCTTCGGGCCCGTTGATCTTGCCCTGGGCCAGGAGTTCGGCTTGCTGCAGAAGGTGGTTGGGCGCGAGAACACCGGCCAGCTCGGGACCTTTAAGAGGGGCGTAGGCCGCAGGATCGATGGGCGCTGATTGGAAAAGAAAAAAGAGGATAAAGAGAACCAGGATTCCCAAAATGCCAAGGACTCCCTTTTTCATGATATCCCCCCTCCTGGTTGATTTATCGTTTAAGCTTTGCCCTTTTCGCCGCGAATATTGATTCTCACCGGCGAAAAAGTTTTCCCGCTTAGCAAACCCATCAATCCGACCCCCGAAGGGAAGTCGATCCATGGCGATTCGGTCCCGGAAGCAGTCTTGAGGTCCCCCGATGGGAATTAAAGAAATAAACGTTGGAGCGGATTGAGGGGGCGCCCAACTCTTGCCCCTTTTCGGAATGAAGAGCAATCACCGCCCCGTAAACCCCCCGGGCTCTATTTCCCCCTGAAAAAGGGGGCTCTCCTTTCCGCCCTGGCTCTCAGGGCTTCCCGGAAATCTTCGGTCCCGAACATCTGGTTCAGGCCTTCGTTTTCGCGGTCAAGGGCTTCGGTGATCTCTTTCAGCAGAGGCTTGTGAAGGGCCCTTTTAGCCGCCCGAATCGCCATCCAGGCCCCGGCAGGCGGGATCAGCCTGAGGGCCATTTCCCTGGTGTAAGGGATTAGCTGGTCATGGGGCAAAACCTTGTTGACTAACCCTAGCTCGAAGAGCTGCTGAGCGGGAATACGGTCCCCGAAGAACATAATCTCCTTGGCCTTCTGGAATCCCAGGAGGCGGGGCAGAAGGTAGCTGGAGGCAAGTTCCGGGATGATCCCGAGGTTCACGAAAGGGAGTTGAGCCCAGGCATGCTCAGAGGAGTAGATCAGGTCGGCGCAGGATAAGCACATCGTGAAAGCCCCCCCGACGACCAGTCCGTTGATGGCGGCAATGACCGGTTTGTCGAACTGCCACATCTTGAGGGTGAGTTTTTTTTGGGCGATGTCCGTAAAATCGATCTGGTCCTTGAACTTCTCCCTCAACTTGACCATGGCCGCCAGGTTGAAATAGCCCCCGCTGCTGAAGGCTTCCTTGGTGGGATCGTCGGAATCGGGGTCTTTGGCCCCGGTCAAAATCATGGCCCTGGCTCCTTCATCCCTCTCCATGGCGTCCACCGCCCACCAGAGTTCCAGGAAGGTCAAGGGACTCATGGCGTTCTTCCGTTTGGGGGTGTTGAGGATCACCATGACGATGCCGGTCTTCTCGTCTTTTTCATACCTGATATCTTGAAAGTCCATCCCCGCCATGGGCACTCCTTTCCCGACCCTCAATGAATGACCCTTGCCACTTGAACATTGACCCTTGTTTATTCGGTCCCTTGTAACTTCTCCGTAAGTTTTCCGACCAAGGATTTTAGCTCCTCCAGGTCCTTTTTCCCAAGGCCTTCCTCCCCCCCCCGGGGGGACGTTTCCCAAATGGGTTTCAGGGGACGGCGGTTGAGATTCAGGGAAAGGACATCGAACCGCTGGTAATGCCCCACGATATCGTGCTGCAGCTTCGGCACGATGATCTGCTCGATATCGATCTCGGCAATGACCATGCCCTCTTCGTTGGGGTCCAGGGGGCCGGCCAGCCGCTTGCCGTCGGGGCCGTAAATGGCCGTCAATCCCATATTTCCGTTGCTGACCATCCTTTTCTTTTCTTCCGTATCCCCCAGGACCTTGGCAATTTCCGGGCTAAAGACGCAGCAGGAGACCACGTTGAAGAGCTTTCCTTCGAAGGCATGGCCCGCGCTGCGAATTTCAATGGCGTGGGCCAGGTCGTAATTGGATTCGTCCCCGGCCGGCTGGCCCGGGTAATTGGCAATGTGAACCTGCTCCCCCTGGGCGATCAGGGCGTAACGGGCCAGGCTGTTGGTGTTTTCCCCGCAATTTAGCATCCCCAGTTTTCCGATGTCAGTGTCGTAAACTTTGAGGGTGGACCCGTCTCCCCCTCCCCAGGTCAGTTTTTCGGCAAAGGTCGGAACCAGCTTGCGGTGGGCGCCCAGGATTTTCCCTTTCCGGTCGATGAGGACGTTGGTGTTGTAAAGGGTTCCCAGGGTCTCCGGGACTCGTTCATTAATTCCCATGACCGTAAAGACGTTGAACTTCCGGGCACACTCGCAGATGCGGTCCATGGCCGGGCTCGGGATTTCCACCGAATTCTTGACCAGTTCCCGGAAATATTTGTTTCCCCGGTAAGGATTGTCCAGGCGATGCCACCAGGGGTAGGCCGGGATGTAAACCTCGGGGAAAGCGATGAGCTCGGCCCCCTTGCCGGCCGCTTCTTCGATCAAGCGGCAGGATTTTTCCACTGTCGCTTCCCGATTCAGGAAAACGGGGGCGGCCTGGATGGCCGCGGCTTTGAACTTTGGAAAGGTATCTCCCATGGATATCCTCCTTATTCGGCTGACTCGCCAGACAGGGAAAACATAGAGACTGATGAATAAGTTTTCAAGCTTGGACTCCAGGATTCAAAGACAATTTAATGAAAATGTGAATCGGTGTCAATTTGTATTTTTCTCCATGCCGATCCTTCTCCCGATCCGGTTAGGGGCGAATCATGAATCGCCCCTGCCGCGAGCGGAGAAAAATGAAGGGGGTGACCATTGTGGGATTATGAATGAAATGGTAAGATTTCGACAGGATTGCGAAAATTCGCCTTGTTCTTGAGGAGTCGATGGAAATCGATAATCCGGTTCTGGTCGTCGCGAGCCTGGGGGTTGGGCTTTTGGCGGCTCTTATTTGCTGGCTGGTCATGCGGAGCAAGCTCAGCCAGGCCCGCGCCCTCGGGGAAGCTGAAAAAGCATTTCTGAGCGAGCGGCTCCTGGAAAGAGAACAACAGCTTCAGGAGCTGAAACGGACCGTGGAGAAACTTTCCGCCGAAATGGAGGGTCAGAGGGAAGAGCTGAAAATCGAGTCTCAGAGACGTTCGGTTGCGGAAGAGAGAAACTGCCGCATATCCGAGCTGGAAGCGGCCTTGAAGGGTAAGGAAGAGCAATTGGATAGGCTGCAGAGCGAAGCCACCGGCCTCAAAGCCAAAATTTCCGAATTGGGGACCAAGATCGAAGAAGAGCGGAAAGCAGCGGAGGAAAAGCTGGCGATTCTGGACGAAGCCCGGCAGAAACTCTCCGATGCCTTCAAAGCCCTTTCGGCGGAGGCGCTAAAAAGCAATAATCAATCTTTTCTCGACCTGGCCCGAGCAACCCTGGAAAGGTTCCAAGAAGGCGCGAAGGGCGACCTGGAGATGCGGCAAAAGGCCATCGATGCCCTGGTCCAGCCTTTGAAGGAATCGCTGGAAAAAGTGGAAGGCAGGATCCAGGAGATCGAACGGAATCGAACGACCGCCTATGCCAGCCTGACCGAACAGATCAAGATGCTGGCCTCCAGCCAATCCCTGCTCCAGAGCGAAACGGCCAACCTGGTGAAGGCGCTCCGGAGTCCCACGGTGCGGGGAAGGTGGGGGGAAATCCAGCTGAAGAGGGTCGTGGAGATCGCCGGCATGCTGGAATACTGCGATTTCCTCCAGCAAGAGTCGGTGACCACGGAAGACGGCCGCCTTCGCCCGGACATGGTAATCAAACTTCCCAACCATAAAAACCTGGTGGTGGACTCCAAGGCTCCCCTGCAGGCCTATCTGGAGGCGCTGGAAGCACCGGATGATGAGCTTAGGCTTGCAAAGCTCAAGGATCATGCCCGTCAGATCCGGAATCATCTGTCCAAATTGAGCACCAAGGCCTACTGGGACCAGTTCAAGCCCACCCCGGAGTTCGTTATCCTATTCCTGCCCGGAGAAATCTTTTTCAGTGCGGCCCTGGAACAGGACCCAGGCCTCATCGAGGCGGGCGTGGATCAACGGGTCATCCTGGCTACTCCGACTACCTTGATTGCCCTTCTGCGCGCCGTGGCCTATGGGTGGAGACAGGAACTCGTGGCCGCGAATGCGCAGGCCATCAGTGAACTGGGAAGGACTCTCTATGAAAGGCTTCGCACCCTGTCCGGCTATTTTGCAGACCTTCGCCGGGGGCTCGATCGCGCGGTGGAGGCCTACAACAAGGCCATAGGTTCATTTGAAGGAAGAGTTCTGGTTTCAGCGCGCAAATTCAAAGACTTGGGAGCTTCGACGGGTGAGGAGATTGAAACCCTGGAGGTGGTGGACAAATCGACCCGGCCGATGTCGGAAGAGAATTCGGCCGAGGTTCTTGATCGGGTGGATGGCAAAGAGGAAATAAGGACCTTACCCGGGGGGCAGGATTAAAAAGGAGAGAAAGAGGTCTTGCATTGCCCGCCCTCTGGGAGTTTAGCTATTATGGGGCTTAGCGTTCACCCCTTGCGACCAGGCTTTCGGAAGCGCAAAGGAAATGTCCGCAAAATCTCTTTCTTGATATATCAGCCTGAAAATTCCCGTCTAGCCTTTGGAAATCCGGCTTCTCCAGATACTTTGATTAGGCCCATTTTGCCTTCCTTTCCGCGGGAGCGGAAAATTGGCCAACAGGTGGGGGACCTCATTGACAAGTTCGTTGGAGGGATTATATTGATACTATCCCGCTAATGAACCGTGTTAAGCGGGTGGATTGGTGATGGTAATTTGATTCGTTAAGGAGGATGGCAAGATGGGTAGGGCAAACGGGTATTTTTGGCGAGCGGCAATGGTGTTCTTCCTGACCTGGAGTGGGCTTGCGTGCGGAACGCCGCAGGCCTTGCGGAAAGAGGACGCGGGGCCGAAGCTCCCGGCCTTTCAGTATGAACAGTACGTACGGAATGAAGGGTTCAGGGGAAAGTTCGCCTCGGAATCGCGCGACTTAATCAAGGTTACTCCTGACCGGAAGGCTACGGACAGTTCTTTCAAATTTACCGGGGCGATCATGGGACGGCTGATGAAAGAACAGCGCAATCTGGAAATCGTCCGGCTGGATAAAGACCTCGTCTGGCAAGTCAACGTGAACAAAAGCCGATACCTTGAACTGCCCATTCAGAAGATGGCCCTGCAGGTGGGAATCGTGAAAGACGACCCCAACGCGGAAACGGCCTACGTGGAAGAATGCTGTACGGTAAAAACGGACATCAAGCGACCCGGCTCCAAAAAAATGGTGAATGGGTATGAATCGGAGCAGGTCATCCTCACCTGGACATCGGTCTGTCCCGACGAGGAAACGGGGGAACCGGGAAAAACGACGATGACCCTTGAAATTTGGATGGCCCCCGGCGTGAAACTGGGCAGCGAACTGGATTCCTTTAATCAGGCCTATGCGAGAAAACTCGGCTTTGATATGCAGATGATGAACGCCGTGGGAGAGCAGTTCAGACAGGCCTTCCCCGGGTTGAAGGACCTCGCTTTGATGATGAAAGACCTTAAGGGATACCCCATCCTGAGCACCCTTTCGGTGGAGGATGACCGCTACCTGAAGAAAATGCAGACGGCGAAGAAAGAGGAGACGAGCTCTCCCAGCGGAGCGTCCGCAACCGCCCTCGTAACGGGATTTTTCGAGAAGAAATTAAAGGAGCGCGAGGAGGCGAAACAAAAAGAAGAGGCCGCCAAATGGGGCAACGTCATCTGGCGGGTCTCTTGGGAGTCGAGGAACTTTCAAAAGGTCCAGGTTTCCCCTTCGGAGTTTGAACTTCTGGACGGGTTGAAGAAGGTGGAGCAGAAGGAATACCTGGAAGGCGAACAGGGCAAGCCCGTGGTCGAGCCCAAGCCGGCGCGCTTCGTCCGGACGGCCTGCCTGGCGACGCTGAAAACGGACCAGCTCGGGATTCCCGTTTACCCGGGCGCCAAGATCGCCCGGACCCGCCCCTACAGCGAGATGGACCACAATACCAAATGGTATTACAAGAGCAAGACGGATTACCGGGTGCAGTATTCGACCGCCGATCCGATGGATAAGGTCGTCGCCTTTTATGAAGACAAACTCAAGACCAAGTGCGTCACCACAACGGTGAAGGACGGCGGCACGGAATACAAGGAATCCGTGTGCCGGCAGCCAGCGGGGCAAGGGCTGGTGCGAATGTTCCGGATGAGTGGCAAACCCCTGGAGATGCAGATCGATGTCCTGGGCGGGCTTCAGGCTGCGGAAGGCGAACCTCAGAAGAAACTCGGATTTGAATTGAGCGTCGGCAAAGGGAACTGAGGGTTCTCCCCAGGAATGGGTTCCAAAGGTTGAAGAAACAGGCAGGGGGCTATCCCTTTGCCTGTTTCTTTTAGGTCATGATGGGGCCGGCCCGCAGGGAAAACCAGCCCAGCGCTTTCAAGTTCCGGCGGCCCAGAAGTTATCGGGAGCCGTTTCCGATGTTTCCCGCCCGCCTATTATTTCGCCACGCCGCTCACTTCACCTGAAAACCCACTGGTATCTTGGTTCTTATCGTAAGCAATCACCGCAATATAATATTTTTTCCCCTTATCCAGGCCGTCTAGAGTGTACTCGATAAGGCCGGAGAGCGACCTGGGCGGATTGCCGATATCGCCGCAGGTATCATAGCTCCCTGAGGCAGTCCCATAATACACTCGGTACCCCGCCAGGTCCGGTTCTGTATTGGGGGCCCAGGCAATGCTTATCTTCCCACCCTCGGCGGGTGGGGTTGGAAGGGTGGAGCTGGTCCTGCAAATGATTTGACCTTTTTTAATCTCAGCGGTTTGGCAAGCAGCAAGGCTGAGGGATAAAAAACCGATGGAAAGGAAAGCAGACCATTTTAGCCTCATAACCCCAGCCTCCTCCGATCGTTTCCAGGATTGATATCCTACCGCGGATCAACGCGGATGGTGGAATGGGCGGATTCGGCTTCCCAGACGAGCCGGCCTTTTTTGATCACCTTCCAGGCGTGATTTACCCCGAAGTGGTAGGATAGATGGCGGTAATCGGGGATGTCTAGGATCACCAGGTCCGCCTGTTTTCCGGGCTCCAGAGTCCCGAGCTCTTTTTCCATTCGCAAGGCTTTGGCGGCGTGGAGGGTGATACCCCAAATGGCTTCCGCCGGGGTCATGCGCATCTGGGTGCAAGCGATGGTGGTAATCAGGGGGAGAGATTCGGTCATGCAAGAGCCCGGGTTGAAATCCGTGGCCAGGGCGACCGTCACTCCCTTGGAGATCATCCGGCGGGCGGGGGCGTACCGCCCCAGGAAGAGAAAAAAGGCTGTGCCGGGGAGGAGGGTGGCCACCACCCCTTTTTCGGCCATGGCTTCCATGCCCTTCTCGCTGATGAAAAGCAGATGGTCGGCGGAAACGGCTCCCACTTCCGCAGCCAGTTCTGCCCCTCCCAGGGGGGTCAGCTCATCGGCATGGAGCTTGGGAAGCAAGCCATGACGTTTGCCCGCTTCCAGGATCTGCCGGGACTGCACCGGAGAGAAGACCCCCTTCTCGCAGAAAACATCGCAGAAGTGGGCGAGCTTTTTCTCGGCCACTGCGGGGATCATTTCGTCGATGACCACCCGGACGTAGTCCTCCGTTTTCCCGGCGTATTCCGGGGGGATTTCATGGGCCCCCAAAAAGGTGGGGACCACCTCCACCGGATGTTCCCGGGCCAAATCGCGGAGGACTTCCAGCATCTTGATTTCGTCCATCGTAGAGAGACCGTACCCCGTCTTGGCCTCCACCGTGGTCGTACCCAGGGAAAGCATGGAATCGAGGTGTTTTTTCCCAACCCGCAGGAGTTCTTCTTTGCTTGCCCGGCGAGTCTTCTCCACCGTGGATTTGATCCCGCCCCCCCCGGCGGCGACCTCCTGGTAGGAAGCACCCTGGAGGCGGAGCTCAAATTCCTTTTCCCTTGTCCCGGCAAAGAGCAGGTGGGTATGGGAGTCAATGAAACCCGGCAGGACCACTTTGCCTGAGGCATCCACTTCTTTTGCATCGGGGGCCAGAGAGACCCGTTTGGAGGTCTCCCCGGCCGGTCCGGCCCAAATGATCCGCCCTCCTTTTGCGGCCAGGGTCCCATCCGGGATCAATCCCAGCTTCTCCTCCGCGTCCCTCGCCCGGGGGGAGGGAGCGAGGGTCAGCAATTGAGCGGCGTTTTCCACCAGGAGGTCCGCTTCGGTTTTCATCCGGCTTTCAGCCTTCCTTTCACTAGGTTTAAAATCTTTTCCCGGGTCTTTATCCCCTCGGCCTCCAGGCGCTCGAGCTCCTGCATCATTTTCTTTACCGTATTCTCATCCTTCAGGGCGGAGAGGTTGATCAGGACGTTTAAGACTCCGCCCTGCAAGGCCGCTTCGGCCAAAAGGGCCCCCACCGCAGCATCGGTGATGGCGTTGGGATTTCCTTTTTCCGCCGCTTTCTGGCAAAGCTTCAGGACCTTAAGGCTGGTGGCGGCGGTAAAGAGAGGGGGGTCGGCAGCCCTTCGCAAAGCCTTCTGAATCTCCTCTTTTCGGGTCTCCTTCTCGCTTTCGGTGGATTTGGGAAGAAGGTAGGCCTTCATGACCCCCTGATAGGCATTGATGTCCTGAGCGATGGTGGACCCCAGGGCTTCCCGGTACGAGTGAGCTTCCGCGCCCAATTTTTCCATCTCGGCCGCCTGCGCCTCAAACCCCTTCTTTCCCGCGGTAAGGTTCACCACCATTTCCACCAGGGCCGCGGCCAAGGCTCCCGCCAAAGCGGAGACGCTCCCTCCGCCGGGAGTAGCCGTCGCCCCGGCCACGGCGTCGAGAAACTGGGACAGGCTCACATCATCCTTCTGGTCTTCTGGGCTCATTCTGTCTCCCACAAAGCGATCAGCGGTCCGCTCTCAGCGGTCAGCCAAGACCATTGATTCGGGTGCTGAAAGCTGACAGCGGAATGCGGGTCGCTACTCAAGCAGATGGGTTTCGATGATCTGTTTCATGTCGAATTCGGGCATTTTCAGGGAATCTCGGACGACGTCAACAAGCGCCTCCATGGGGATCAGTCCCACCACCTCGCATTCCGCGATCTCCAGGCCCTTGCCGGCGATCTCCCTGCGGATCGCCTCCACCACCGTGGGTATGGAAGCCCGGCGGTAGTCGGTCAGGTTCATGGAGACCTGGACCATGGCTTTTTCCTTCAGCTCCAAACCCAATGCTTGGACCGAGGGAATTCCCCCGCTGGACTCGCGGACCTTGCGGGCCACCGCCTTGGCCTGGTCGAGTTTGGGGGGCCGAAGGTTCACGTTGAAGGCGATGAGAGGCATCCGGGCGCCCACGATCGCGGCCCCGGATTTGGGGTTGAAATCGGAGGTGCCGGCATCGGGGTTCCATCCGGGAGTGGCCAGTTTTTCTTTCAGGCTTTCGTATTGACCCTTTCGAATGTCGGCCAGCTTTTTCCTCCGGGGATCGGTCGCCGCCTCGCCATAGAAATAAATCGGAAGCTGACCGAGTTCGCCCAGCTCCTTACCCATTTCCCGGGCCATGTGGGCCGCCTCGGTCATGTCCAATCCCCGGATGGGGACGAAGGGAATCACATCGACGGCCCCGATGCGGGGATGGCCCCCCTTGTGGGTCCGCATGTCGATGAGTTCCAGGGCCTTGAGCGACGCCCTGAGGGCAGCCTCTCGGACGGGAGCGGGTTCTCCCAAAAAGGTGACCACCGTGCGGTTGTGATCCGGGTCGGAGAAATAATCGAGCAGCTTGGCCCCGGGAGTCTTGCGAACCTCCTCCACAATCTGTTCGACCTTCTTTTCGTCCCTTCCCTCGCTGAAGTTGGGCACGCATTCCAGGATTTTCATAAAACCCCTTTCACCACAGAGGCACAGAGGATAAGGAGAAAAAGCTAACCTTGGTCACCCGAAAATAAAACCATTTTGTCTTAACTGTATTGTATCCCTGTACCCGCTGTGCCTCAGTGGTGAATCAAATTATTTCATCATAGGTATTTTCATTCCGAATTTTTTGGCCGCCTTCACGGCGATATCGTACCCCGCGTCCACATGCCGCATGACTCCGGTGCCCGGGTCGGTCGTGAGAACCCGGAGGATTCTCTCCTCGGCTTCCTTTGTCCCGTCGCAAACCATGACCATTCCCGCATGGATGGAATAGCCGATTCCCACTCCCCCGCCGTGGTGAACGGAGACCCAGGTGGCCCCGGCGGCGGTGTTGAGCAGGGCGTTGAGAATGGGCCAGTCGGCGATGGGGTCGGATTGATCCATCATCCCTTCCGTCTCCCGGTAGGGGGAGGCCACGGAGCCGGCGTCGAGATGGTCACGCCCGATGACGATGGGGGCCCGGAGTTCCCCGCTGGCCACCATATCGTTGAAGACTTTGCCGATGCGGGCCCTTTCCCCATAACCCAGCCAACAGATGCGGGCGGGCAAGCCCTGAAACTTCACCTTCTCCCGGGCCAGTTTCATCCACCGGTGGAGAGACTCGTTTTCCGGGAACTCCCGCAGTACCGCTTCGTCGGTCTTGTGGATGTCCTCCGGGTCCCCGGAGAGGGCGGCCCAGCGGAAAGGTCCCTTGCCCTCGCAAAAAAGGGGACGGATGAAGGCCGGCACAAACCCCGGGAAATCAAAAGCATCCTTTACCCCTTGTTCGAAAGCCTGGGCGCGGAGGTTGTTCCCGTAATCGAAAACGATGGAACCCCGCCTCTTGAAGTCGAGCATGGCCCGCACATGAATGGCCATGGATTTCAGGGACTGCTTCACGTAATCTTCCGGGGCCTTCTCCCTCAGCTCAAGGGCTGCGGCCAGGGTCATTCCGGCGGGAACATAGCCCCTGAGGGGATCATGGGCCGAAGTCTGGTCGGTGACCAAATCGGGAACGATCCCCCGCCGCACCAATTCGGGATGAACCTCGGCGGCATTGCCCACGAGGCCGATGGACCTAGGAATGCCTTTTTCCTTGGCCTCGAAGGCCCAACGAAGGGCTTCGTCCAGGTTGTCGGTCATGGTGTCGAGGTATTTCGTCTCCAGGCGCTTCCTGATGCGTTCCGGGTCCACTTCCACGCCCATGAAAACCGCATCGTTCATCGTCGCCGCAAGAGGCTGGGCCCCTCCCATCCCCCCGAGGCCGGCCGTGAGGACCAGCCGGCCTTTCAGGGACCCGCCGAAATGCTGCCTGGCCGCTGCGGCAAAGGTTTCGAAGGTTCCCTGAAGGATTCCCTGGGAGCCGATGTAGATCCAGCTGCCGGCGGTCATCTGGCCGTACATGGTTAGGCCCAGGGCTTCCAGCTCTTGGAATTTCTCCCGGGTGGCCCATTTGGGCACCAGCATGGAGTTGGAGATGAGGACCCGGGGGGCAAAAGAGTGGGTGCGGAAGATTCCCACGGGTTTACCGGATTGGATGAGAAGGGTCTCGTCCTGTTCCAGGTCCTTCAGGCATTCGACGATCTTCAGGTAGCAGTCCCAGTTCCGGGCAGCTTTCCCGGCTCCTCCATAAACAATGAGCTCATCGGGCTTCTCGGCCACCTCCCGGTCCAGGTTGTTCATCAACATGCGGAGGGCGGCTTCGGTCTGCCAGCTCTTGCAGGTGATCTTGGTTCCCCGGGGAGCCGAGATGTTCACCTTCAGGCCCACTTGGGTTTTGGCCTTGGGTTTCTCCATCACCTTCACCGGTCTGTTTTTTTTCATGGCCATACTCCGGGTAGATTTTCTTGTTTTCAGATTCTCTGATTCTGGGCGCTCTGACGCACTTTGGGCATTTTAAGCACTCTTCATTCAGCTTCCTCCCAGGTAGGCTGTCTTGACCTGAGGGTTTTGGGCAAGGTCCTGGCTGGGCCCGGCAAGGACGATTTCACCGGTTTCCAGCACGTATCCCCGATCCGCCGTGGCCAAGGCTTTGCGGGCGTTCTGCTCCACCAGAAGGATCGTGACTCCCCTCCGATGGAGGTCTCCGATGACCCGAAAGGTTTCTTCCACGTAAATCGGCATAAGGCCCAAGGAGATTTCATCCATCAGGATGACCCGGGGTTCGGCCATCAGCGCCCGGGCGATGGCCAGCATTTGCTGTTCCCCCCCGCTTAGCGTTTTCCCCACCTGGTTTTGCCTTTCTCGAAGGATGGGAAAAAGGGCAAAGGCCTTTTCCATCCGGTCGGCTATTTTTTTTCGATCTTCCAGGGTGAACCCGCCCATGAGCAGATTTTCCCCCACCGTAAGGTCGGGGAAGATTTTACGGCCCTCGGGAACGGGAGTGATCCCCAGACGGGCGCGGGAATGGGGCGGAGATTGGGTGATTTCTTTTCCCTGGAAGAGAACGGCCCCCTTCCTGCACCTGGCGAGTCCCATGATCGCCCGCAGAACCGTGGTCTTACCCGCTCCGTTGGCCCCGATAATGGTGACCAGTTCCCCTTCTTTCACCGTGAAGCTGATCCCCTTGAGAGCCAAGATTTCCCCGTAGGCCACTTCGATGTCCCGGACTTCGAGCATCAGACTTCCTTTCCGAGGTAGGCTTGGATAACCAGCGGGTTCGAACGAACCTCCTCCGGGGTGCCTTCGGCGATCCTGACTCCGTGGTCCAGGACCATGATTCGCTGGCATAGGTCCATCACCACATGCATGTTGTGTTCGATTAAGAGAACGCCGATCCCCTGGGCGCAGACCTTGCGAATCAGGTTCATGAGCTGGGTGGATTCCTCGTAACGCAACCCCGCGGAAGGCTCATCCAAAAGTAGAAGCCGAGGCCGCAAAGCCAGGGCCCGGGCGATTTCCAGGCGCTTCTTGATCCCCAGGGGAAGGTTCTTGGCTTGATGCCTGGCGAAGGACTGGACCCCGGCTTCCCGGATCAGTGTTTCGGCCTCCTTGAGGATTTCCGGCTTCCGGTAGGCTTGGGTGGACTTCCAGAGGGAGGGATAAAAACGCTGTCCCAGGGCCACCAGAACATTGGTCTCCACGTCCAGGTTCTGAAAAGGCCGGACGATCTGAAAAGTCCGGCCGATGCCCTTTCGACTGATTTCGTGGGGCTTTCGATTGAGGATCGGCTCTCCCTGAAAAAGGATTTGGCCGGAACTGGGCGGGTAGATTCCGGAAATGAGATTAAAGAGCGTCGTTTTCCCGGCCCCGTTCGGGCCGATGATGCCCAGAATCTGACCCGCCTCGGCGACAAAACTGACCCCGTCGAGGGCCCGCAGCCCGTCAAATTCCTTGCCCAACGAAATTACCTGCAACAGGGACATGAAATTACCTTGAAGGAGCGGGCCGTACAGCCAGCCGCCGGATTCCCCTCATTAGGATGGACTCGGACCCCAGAAGGCCATCCGGCTGGAAACGCATCATGAACAGGAGCAGGAGTCCGTAAAGAAAGGTACGGTACTCCATGATCGGCCGGGAAAGCTCCGGGAGGACGCCCAGGATCAAGGCCCCCAGGAGAGGTCCCCAGCGGGTCCCGATTCCCCCGAACACCACCATGGAGAGAATCACGATGGACATGGGGAAGCCGAAGTTCTGGGGCATGATGAAGGTCAGGAAATGGGCGTAGAACCCCCCCGCCAGCCCGCCGATCATGCTCCCCAGGATGAAGGCGAGGACCTTGAATCGAACCACGTCCACGCCCATGGCCTCCGCCGCCTGCTCGTCCTCGCGGATGGAAGCCCAGGCCAGTCCGATCCAGGAGCGCCCCAGGCCATAATCCAAAAGCAGCAATAATCCGAAGACCGCCAGAATGAGGATGAAATATTCGGGCTTGCTCATCTCCCTTCCGAACCAATCGGGAAGGTTGATCCCCCCGATTCCCATGGCCCCGCCGAAGAAAGGAATATAGAGAAAGATGGCCTCCACCACGAAGTTGATCCCCATGGTGGTGATCGCCAGAAAATCATCCCGCACCCGCAGGCAGGGGATGCCCAGGAGGGCCCCGATGATCCCGGCAGCGATGGCGGCCAGAGGGACGCTGAGCCAGAAAGAAAGGCCAACTCCGGTGTACAACAGGGCTGAGGTGTAGGCCCCGATTCCGAAAAAGGCGGCATGGCCCAGGGAGATCTGCCCCGCGTGTCCCGTGATGATGTTCAAGCTATGGGCCAAAATCGCGTAAATCGCGACGGTTATGAGAATGGTGATGACGTAACCGCTGATCATAAAAACCTTTTCACCACGGGGAGGCAGAGTTCACGGGGACGAAAAAAAGCAATGAAAAAAGAAGTCCATAAAAAATTCCGATTTTCGAAATATAGGGTTTTCCTCTGTGTCCTCATTTGTCTCTGGGGTGAAATGTATTTCAGGCCTTGCCCAGCAAACCATAAGGTTTAAACATTAAAACCAGAATCATGGCGATGAAAGCCACCGCATCCCGGGGAAAGGGAATGGCCAGGATGCCGATGAAGAAGGTCTCGGCCAGGCCGACGATGAAGGAAGCCAGGACCGTTCCCGGAATGTTCCCGAGTCCCCCCAGGACGACGATGGCCAAGGCTTTATACGCAGGTATGCTGCCCATCGTGGGCCAGACCTGGTTGTCGTAAACTCCGATGAGCACCCCCGCGGCCCCGGCCATGGCGGAGCCGAGGAGAAAATTCATGGCGATCATGGCGCTCACATTGGCCCCGAAGGATGAGGCGGTCTCCGCATCCATGGCGCAGGCGCGCATGGCCAGGCCCATCCGAGTCCGGGTCAGAAAGGCCCAGAGAAAAAACAGAATACCGAAAGTGACCAGGAGAATCAGGACCTGGGTTTCCGTGAGCCGAAAAGCTCCCAGGGAAATGCTTCCCAGGCCCATATCGGCATTATAAGTGAGGGTGTGAGGACCGGCGACGATCCGGAATCCCTCTTCCATGGCGGTAAAGAGGCCGATGGACACGATAAGCGGGGCAATTCGGGGCAGGTGAAGCAGCGGCATGTACAGGAGGCGCTCTACCAGATAGCCGGCCACTGCCGCACCGACCATTCCCGCCAGAAGAGAAAGCCAGAAATCGCCCAGGAATCGAAACGCGAGAAGACCCACATAAGCGCCCAGAGTGTAAATCCCCGCGTGAGCCACATGGAGAATCCGGAGGATCCCGTAAACCATGGTCAACCCGAGGGAGATGAGAGCGTAGACGCTTCCCACGGCGATTCCGTTGGCCAGTTGTTGCCAGAGCATGATAAGCTTTTTGGGGGTTCGTAAGGGCGACCCGGCGGGTCGCCCCTACCAGTCTATTTTTTCATCGGCGGGGTGATGACTTCCGGAGTGTCCACCACCCCCAGGCGGCGGAATTTTCCTTTTTTGACCACCTGGATTTGCACCGGTTTGACCACCTCTCCCTGGACAAAACGGGTGATCTTTCCAGTCAGGCCGTTGTAGTCCTTGGTATCCCGGAGAGCTTGCTGGATCGCTTGGGGATCGGTTCCGGCCTTTTCGACGGCCCCCACGAGAATCTTGAATGCGTCGTAACTGGAGGCCCCCACCATGTCGGCATCATGGCCGTAGGCCTGACGGTAGTTCTTCAGGAAATTCTGAACCAGAGGCCGCGGATCGTCCCGGTCGAGGTTGGTGGCGATGATCACGCCTTCAGCCGCGGGCCCGGCGATTTCCAGGAACTTGGGAGAATCGAAGCCTTCCTCTCCCATGAGGGTGCTCTTGATCCCCAGTTCCTTGGATTGCCGGACTATGGCCGCCGCCTCATTGTAATACCCGGCGGCGAAGATCAGCTCGGGGTTCCCCTCCTTGATCCGGGTCAAAAAGGGACGAAAATCCTTCTCTCCCGGGAATTTGTACATTTGCTTGGTCAGGATGGAGGCCCCGAGTTTTTCAGCATGGGCCGCGAACCCCGCGGAAATGGCCCTCCCGAAGTCGTTGTCCATGGAGATAATGGAGATCTTCCTGGCCTTTAGATTTTTCACCGCATACTCCGCGGCGGCCGCTCCCTCCACTTCCCCCAGGAACCCATTCCGGAAGATGAAGTCGTTGGGCTTTTTCGCCTTGGGGTCCCAGGTCACATCCGGGTGGACGGCATATCCGGCCACCATGGGCATACCCGCCTTCTGGAATATGGGGGCGACAACCCGGGTGGGCCCGCTGTAGGACCCGCTGACCACGCCGACGACTTTGTCCTTTTCGATTAACTTGTTGGCGATGGCCACTGCCTCCTCGGCCTTCAACCGGTCGTCATAGACGATCAATTCAACCTTCTTCCCCCTGATTCCCCCCGCATCGTTCACCTCTTTCAGTCCCAGTTCCACGGCGTTTTTCGCGCTCGTGCCGTCCACTGCCGCCGGGCCAGTGATCGGGGCGAAGAAGCCGATCTTGATCGTATCCTGGGCCAAAGCAGGTCCGGGAAAGGCGATAAATAAGACCATCGCCAAGGAAAGCAAGAACCTATTTGCAATTCGCTTTCTCATATCCCTCCCTCCCTTCTTGAAATGAAGAAAAATCATCTAGAATTTATAAGAAGAACCGGGAAGGGTCAAGGGGGAAACTGTATTCTAAAAAGAAGGCTGCCCCGGGAATAACCCTCATTTCTTTGGTTTCCTTAATCCTTTCATGGTTTTATATTGACAGGAAAAGGGTAAGTGGCCTATGATGATTTTTTAAGACAAGTCATGGAAAGCAGGCGGTTTGGGAGGTAGGTAAAAGGTCCTGCAAGTTCCCGTAGGGTAGGCTAAGATCTGCCCAGGAAAAGCGATGGTTTAGAGTTTATGGCTGCCCCCAAAGGTCGCTTAAGCAGAATCCGCAATATCGGCATCATGGCTCATATCGATGCCGGGAAGACCACGGTCACCGAACGTATCCTTTATTACAGCGGCCGTTCCCACAAAATGGGCGAAGTCCATGACGGGGAGGCCACCATGGACTGGATGCGACAGGAGCAGGAGCGGGGAATTACCATCACATCCGCGGTGACCACCTTTCCCTGGCGGGGGCATGAAATTCATTTGATCGATACCCCCGGTCATGTAGATTTCACCATCGAAGTGGAAAGAAGCCTCCGGGTCCTGGATGGGGCAATCGCCGTCTTTGACGCGGTCAATGGGGTTGAACCCCAGTCAGAAACCGTCTGGCACCAGGCGGATAAATATCATGTCCCCCGCCTCACCTTCATTAACAAGATGGACCGGGTCGGGGCCGATTTTTTGGGCTCCGTGGAGAGCATGAAAGAGAAGTTGGGCGCCCACCCGGTCCTGATTCAATTGCCCCTGGGAGCCGAAGATCGGTTCCAGGGGGTCATCGACCTGATCAAGATGAAGGCCGTCGCCTGGGACGAGGAAACCCTGGGGGCCACGTTCCGGGAGGTGGATATCCCCGCTGATTTTGCGGTCGATGCCGGGAAATACCGGGAGAGGCTCCTGGAAACTCTGGCCGAGAAGAGCGATCCCCTCATGGAAAAATACCTGGCCGGGGAAGAGGTCGGGCCGGAGGAGATTCATCGGGTCCTGCGGGAAGCCACGATAAAATTCAACATGGTCCCCGTCCTTTGCGGAGCCGCCCTGCGGAATAAAGGGATCCAACCGCTCCTGGATGCAGTGGTGAATTACCTTCCTTCTCCCTTGGATGTCCCCCCGGTCCAGGGTTTCAATCCCAAGACCGGAGAGCCGGAAAGGCGAAACAGTTCCGATCAGGAGCCCTTTGCCGCGCTGGCCTTCAAGATCATGACCGACGAGGGAAGAAAGCTGACCTATCTCCGGGTTTATTCCGGGGTTCTCAAGGCGGAGCAGGAGGTCTACAACTCCACCAAGGGGAAGCGGGAGAGGGTGGCCCGCCTCTTCCGGATGCATGCCAATAAAAAGGAACGGATTCCGGAGGTGAGGGCCGGAGATATCATCGGGGCCGCCGGCCTCAAGGAAACCGCCACCGGGGACACGCTCTGCGCGGAAGCCCATCCCATTACCCTGGAGCGAATCGATTTTTACGAGCCGGTGACCTCGGTGGCCATCGAACCGAAATCCCGGCAGGATCAGGAGAAGCTGGATTTCTTCCTGCAGAAGCTGGGCGAAGAGGACCCGACCTTCCGGGTGAAGTTCGACGAAGACACGGGGCAGACCGTCATCTCCGGAATGGGGGAGCTTCATCTGGACGTAGTGGTGAGGCGCCTCATGGAAGACTTCAATGTCTCGGTGAATGTGGGCAAGCCGCAGGTCGTTTACCGGGAGACCATCACGGAAGTCGCCGAGGGCGAAGGCAAATTCGAGCGGGAGATCGAAGGGGTCAGGAATTTCGGCCACGTACGGCTGCGCCTGGAGCCCCGGCCGAGGGGTTCCGGGTTGGAGTTCATCGGGGACGCTTCGGATGGCAACGTCCCTGCAGAATTCATTCCCAGCATCGAAACCGGGGTAAAGGAATCGACGGGAAATGGGCCTCTGGCCGGGTATCCGGTGGTAGACCTGAAAGTCACCCTCCTGGGGGGGAGCTTTCAAGAAGGCAGCTCCAGCCCTCTTGCTTACCAGATCGCCGGGGCCATGGCCTTTCGCAACGGGTGCCAGAAAGCTCAGCCTGTCCTCCTGGAGCCAATCATGAGGACCGAAGTGGTGGTCCCCGAGGAATTCGTGGGCGAGGTGATCGGGGATTTGGGGGCCCGCAAGGCGCGAATCGAACAGGTCCAGGCCAAGGGAAAGGTCAGTCTCATCGAGGCCTTCGTGCCCCTGAAGGGCATGTTTGGGTACTCCACGGACCTGCGTTCCCTGACCCAGGGCCGGGGAAATTTCACCATGCAGTTCCACCGTTTCGACTGGGCGCCGGAGAAGAAGAAAAGTGCCTAGGGCAAAGAGGATAGAGCAGAGGGTAAATACCAAACCCGGCGCATAGCCGAAACCAAACAGGATGTTGGAAGGATAGCCCCCTGGGGCCGCCCGCAAGAAAGGCAACCACGGAGGGTTGCCCCTACGAATGAATTGGGCTTGCCCTCTCTGTATTACTTACGTGCAAACTTTGAAGATTTTGTCAAGCAAATAAGATGAGAAACCAGGTGTGCGCTTGGGGTTTTTAACTTAAGGCACTTGAGGCACTTAAGCACACTTTTTGGGTTGCGGCTCTGCCGCACCATGCCTCCGTGGCGAAAATAAATGAATCCTTTCTGGCGTCTGGACTGCCGGTATTTCATCGGGGATAGGCCCTGCAAATTCAAAAGGCTTTGCGAAGGATGCGAGCAATATTCCCCCATGGGCCACCGCATCTTGATCGTGAAACTGGCGGCCATCGGGGATGTCCTACGCACCACTCCCCTTCTTACTGGATTGAAAAGAGCCTACCCCCAGAGCCACATCACCTGGGTGGTGGACAAAGAGGCTGATCCCCTTCTCAAGAATAATCCCTTCATCGATCGGCTTCTTCCCTTTGGATTCGCCCCCCTCCTGCCTTTGTGGGCGGAGAGCTTTGACTTGGCGATCGGGCTGGAGAAGGAACCCCGCGGGGCGGCCATCGTTTCCAAAGTGGAGGCGAAAGAAAAAAGAGGTTTTGCCCTGGGGCCCGAAGGGAATCCTTTCCCCCTGAATCCGTCCAGCGAGTACGCCTTTTTTCTCGGCCTTTCCGATGAACTGAAATTCTATCAAAACAAAAAGACCTACCCGGAGCTGATCTTCGAGATCGCGCAGATCGAATATCAAAAAGATGACTATCTCCTCTTCCTTTCCCCGGAAGACTCCGCTTTTGCCGAAAAATTTACCCGGAAGGCAGGCTTCAAAAAGAGCGATCGCTTAATCGGACTCAACACCGGCGCCGGATCGGTGTTTGCCAATAAGGCCTGGACCGAAGAGGGGTACCTGGGTCTCATAAGGCAATTGAAAAAGGAACGAGGGACCAAGGTGTTGCTTCTGGGCGGCCCCGGCGAAAGGGAGCGGAATCGAAGAATCCTCAATAAGGCCCGGGGGGCAGTCATCGACACAGGGTGCGACAACACCCTGGGCCAGTTTGCCGCCATCCTGAATCTTTGCGACCTGGTGGTGACGGGAGATACGACGGCCATGCACCTGGCCATCGGGTTAAAGAAAAAGGTCGTCGCCCTCTTCGGGCCGACCTGCGCCCAGGAGATTGAACTTTACGGAAGAGGGGACAAAATCGTCTCCTCCATTCCCTGCGCCCCCTGTTACCGGCGGAAATGCGAGGTCTCTCCCAACTGTATGGAAGCCATCACTGTCGAGGAGGTGATGCGCAAGATCAAAGGCCTGTTACCCAGATGATTCCCTTCCTCCGCCGGCACCTCAACTTCATCGTAGGGCTGGCCATCAGCGCAGTTGCGGTTTACCTCTCTATCGAAAAGGTGGACTTTCGAGTCCTGTGGACCTCTTTCCAGTCAGCCAATTATTTATTCCTGATTCCGGCGGGTCTGCTTCAATTTTTGGTTTTCTTCCTAAAAGCAGCGGGATGGCGCTACCTGCTCATGCCGGCGAAGAAAGAAATACGCCTGGCGTCGACCTTTTCCGTGCTGGTTATTGGTCTAATGGTCAATAATCTTTTTCCCGCCAAAATGGGGGAGTTGGCCCGGGCCTATTTGATCGGGGAAAAAGAGCGCCTTCCCAAGACCCTATGCTTTTCTACCATCATGGTGGAGCACCTGCTGGACATTCTGGTGCTCTTGATCTTTCTTCTCCTGCTCATGCCCATGGTTTCCCTTCCCTCCTGGCTCCGGACCAGCGGAACGCTGATTGGCTTTGTCGCCCTGGGACTGGTCCTGGTTCTGTTTTTCGTCCTGCGGCGGGAAGAAAAAATCCTGGAATGGATCAGCCGACTCCTGGTCCGGGTTCCGCGACGGTTCCGCCATAAAATCCAAGAAATCCTTCAAAATGTCTTCCAGGGGATGCGAGTGGTCACCGGCCGTTATATCCTGTACGCCTTTGGGTGCCTGCTGGGCATGTGGACGACGGTCTTCGTGGTCGCTTACCTGGTCCTGGCGGCTTTCGGCCTTTTTCTTCCCTTTAGCGCTCCGATCATGGTAATCATTTTCGCAGCCTTCGGAAAGATCATTCCATCTTCCCCGGGGGGCATCGGAACGCTCCACTATTTGATTTTGGTCGTTCTGATGTCTTTCGGGGTGGGCAAAGAAGTGGCCCTGGGCTGCGCCATCCTCATGCACGGCTTTGGGTATCTGGTGGAAGTGGCGACGGGGCTTGTATTCCTGTTTTTCAGCCGCCTATCCCTCAGCGGGATCAACCGGCGGGCCGAGGAAGCAGCATGAAAGCCATGGCCATGATCCCCACTTACAACGAGGCGCTGAATATTGAGCTCCTCTTACGGGAGATTCTCCGCCAGGGGCCGGACATCGGCGCGGTGGTGGTGGATGATAACTCTCCGGACGGGACCTGGGCTATCGTGGAGCGCCTCCGGAAAGAAGACTCCCGGGTCCATTTGATTCTCCGCAAAAACGAGCGGGGGAGGGGAACGGCGGGGGTGGCCGGATTCAAGTACGCCGTGGACCAGGGGGTGGATTATGTCATCGAGATGGACGCCGACTTTTCCCACCAGCCTTCCTATATACCTTTTTTCCTTAGCCAGATGGGAGACTGCGACCTGCTCATAGGCTCCCGCCTGGTGGAAGGAGGGGGAGAAAAAGGAAGACACTTCCTGCGGAAATGGATTACCCGTTCGGCCAATGCCTACATCCGCCTCATCCTTGGCGTTCCCGTGCGGGACTGCACCTCGGGATACCGCGTCTTCCGAAGACAGGTCCTGGAGTCCATCGAACTGGATCAGCTCATGGCCGTGGGTCCCCCCATTGTGGAAGAGGTCCTCTACAAGGTCCACAAGCGAGGCTTCCGGGTGAAGGAAGTCCCCTACATCCTCGAAGAGCGGAAAGCCGGTGAGTCCACCTTCAACCGCAAGATCATGCTGAACGCCCTCATGATGATGTGGAAGATTCGCTGGAAATACCGTGATTACCCTCCAAAGAACTTTTCCTAATCCGGCGGCGGTGGGACCCATGAAGGCCTTCCCCATCCTCATTCCAGGTCGTCCTGAATATGGCCCCTCTTTATTTCCTCCTTCAAATCAATGGGGTATCAAAGCTCTTTTTTGGGAAATTTGATTCGTTATACAAAGGGGCCCGGGGGATAACTTTGAGGTTGCCGCTGAGGGGCAGTTGACGTATAAAGAAACCACCGCGATCAGGATGCCCGCCCCCTTATCATCGGGAAATTCACTGGTTGCGGGAAAGGATTTCAGAGGGAAGGAATTTGATTCGCACCGATTTTCCCGTGACACCCGTGGAGGGATACAAAGATCCCGATAGGTATTACCGTCGGTGGCTTTACATCCTGCTGGCCGCTACGACGGTTTTTCGCCTTGTTTTTATTCAATGGGTGGAGCTGGCCCCGGATGAGGCGTACTACTTTACCTGGTCGCGCAACCTGCAGTGGGGGTATTATGATCACCCGCCCATGGTGGGATTCCTAATCCTGGTATTTACTACCCTGGCGGGGCAAAGCGAGTTCGGGGTCCGCATCGGATGGGTTCTGATGACGGCCCTTCTTTCCTACCTTTTGTATCTCTTGGCTCGACTGATGTTCCGCAGCGAGCGGGCGGGTTTCTTTGCCGCCCTCGTGCTCAACCTCACCCTCCTTGGGTCCGCGGGCGCAATCATCGTTACTCCGGACGGGCCGCAAGGTCTTTTCTGGGCGTTGTCCATCCTTTTTGTCTATCAGGCGACAGCAGGAAAAGGAGGATTTTGGTGGTATTTAACCGGGGTCGCCTTGGGGCTGGGCATGTTCAGCAAATACACCATGGTTCTCCTTGCCCCTTGTATTTTTCTTTTTCTCCTTTCCTACCCCGAAGGAAGAAATGGGCTCCGGCGGAAGGAGCCTTACCTGGCCTTTCTTTTAGGCCTTGCGATCTTCTCTCCGGTCATCCTTTGGAATGCCCAAAATGACTGGCTTTCCTTCCGTTTTCAGCTTTCTCATGGGCTGGAGGTGAAAAAGCAAGTGGGGCTCAGGTACTTCGGAGAATACTGGGCCGGGCAGGCTGGACTGGTTTCCCCCCTCCTATTTCTGGCGATTCTATGGGCCATGGGGAAATCCGCTAACCAAGGATTTCGCCGGGGGGAAAAGCAATGGCTTCTTTTATTCTGGACCTCGGCCCCGGTTCTTCTTTTCTTTGCATACACCAGCCTTCGTTCCAAAGTGGAAGCCAACTGGCCGGCCCTGGCGTATTTTTCAGCCGTGGTCGCTTTGTCTGGATTCGCGGTGCAGGGTTGGGCCGGGTGGGGAAAGGGGAAGAGGGCCTTTGCCTGGGTAGCTGGACTCACAGCCCTGCTCTTCACGTTCCTGGCCCACCTGCAGGCCGTTCACGGGGTAATCCCCATGCCGGCCCACCGGGACCCCACCAGCCAGCTCCACGGCTGGCGCACGCTGGGAGACCGAATCAAGGAAGTCGCCCAATCATTGGACCCGGCCAAGGGAATCTTTCTGCTCACCCCGCGCCATCAACTGGTAGGGGAGGGGATGTTTTATACCCAAGGAAAAATTCCCGTTTACCAGTGGGATGCGCCGAACCGGATCAATCATCTTTCCCCTCTCAACTCCCCGCCGGTGGGAAGCCAAGGGATATTTTTCACCGAAGGGGGGAATGAGCTCCCCCGGGGGCTGGAAGCGCTTTTCGAATCTTGCGAAAAACTGGAGCCCTTCGTGGTCCGGCGAAACTCGGGGGTTGTGCGCACCCATCCTATCTGGAAATGCGTCGGGTTTAAAGGATTACAATGCAACACCCCTTAACGACTTTTTCACCACGGAGGCACAGAGAAGAAAAAAAGGGTCTTCTCCCCATCGAGTGGGTGCTTGAGGAAGATTTTGAGCTTCCCGGGTCTACCCCTGCCGGAAGAGAGTTGGCCGGACCCAGGGCGGCAT
>JACAEW010000098.1 GCA_013388675.1 Syntrophaceae bacterium | reverse complement strand
GCACCCCATAAAAACGGTGAACCGACACCCAATTCGGTAAAAAAAGGAGGAGAGGTTGATGAAAGAGAGAAAGAAAATCAGTCGCCGCGCATTTCTGAAGGGCACTGCCGCAGCGGCGGGAATCGGAGGGGCGACCCTGGCTCTCAAAGGAACGGCCAAAGCCGCTCCCGCAAAGGTCTGGAAACTCAAACTCCAGAGTAACTGGACGGGAATCGGGATCGGGGCGCAGGATGAATCGGCGAAGCTCTTTTGTGAGCGGGTCAACAAGTTGTCCGGCGGCCGGATCGAGATGAAAAATTACGACGCCGAGGTCCTTCTGGGGATTGGGGAGACCTTTAAAGGAGTGGGCTCCGGTGTGGCGGATGTGGCGGTGACGTCGCCGATTTATCACCGAGGGATCGTCCCCGTGGCCTATTACCTCTGGGCGGTGCCTTTCTTTCCCAATGACCACCTGGAGTTCATGGAACTTTGGTACCAGGTTTTGGGGGGCAAAGAGCTCTGGCGGGAGGCCTACGCCAAGCACGGGGTGATGCACCTCACCTATGAGTGCTCGGACGAATGGGGGACCATGGTTTCCACCAAACCGGTCCGGAAATTCTCCGACTACAAGGGAATGAAAGTCAGGGCCTTTGGCATCTGGGCCGACTGGCTGGTGCATAACGGGGCATCCATCGTCACCGTTCCCGGCGGGGAGATCTACACGGCCATTCAAACCAAGATCATCGATGCCGCCGCCTTCGGCTGCCCGGACGCTTGGGCCGGCGCCAAGCTTTACGAAGTGTGCAAGTATTTCATCAACCCCTCCATCATCCCCTATGACACCTGCGAGATCATCATGAACCTGAAAACGTTCAACGAGATGCCCCCCGATCTGCAGGAAGTCATGCTCTCCGCCGCCAGAATTCACAACCTGGACATAACCTCGCGGACCATCGTTCAGGACGCCAAGGCCAGAAAAGTACTGAAGGAAAAGGGCATGGAAACGATCTTCATCCCCGACGATGAACTGAAAAAAGCCGAGGAATGGTGCTGGAACAAATTCCTCAGCGCCAAAGGCAAGGATCCCTACATCGATCGGCTGATCAATATCTATACGGAGGCGAGGGCCTACCATAGAGACTACTTCGGGCCCAAGAGATTACCCTAATCTGCCTGCCCAAAGAATCAATGGGAGGAGGGAGGATCCCCTCCTCCTTAGCCGGGGGATGATCGGTGAAAGCAATAAAATACTTCCTGCGCTACACGGATTGGGTGAACGCCAGGTTCGGATGGTTTGTCGCCTTCCTCATGTGCCCCATGATGTTCATCATGATCTGGGAGATCGTGATGAGGTATTTCTTCAACCGTCCGTCGATCTGGGCCTATGAGACCTCCCTTTTTATTTACGGGGGCTACATCGTCCTGGGGGGGGCTTACACCTTACTGACCAAGGGGCATGTCAACGTGGATATTTTCTGGGGTCGTTATTCCGACAGGGGCAAGGCGATCCTGGATATCTGCACCGTCGGTTTCGTCTTTCTTTACCTGGGTGTGCTCTTCTGGACCTCCCTGGAAGCGACGATAAAGTCCTGGCAGTTGAGGGAAACCACCATGACTTATTGGGCGCCGCCCTACTATCCCTTGAGGACGACGGTGCCGGTAGGTTGTTTTCTTTTTATGCTTCAGGCGCTGGCCAAGCTTATCCGGGATATTCTCACCGTCATTCACGGGAAAGACCTTTACCCTCCCCAGGTGAAGCTGATTTAGCGGTTTTCGAAAAAGATTGGGCCTCTTTGACCGAATGGCAATCTTAGAAACCGCCGATAGGGGGAAAGAAGAGGCTAGCAAAAAAGAGGCCTGAGAGAAAATCACTTTTCTTTGCCTGTGGCTGGCTGTTTACGGAATCTAACTGATAACTCATAAGGAAATGATTCATGCTTGAATTGGGACCTGTTTGGCTTACGATCATCCTCTTCGGCAGCCTCATGATTCTCCTGTTTTTGGGGTTACCCCTGGTTTTCTCCCTCGGAGGAGTAGCCACGCTCTTTACGATCTTCATCTGGGGCCCAAAAGCATTGGCCGTTCTGGCCAACCGCACCTACATGGTCATGGACATGTTTGTACTGGTCGCCGTTCCCATGTTCATTTTCATGGGGGCCATGCTCCAGCGCAGCGGCATCGCGGAAGACCTGTATCACATGATGTATCACTGGATGGGCGGGCTTCGGGGAGGCCTGGCTGCCGGCACCGTGCTTATCTGCACCCTTTTTGCCGCCATGGTGGGAATCAGCGGCGCGGCCACGACTTCCATGGGCCTCCTGGCCCTGCCCTCGATGCTCAAGCGGGGATATAATAAGGAAATTGCCATCGGGTGTATTTCCGCCGGTGGGGCCCTGGGAATCCTGATCCCACCCAGCGTTTTGATGATCGTCCTGGCCCTGTTTGCCCGGCTTTCCGTGGGAAAACTTTTCATCGGCGGGGTTTTCCCCGGGATCCTGCTTTCCGCCTTGTTTATTGCCTATATTCTCATAAGGAGCTATCTGCAGAAAGACCTGGCCCCGGGAGTACCCAGGGAAGAGAGGCTGCCGACCCGCCAGAAGTTGATGCTGTTTCCGGGGCTGATCCTGCCCATCGCCCTGATCATTACGGTCATGGGGTCGATTTTCTTCGGTTTCGCCACTCCCAGCGAGGCTTCGGCCATCGGCGCCTTCGGGGCCATTATCAGCGCGGCGATCAAGAAACGCCTCACCTGGCAGAACTTCGTGGAAGCTCTTTTCGTTTGCCTTCGCCTCAGCGCCATGGTCATCTGGATTGTCCTGGCCGCCTCCGTTTTTACGGCCCTCTATGCCGTAACCGGGGCGGCGGATTTGATCGGCAGTTTGCTGCTGAACATAGGGGGAGGGGGCTGGGCGACGATCATCATGATGCAGGTCATTTTCTTCGTCATGGGATGTTTCTTCGACCCGACCGGCATCGTGATTCTCACCACGCCGATTTTTTTCCCGGTGGTGGTCAAGCTGGGCTTCGATCCTTTATGGTTTGGCGTCCTGTTTGTGGTCAACATGGAGATGGCTTTCTTAACCCCGCCCTTCGGTTTTAATCTGTTCTATATGAAGGCGGTTGCCCCCCCGGGGGTAACCATGGCGGACATCTACCGGTCGATTATACCCTTTGTGATGCTGCAAATTCTGGGTCTTATTATCTGCATGATTTTTCCCCAGATCATCACCTGGCTGCCGAACCTGATGCTCGGTGAATAGAAGATATGAAGGTCCATAGGGATCTTGGGTGAAGTTGAACCTCCCGGACTCCTTCCATCTACAGGGAAGCAACTCAATCCTCCCGAAAAAGAACCCCCCGGGACGAGGGAGGGAAATCCTTAAGGATCCCGGAAGAGTCTTTTTGCCTTTTGCCCCCAGGAGGCCGGAATGATCGCCCCCGTGAAAAAACTGGCGGAGAAAATCCAGGAGACCGAGCGCCGGGTGGACATCCAGAGAGCGCGGATCGCCACTCGCGTTCATCGGGCGACCGAAGGGGACCCTCCCGTAATCCGAAGGGCGAAAATCCTTGCTGCGGTCCTTGCGGAGATGGATATTCGCATCGAGGAGGGAGAGCTTATCGTAGGCAACCAGGCACGCCAGCCGAAGGCGGCACCACTCTTTCCCGAATACGCCCAGGACTGGGTCCTTTCCCAGATGGACACCTTTGCCACCCGGCCCGGGGACAAATTTCGGGTTCGGGAAGAAGATAAAGCTCTATTGAGACAAATCCTGCCCTATTGGAGCGGGCGTTCGCTCCGGGATAGCTGGAGGGCGCGCCTGCCGGAAGAAGTCCGGGCCGCCGCCTTGAACGGAGTGATCGCCAACGAAAATTATTCCATGTCGGGGCCGGGGCATCTTGTACCCGACTACGAAAAATTACTCCGCCTCGGGATAAAGGGCCTGAAAGAAGAAATTGAAAATCACAAGAAACAATGGAAAGACGATCAGCAAGAAGAGAGACTCCATTTCTACCAGGCCGCCTTGATGGTGTGTACAGCGGCGGTCGGCTTCGCCCGCCGCTATAGCCGCCTGGCCGGGGAGCTTGCGGAGAGCTGCCCGGACCCGGGGAGAAAGGGGCAGCTGAAACGAATCGCCCAAATCTGCCAAAGAGTCCCGGAAGCACCGGCGACCGATTTCTGGGAAGCCTTACAGTCCATCTGGTTCATCCAGGTGATCATTCAGATCGAATCGAACGGCCTGGCCATCGCTTTGGGCAGGTTCGACCAGTACCTTTATCCTTTTTACCGGAGGGATGTGGAATCGGGCCGTTTGGACCGGGCGGAGGCGCTCGACCTGCTAGGCTGTTTTTTCTGCAAATTATCCGAGATCAATAAGATCTATTCCAACGAGGGAGCGCGGCTCCTGGCCGGTCCGGCCCATGGACAAGCCTTAACCCTGGGCGGCATTCTGCCGGACGGCAAAGATGGGACCAACGAGCTCACCTACCTTTGCCTGGAGGCGGACTGCGCCGTTCGCCTGGTTCAGCCCGACCTGGCCTTCCGGGTCAACGATTCCACGCCCCAGGAGATTCTCCTCAAATTTGGGGAAGCGGTGCGATCCGGGATCGGAAAGCATAAGATTTTCGGCGACCGGTTGGTCACCGATTCTCTGATCGAATGCGGGGTTGCCCCCCTGGATGCGCGGGAATGGGGGGCGCTCGGATGCTCCGAGCCGGTTGTGTGCGGGATGACCAACAGCTGGGGAAACTCGGGACACCTGAGCCTGCCGAAGTGCCTGGAGCTGGCCTTGAATGACGGGCGGTGCCGATTGACGGGAAAGCAACTAGGACCGGCTACGGGCGATCCGAAGAAGTTTAGCCATTTCGACGACCTGATGAATGCCTTTCGAAGGCAGCTCGAATATTTTGTCGCCCAGCTGGTGGCCTACAACAATCTTCTGGACCGGCTGCATGCCGAATTGTTGCCGCTGCCTTTCGTATCGCTTTTTATTTCTGATTGCCTGGCCCGGGGCATCGAGTTCAACGCCGGGGGAGCAAGGTACAACTTCACCTCTCCCCTGGGAATCGGTTTGATTACCACGGCCGACTCCCTGGCGGCGGTGAGAAAACTGGTCTTTGAGGAAAAATCGGTCCCCCTGTCCAAACTCATCGAGGCCTTGGACCAAAACTTTGAAGGACAGGAGCCCCTGAGGCAAAGGCTCATCAATCGGGCCCCCAAATTCGGGAACGATGAGGATTCCGTGGACCTTCTTGCCAATCGGGTGCTGCATGTATGGGCGGATGCCCTAAAGGGACACACCAACCCGAGGGGAGGGCCCTGGGTTCCTTCCCTCTACACCCTGACGGCCAATGTGGGTTTCGGGGAGCGGTGCGGCGCCACTCCCGACGGAAGGAAAGCCCGGGAGCCTTTCAATGACAACATCTCCCCGGTCCATGGGCGGGCGCGCAAAGGCCCCACCGCGGTCGCCAGGTCCGTGGGGAAATTGGACATGGTACGGATCAACCAGGGGGCCATTCTCAACATGCGTTTCAGCCCGTCAACGCTCCAGGGCGACGAGGGCCTCGCCAAGTTCGCCGACTTTATTCGCGGCTACGTGCGCCTGGGGGGCTGGCATAACCAGTTCAACGTCATAAGCACCGAGACATTGCGGCAAGCCCAAAAACACCCGGAGCGGTACCGGGGGCTGGTCATCCGCGTTTCCGGGTACAGCGCCCTGTTCGTGGAGCTCAGCCCCGAGGTGCAGGAGGATATCATTGCCCGGGTCGAATACCAATGAGTGAAGGACGAGCGCTGATCTTTGATATCCAGCGCTATTCGATCCATGACGGTCCCGGCATTCGAACCCTGGTTTTTCTGAAGGGGTGCCCTCTCCGGTGTCCCTGGTGCTCGAACCCGGAAGGCCAGAAGAATGAACCGGAACTCGCCTTTCGAAGGTCCTTGTGTACCGGCTGCGGGGAATGCCTGGGCGCTTGTCCCGCCGGGGCGATTCGATTCCAGGATCATTCTTTGGAAATCGACCGCCGGAAGTGCAATCTTTGCGGTGAGTGCGTTAGCGCCTGCGCTCCAGAAGCGCTATCCATTGCCGGAAGATGGATGAGCGTAGAAGAGGTATTGGAAAAGGTTGAACGCGACCGAGTTTTCTATGAAGCCTCCCGGGGGGGCATCACCGTGTCGGGCGGAGAACCCTTCGCTCAACCCCGCTTCTTGGAGACCTTCCTAAAAGCCTGCAAGGCCAGGGGCCTGACGACCGCCATCGAGACTGCCGGTTATGCACCCTGGAAAACGATCGAGCCCATCCTCCAGCATTGCGATCTCATCCTTTACGATATCAAGCACCCGAACCCCTTGCGCTACCGTCAGCTTGCCGGGGAGCTTACCGGGGTCTCCGGGGAAAGGATCTTCGACAATGCGGGAAGGATAGCGAGTCTCGGGTTTCCGCTGGCCCTTCGATATACGGTCATCCCCGGATTCAATGACGGGGCTGAAGATCGGGAGGCGCTTTTCCGTTTTGCCAAAACGCTGCCCGGCATTCGGCGTATCGATCTGCTTCCTTATCATCGCCTGGGAGAATCCAAGTATGCGATGCTCGGCCGCGATTCCCCTCTGAAGAAGCTCAAACCGTTGGCCCGGCAAGATTTGGAGATTTGGGTGGCTGAGGGAAAACAAAAGGACCTGGGGGTTCATATTGTAATGTAGCGGGTCCGGGTTTTTCCTGTTTGGATGCCGAAAAAGGGCGGGGTCTTGTTCAGAGATTTGCGCACGGTGAAAGATGTCCTTCTGGCCGCTGCCCTGGAAGGCGGAAGGGTCCTTAAGGAGCATTTTCAATCCGAAAAGGTCGAAGCAAAGACCAAGACGGGCCCTTCCGACCTGGTGACCAACGCCGACTTAAAAACCCAGGAGGCGGTCCTCCGGCTCCTGTCACGGGACCTCCCGGGGGTGCAGGTCATCGGGGAGGAGAAGGAGAATGAAGAAGCAACCGGGGAGGTAATCTATGTGGACCCCCTGGACGGAACTCTGAATTTTTTCCACGGGCAACGGCAGTTCGCCGTTTCCCTTGGCTATTGGGTTAATGGGGAACCGACTGTGGGCGTGGTGTTCAACCCGGTGGATGAGGATTTATTCGCCGCCGCTCTAGGACAAGGGGCCTTCCGAAACGGCCGGCCGATCCGGGTTTCCCCCTACCGCCGCCTAAGCCAGTCGGTCCTGGCCACGGGCTGGCCCTATGACAAAAAGGAACTTCCCCGGGTCCTAAATTCCCTTGAGCGTCTCCTGCCGGTCTCTCAGGAAGTCCGGGTGTGGGGGAGTGCGGCCCTGGCGCTATGTTATCTGGCGGCGGGGAATTTGGAAGGATACTGGGAATGGGGGCTTTACCCGTGGGATATCGCTGCGGGAGTTGTAATTGCCCGGGAAGCCGGGTGCCGGATCACTTCCATCGATGGGGGATTTTTTGACCTGAATGGCGGGGAGATCTTGGCGACCAATGGTTACGTGCATGAAGAGATGTTGCAGTGCCTCGGTGGCCGCGGGCCGAATGCGGATTCCGGCTGACAGGAGCCGCCGAAAACCTGCGTAGCCTTTTTAAACTCATTTTGAGCCATCAACTCCCGAAACGGAGGTGACAAAACTCCCGGTGCGGGATTATCCCAGAAAGAAGTCAAACCACTTCTGGGCCAAGTAGCGAAACAGCGTGCTGCGCTCATGGCCCATGGCGGGAATCTCCAGGAGAGTTTTGACCCCGGGGATTCGTTCAAATAGTTTTCGCACCGATCCTGGCGGCGCAATGGGATCGGTTCCCCCCAAAGACATCAAAACCGGGATTTTCAAATCGTCGGCAAAGAAAAGGGTGTCGAAGTATCCCAGCGTTCGAGCGACTGCCGCTTTTTTAGGGTTTGTTAATAAATAACATGTACAAAGATGAGAACATCACGGATTGATACTGTAGTTCCATTCACCATGGAAATTATGCGCCCTGATCTTTACCCTTTTCATTTCTTCGTCCG
>JACAEW010000232.1 GCA_013388675.1 Syntrophaceae bacterium | reverse complement strand
TGAAGAGCAGGGTTTGTTCTCAAATAAAATAACTAAGAAACTAAGCAGCGTCCCCTAGAGCCGCCTTTTCACTCAAAACCGCCAGGAGATCGATGTCCGAATCCTCCCGCGCCGTTCCCGTGGCCCATGACCCGTATAGCAGGAGGCATTTCAAACGGGTCCCGAATCTTTCGATCAGTTTATCTCTGATCTTTTCCAAGATTGTTTGGATCACGGCGAGATTTTTCCAGCTTGTCTCGAGAATTTTGAGATCGATCCATTTTTTCCATTGTTTAGGAAATTATAAAATCGTAACAGTTTTGTGGTTTGAAACGGCCTTCCCAGAAATCCCTCCCGGCCTCCAAAGGGAGGAGGGGTAATTCACGGGAATTCGATGAATCATTAGAACTTTTCCCCCCTTTGAAAAAGGGGGATTAAGGGGGATTTGGCTTGATAGCATCCTGAAGATCTGCGTTTATCTGCGTCCCAATTTTTTTATTTCCTCGTCCCTCAAGACCCGCCGCAGAATCTTGCCGACCGCGCTCTTGGGGATTTCGCTCCGGAATTCGAGAAACCGGGGATATTTGTAGCTGGCCAGCCGGTCTTTCGTCCAGGAGATGATCTCCTCCTCCCGGACCTTTCCCTGAAAATCATCTTTTAAAATAACAAACGCTTTGATGGTCTCCCCTGCCAGGGGATTTGGCAGCCCGACCACAGCGGCCTGGCTCACCGCCGGGTGCTGGTGGAGGACTTCTTCGATCTCGCTCGGATAGACGGAATGCCCTTTATACTTGATCAGGTCCTTGGAGCGGTCCACGATGGTCAGGTAGCCGTCTTCGTCCAAAACTCCCATGTCCCCGGTCCGCAGCCATTTCTCCCCTTCGATCCGGAGAAAGACTTCCGCCGTTTCCTTCGGTCTCTGCCAGTAGCCTTTCATCACCTGCGGCCCGTGGACGATGACTTCGCCCGGGGTTCCGGGGGGAAGAAACTCCCCGCTCTGCGGGTCGATGACCGCCTGCAGGGTTCCGGGGATCGGGGGTCCCACCGAGCCGATCTTGCGCCGCAGGTAGGGCGAGGTGGTGTGGGTCACCGGGCTGGCTTCGGAAAGCCCGTATCCCTCCACGATCTTGACCCCGGTGGCCTCCTCGAAGTTTTTCACCACCTCCGTGGGAATGATGGTGGCCCCGTTGTTGCACCATTTCAGGGATTTCAAGCTGTATTCCTTCAAACGGGGATGGTTCAAAAAGGAGACGAACATGGTTGATACCCCCATGAATACATGGGCTTCCGTATCCCGGATGGTCCGGAGAACATTTTCCGCATCGAAACCGGAAAGGACGATAAGAGTCCCCCCCTGGGAAAGGGTGGAGGAAAGGTCCACCGTCTGGCCATAGATGTGATACCAGGGAAGGACGCTGATGACCGTTGGGCGGCGGATTCCGTCCATTCGGGCCATGAGGTCCCAGTAACCCCGGTTCTGGATGATGTTGGCCACCACGTTCCGGTGGGTGAGCATTGCGGCTTTGGGCATTCCGGTGGTTCCCCCCGTATATTGCAGGGCGGCCACATCCTCCAGGGGATCGATGGGAACGGGAGCCGGGAATCCGTGACTTGCGATCAACAGGTCTGCGAAGAAAAACATTCCCGGGGTCTTTGCGAGGGCTGGCTTATCCCCTTTCGGATTCACCACAACGATCTCCCGCAGGTTCAGGCGGGCGAGCGCCGGCTCCACCCTGGGCCAAAATTCATCCTGCACGAAAAGGGTCCGGGCCCTGCTGTCCCGAAGCTGGAATTCCACCTCGGGGGTCATGAATAGGGGACTAATCGCCGTGACCATGGCCCCGGCTTTCAGAGCCCCGTAGTATGCGCAGGCAAAGGGAGGGCAGTTGGAGAGGAAAAGGGCTACGGTTTCGCCTTTGCGAACCCCCATGCCCTGAAGGGCGCAGCAAATGCGGTCGATCCGGACTTGCAGATCCGCATACCGGATCTCTTTCCCGGCATAGATCATGGCTGCCCGGTCGGGGTGGTTCTTCATCCCCTCTTCCACGAATCGGGGAAGTGAAGCGGCGGGGATCACAACATCCCAGGAGAGGCCGGCGGGGTAGGACCTCTGCCAGTATTTTTCCTTCACATAATCGGGAAGAGTCAAATGATCCTCTCCTTCCCAATAGGACCCGGGGGGGAAAAGAGGGTTCCGAATCTATTTCTTCTTTTCCATATCCCGTAGGGTTCTCTTCAGGATTTTACCCACTGAGTTCTTGGGAAGCTCCTTCAGGAAGCCGACGGACTTGGGGACCTTGAAGCGGGGAATGTGCTTCAGGCAGTGTTCGAGCAGCTCCTTCTCCGAGGCCTGGAAACCCTGTTTTAAGACCACAAAGGCTTTCACTTCTTCCCCGTAAACCGGATCGGGAATTCCCACCACGGCGGTCTCCAGGACCGCCGGGTGCTTGAAGAGAATGTCTTCGACGGCCCCGGGGGAAATGTTTTCCCCGCCCCGGATGATTAAGTCTTTCTTCCGGTCGGTGATGAAGAGTTCCCCCTCCGGGTCGAGGTAACCCACGTCTCCGGTGTGGAGCCAGCCGTTTCGCATGGCCTCGCGGGTTTCCTCTTCCTTGTTGAAATACCCTTTCATCACATTGGGGCCGCGTACGCACACCTCCCCAGCCTCCCCCCGGGGAAGTTCCCGGTCCTCTTCATCCAGGATCCTGATCTCCACCCCATCGATGGCCGGCCCCACACAACCGGGCTTTCTCGGCCGGCCCACCCTCTGGCGGGAGACCGTAGGGGAACATTCCGTCAAGCCGTAACCCTGGTAAAAGGGCTTGCCCCACTTGGCTTCCACCGCCAGCTGGGTCTCGGCGCTCAGCGGCGCCCCCCCGCTGAGAAATTGGCGGATGGACTCCATGCTGTGAACGGCCGGGTCAAAGGTATCCATCAGCCGGATGTACATGGTGGGCACGCCCACGAATTCGCTCACCCGGTTGCGGGTGATGCTGCGCAAGGCCAGCTGGGGGTCGAACCACTTGTGGAGGATCATCCTCGCCCCGGAGAGATTGCACTCGTTGACCATGAGGAGGCCGAAGATATGATTCAAAGGGAGGGGAATCAGCATGGTGTCGGTAGGCAGCGTGGGGATGGCGATGGCCCCGGCTTCCACGTTGGAACTCAGGTTCCCGTGGCTCAGCATGACCCCCTTGGGGGAACCCGTGGTCCCCGAAGTGTACATCAGGACCGCCAGGTCATCCTCCCGGACCGGGAGCATGGGGAATTCCTCGGGATATTTCCCGAGAATCTCCTCCAGGGAGAGACCCCGGGAAACCGGCCCCCCGGGATTCGTCACGATGAGATTGCGGATTCCGCCGAGACCCCGCCGCGCTTCTTCAACCTTGGGAACCAGGCTCTCCTCGGTGATGACGGTGTTTGCGCCGGAATCCTGCAGGATATACCGGATCTCGGGGGCGGTAAGGGCAAAGATGACCGGGAGGAAAACCGCCCCCATTTTGAAGATCGCCGTGAAGGCCAGCGGAACCGCAGGCCCGTTGGGAAGGACGACCGCCACCACGTCCTCCGGCCTTACCCCTTGGCTTTTTAACGCATTGGCCAGGGCGTTGGCTTTCTTCTGGATCTGGAGGTTGGTGAACTCCACCCGCAGCTTTTCTTCCTCATAGATAAAAGAAACGTACTCGCCGTATTTTTTGATTCCTTCCATACCATACCGGGCGTAGTTGTTTTCCATCTCCCCCTCTCTTATCCTTTTTCCCGCCGCTCTACGATCTCTCCCCGGTCCATGCGGTAAATGGCGTTGGCGATGTCCGGAACGTAGGACATATCCGAAGCCGTGGTCAAAGTCGTGATCCCCTTCGCCCGCAGTTCGCTGATTCCCTCCGCCACCCGCTTGCGGATCACCGGGGCCAGCCCTTCCAGGGGCTCATCCAGAAGAAGGCATCGGGGCTCCAAAGCCAGGGTCCGGGCAATGGCCAGCATGCTCTGCTCGCCCCCGCTGAGGTGGGTCCCCTTGGAGCGGGACAGTTCCTTCAGCTTGGGGAAAAAGGCGTATGCCTGCCGGAGGATTTTCTTCGGGTCTTTTTTTCTACGCCACGTTCCAAGGAGGATGTTCTCCACGACGGAAAAGTCCGGGTAGATCCGCCGGTCTTCCGGAACGTACCCGAGGCCCATATGGGCCAGCTTATGGGTCGGCCGATTGGTTATGTCCTGGTCCAGGAAGGTGATCTTTCCGGAGGCAACAGGCAGAAGGCCCATGATGGACTTCAGAAGAGTCGTCTTCCCTGCTCCATTTGGACCCACGATGCAGGTAATCCCCGGCTTCACCTCCAGAGAGACGTTCCGCAGAGCATGCACCGGCCCACGAAAGGTATTCACTTCCTTGCACACGATGACCGGATCGGAGGTGGAAACGGGGCTTTTTTCGGAAATCATTTTCTTATCATCCTTCGCCGGGAAAGAGCCTGCGCCCGCGGGGTGGTTTCCCCTCAGGTTTTTGCCGAAGCCGAAATCCCCATCAGAACTTCCCGGACCTTGGGGTCCTCCATGACCTCCCGGGGGATGCCCTGGGCGAAAATCTTTCCCTGGTCCATTACGATCACCCGCTGCGAATAACGTAGGACAATTTCCATGTCATGCTCCACGATGACCGTGGTGGTGTTGCTCTTCCCGATGTTGGGCATAATCGTGTCCATGACCTTGGCCTTCTCCGCCGTGCTGACTCCCGAGGTGGGTTCATCCAGGAGCAGGAGCTTCGGCCGGTAGGCGAAGGCCATAGCGGCGTCCAGGAGTTTTCTCTGCCCATGGGGAAGGAGGTTGGCCGGGAAATCCTCGGGGACGTTGAACATCTCCAGGACCTCCTGTGCTTCCTGTCGGATTTCGGTAAATTTCTCCATGACCGGGAAGAAAACCACGGTCTTCTTCCTCCGGGCCAGAAGAACCAGGCCGATCGCTTCCAGGGCGGTCAGATTCTCGAAGAGCGCCGGGATCTGAAAAGAATAAACGATCCCCCGGTTCACCCGCTGGACCAGGCTCACCCGGCTGATGTCCTCTCCCAGGAAAAAGACCCGGCCCCGGTCGAGTTCATACCCCCCGCTGAGGAGCTTCAATAAAGTCGTCTTTCCCGCGCCGTTTGGCCCGACGATGGAAAGGACTTCCCCCGGGGAAATATGGAGGTCCACCCCGTCCACCGCGTGAACCTCCCCGAAGTGTTTGAACACGTTGGCCGTATTCAGGATCGGAGCCGCTGCAGGGCTTTGGCCGCCCATAGTTGTACCCCTCCTAGGACTCCTCCCGGAAGGAACACGACCAGAAGAATAATCGCC
>JACAEW010000124.1 GCA_013388675.1 Syntrophaceae bacterium | reverse complement strand
CGCAACCCGCCCCTACACTCGAGAGCCTTCCTCTAAATGTGTTTTATAAATGGATGGCTAACGGCCTAAATGGATAGCGATTTTCCTGGATGACCTTCGCTGATTCGGGCGAGCAGAAAGGAAGCGAAAAGGCGGCAGAAGGAGTGAAGTCCTTCCCCGAACCTGAGTTCCGGCTTTAGTTCCAGTTGAAGGGCGGGGACTGGAATATTTCGGACGAAATCCCCGCCCCTGAGGTTTCTTTTTCGGCCGTCTTTCGTCTCGGTCACATCGATGGAAGCCCGAATCCCATTCTGGTCAAAATACCGTTTAAGCCCCTCAGCCCAATCTTCCCGTCCCTTGGACCCCGACTTTCCGATTACCACCGAGTCGTGATGGTGGTCCCTGATCCCGTGAATATCGATCACCAATCGGATTCCCTCCTCCCGGACCATCTTTTCGGCCTCCAGGTAGAAGGAGACCTCTTTCGTGCTTTCCCAGGCCGGGCTTTGATCCGGCCTTTTCTCTCGGTGGAGTCTATTGGGGTCTGCCAGCGGGTTTAAGGGAATCAGACCATATCCATCGACCAGGCGGCAGATTTCCATCGCGACCAAGTCGGTGTTGTCATCCTGCTCTTTCAGCTTTTCCTTTCCCCGGTCGTGGGGAACGGCATGGGGCGCAGTAATTAAAATAGGGGTTTCGCCCAGGATTTTGAGGTAACGGGGCTCGTAGGTAGAACAAGGGGGCAATCGTTCCGGATTTCCCCTCCCGATCCAATGTCGGCGCAATTCTTCGTGTATCTCCCGTTGAAATCTATCCGAAAGGTCTGCCGCTTTTTTTTCCAGGATTCCGGCGATTCCGCTTATTTCCGACAAAAACACTCCTTTTCGTCCATGGACCAAGCCCCTATCCGGCTTTTTGGGGGCCATCGATCGGCAACCCGCGAAATGAAGTTTTATTCCCTTATTTTTTCTTTTTAAATATATCGTTGACCCAGGATAGGGCGGCCATGACCGTGGGGAAACCGATGGTGGTTACAAGAAGGAACAGGGCATGGCGGACCTCTTCCGGCGTAGCCCCTGCGGCAAGCGCCCTTTTTGCATGGCTGTGAACGGACCCCTCGGAACGGATTCCTGCGGCGGCCGCCATTTGGATCAACTGGGCGGTTTTTTCATCCAGGGGACCTTCCTCCCGCAGGACCTGTCCCAGGTCCTCTAGGGCTTTCTTCAACTTAGGATGTTTCGACATGACGGTGACATAATGTTTCGGCAACATGTACCCTGCCTTCATTTTTCTTCCCTCCTTTCCAATGATGACGAACATGGCTGATAGGGGCGGTTCACGAACCGCCCTTACGGTAAAACAAGGTTGCAATCCTTGAAGGGCAATTCATGAATTGCCCCCACCCCATAGGGTTAAGGCTTTACCAGGAACAGCCCCTGGTACGCCGCCTGGACCTCTTCCTTCGGCAACCGCTGGTCCCGGAATAATCTCTGCCTGGCGGCAACAAACTCTTGAACCTGGGCATCGGTCATGGAGTCAGGCCTGGATATCCCCGGATTTTTATTTAAAATGGATTTCCAGTCCGGGAAAATGACTACTTTCTCCTGGACGGACCAATCATAAGGGTTTTTTCCCCTCAGGTCAACCCGGTCCCCTGGTTTCACCCGGGCCAGAACCTCGTTGGCCATGCGCACCGTGCCGGTATGAAGCTGCACCAGGGTGTCCAGGTCCGAGTATCCGCCGGCCAAAACCCAGGTTACGGGTATGTGCATGGACCGCGCCAGGGCGAAGACATAGGCATCCCGGATGGCCAGGGCCCTGGCGCTGATTCCCGCCCCGTCGTGAGGGTCCATCCCCGCCTGGTAGAGGATCAGGTCCGGGTTTTGACTGCGGAGCAGACCCGGGAGGGTCATGGAGGTAATGCTAAGGTAGTTCGCGTCTCTTTCCGTTTCTCCCGGGAAGGCCCCGTGCTGGACCTGAAAGACGTGGTTGTTAGCGGCCGCCGGCGGTCCCCCCATGTAACTTCCGTAAATGGACACGTGCCGGATTTGCGGTTCCCCGAGAAGGATATCCGCAGTTCCGTTTCCTTCGTGCTGATCCAGGTCAATGATCATCACCCGATTGGCCTTTCCCTCCCGGATGATTTTGAGGGCGACGATCGCCAGGCCGTTCAGGGTGCAGAACCCCATCCCCCGGTCCATGCTGGCATGATGATATCCATGACCGAGATTTCCGGTGATCCTCCTCTTGCGCAGAGCTGCCTCACAAGCCGCCGATAGGCCTCCCACATTCAGCAGCCATCCCCTGGCGATGGCCTGGTTCCATAACGGCAGGCCCTGGGAGAGGGCCAAATTTCGGGGTTCACCGGTGAGTACGGCCTTCAGGTAGCGGTCGGTATGGGCGGCCCTTAGACTTTCCAGGTCAATGGGCGGGGCTGCGGGAGACCTTCCTTGCACGGCTGGACTGTCGGTATGGAGATTTTTCGGTTCCACCAGACGATTTCTCCATACTGCGTCGAAAATGGCCGGCATCTTGGTCGGCCCGGTGAGCGCGGACATGCCTCTCCGGGGGCCTTCCACCCCGCCTGGATACCCGGTGTGGTACCAGATTTCCTGCCCGGGGATTTCTTGACCGGCCTCTGTATGGATCAGGGACGACAGAAAAGACAATAAAAGCAAAGCAGCCATGCACTTAAAATGGCCACGCATCATTCGGTGACTCCGAATTTCTGTAAATGTTTAGCCCTTTTAAGGAGTTTCCCCTGAAATCCCTCCCGGCCTCCCTTTTTCAAAGGGAGGAGAGCTTTTTGGATTGATTCCGATGAATAAACGCGAATTTCCCCCTTTGAAAAAGGGGGAGCAAGGGGGATTTTGG
>JACAEW010000123.1 GCA_013388675.1 Syntrophaceae bacterium | reverse complement strand
GCCCGCCGAAAAGCGTCAATCGATAGGTCCGCCTGTTTCCGGTCCCGGTAGGCCAGGCCCAGGTTATAGTGGGCCAGGCCGAAATCGGGCTTCATGCCGATGGCCTTGCGGTAATTTTCCACCGCCTGGTTCAGGTCGCCCTTTTTGTAATACGCCCAGCCAATGTTGTTATGGACGAAAAAAGGGGTGAGGTAAAGGATGTCTTTGAGGACCCGGTTGAATTCCTGGATGGCCTCGTCCCATCTTCCCATCTCCAGATAGGTGGCCCCCATGGTGTTGTGGACTTCGGTGTATTTGGGGTCCAGTTCCAGCGCCTTGCGGTAATGCTCCAAGGCGTCGTTGTATTTTCCCTTGGCGCTTAGGGCCATGCCCAGGGCATGCTGAACCTGGGGGTCCTTCGGGTTCAGCTTTTCCGCTTCATAAAGCTCCCGCAGAGCGGAGGTCGGGTCTCCTTGTTGCAGGTAGCTGGTTCCCAGGCCGAAATGGAACGTGGCTTTTTGCACCATTTTGGGGTCCGGGGCGCAGCCGGAGAGAAGGGGAAGTCCGGCCACCAGGAACAAAATAAACCACCTTCGAAACATGCGGGCCACCTCGTGCGGGGTTTTTTCCCAGAAAAAATCAAGGTAACTGCTCAGCCAAATGAGAAAAGAGTTCTCCATATATCAGGAATCCTGGAAAACCCCCTTGGTCCCCCTTTTTCAAAGGGGGGATTTCGCTTTGATTTCTCTGAATCAATCCAAAAAGCTCTCCTCCCTTTGAAAAAGGAAGGACGCGAGGGATTTTGGGGGAGGCCTTTTTAAATAGCCAAACAGTCATCCATCCAGTTCCTTTCTAATGTACCGCACGGGAAAGCTCCCGTCCAGCCCTCAGGAGGAGATGCCGGAAAATTCCAGCCAGGCATTCCTCCAGGGGCCGCTCGGTATTCAAAAATAGGACCAGATCAGGTTCGAATCCTTCCACCGGATCGTAGTCTTTCTTCTGCTCGGCCAGAATCTCCCACCTCCCATCTGAAGGGTCGCTCTTTTCGCTGACCCGCCGGGCCAGGCGTTCCCTGATTTTTTCGTCCGAGGCTTGACATTCGATGAAAAGAAAACCCGCCTGCCATGTTCGAGCCAGCTCCCGGGCCGCCAGGCGGTCCGCTTGCTTCTTAAAAGAGGCGTCGAGGATGATCGATTCTCCCGATTCCAGGGAATTTCGAGCCCTCTCAAGAAGGGCCCGGTAGGTTTTTTGAGAGAACTCGGGGGTATAGATTCCCCGGTGAAAATCTTCAAACCGATGTTGCCAAGGAGAAATTCGGGCCAATTCCTTGCGGATAACATCGGCCCGCAGCCACTCCCATCCCAGGGCTTCAGCAAGAGCGCTGGCGAGGGTCGATTTGCCCGTGCCGATCCACCCACCGGTGATTAGGAGCAAAGGCCGGTTCATCCGGGCGGCGTAAAAATGGGAAAGGCGGTAGTAACGACCCGCTTCCCGCAAATTCAGGGCTTTCTCTTCCGACGACAGACTCGGGTCGTCCAGGCGGAAGGAGGCCACTTTGGCCCGCACGTAGGCACGGTACGATTTATAAAAATCCAAAAGTAAGTAGAGGGTCCAGTCCCGGGAGATGGCTAAATAACGGGAGGCCAGATCGGCGGAGAGAAGGGGCGCTTGGCGGGAGTCCAGGTCCATGACCAGAAAGGCGATGTCTGAGGCCACGTCGGAATAGCGAAGGCGGGGGTTGAACTCGATGCAGTCGTAAATGAGAATCTCTTCTCCCAGGCAGATATGCTCGAGATGAAGGTCCCCGTGACAGTCGCGAATTTTCCCCTCAGCCATGCGCTTCCGAAAAAGGGAATGGAGACGGTCCAAGAAACGGCGGCTGGCTTCGATGATTTCACGGTAAGGCTCCGCAGGAATGATGAAGCCGACGTATTTCTGGGTCTGGGAGAAATTTTCTTCCAGGTTGCCCCGGATGGTTTGAATATTTCCGAATTGGGAGATCTCCGGGCTGGTGACTGCCTGGGCATGGAACTGAGCGATCTTGGCGGCGACCCGTTCGATCACCCCGGCGGTAATCAATCCTTTAGCCAGCCACCGGTCCATCATGCAATCCTGGGGAAGACGCTTCATCTTGACGGCATACTCGACCACCTCCCCCGGGCCTTCCCCGATGGAGACCCGGCCCTGGTGGCAACGAACCTCCACAACCCCCAGATAAACCTCCCTGGCGAGCCTCCGGTTGAGGTCCACTTCCTGTTGGCAGTAATACGCCCTTTTTTCCAGGGTGGTGAAGTCCAGGAACCCAAAGTTTACCGGCTTTTTGACTTTGTAGACGTGATGCCCGGCAAAAAAAATGGCCGATATGTGCGTCTGCACCAGGTCTACGGTGACGGGCTTCTCCGGATAAATCTCGGGATTCTGCAGCGCGGCAACCAAAGAGGCGAAATCCATGAGGGAATTCTGGGTTTTTTTCCCCTCCCTGTCAAGATGAAAAGCTTTTTGGGAGATTAGACCGCCAGACCAGAAAAAAGGAAAATACGGCAGGAAAAAGACTTTTTTTCATTCTTGTTAAGCACTCCGCCACGGACAAGGAATTTTTGCCGCGAAAGCGCTATTATCCAGCCTCGTTCCCCACGCCCATCCTCTTCCGCAAAAAGAGTTTGATGATTTCCTTGGAAACAAAAACCACGGCCCCAAAGCCCAGGATGATTCCCATACCGCCGTATGCTTATGGTCGCCCGTTATCATGACTGGCTTGATGTGGACCTGTTTGCATGCCCGGATGGCTTCGATGGCCTCCGCCCGCGGAGGATCCATCATGCCCAGTAGGCCCAGGAAAACCATGCCCCTTTCCAAGACCTCCTCGGCGCATTCCATCCCCTCGTGCATTTCCCGACAAGCCAGGGCGAGAACCCGCAGGGCTTCCCCGGCCATTTCCCGAAGGCGGCTGATCTGGGCCACGAAAAAGCAGATTCCCAGGGCGAACAGGCCAAGCCACTTGCCGATCTCCTGGGTCCTTTTTTCCAAGGGGGTCTTCTCTCTCTCCCCGGCGGTTATTTCCTTAGCGATTTTTTCGAATTCCCTATCCATTCCGGTGGCGGTGACCACCGCCTTTCCCCTGCCGTAGATCACCGTGGTCCCGGTAAAAACCGTGTTTTTTCGCTCTCCCACCGAGGTCCCTTCCGGTAAAACTCTGGTTTCCTTCTCCACCGGCATGAACTTTCCGGTGAGGGGGGCCTCGTCGCAACGCAATGGGGACGAGGGTTAAAAACCCACACAAAAATCCCAGGTGAGTTCGATTTTTCCAGCCATCCCAAATCGACCCCCGTCGCCGCCCAAACATGGGAAATCCCGGCGATCCCGGAAAAAACCGAAAGCGCCAAGCACCATTATCCAATGAGGACGACTTTTTCTCTGGCCATGCTTAAACCTTTCAGCGGCATCGGTCTTCTCTGGAGAAAAAAAATATGCTTAGTTTTTCCCATTTTCCCGAAAGAGCAATCATGTTTCCATCGGAGACCCTAGAAGCGAGAAGTTCATCTCATCTCTTTTCGGATCGCTAAATTTTTGGATGCGTCCGCCTCCGAGGGGGCCGAAAGGGGAAGAGGGGGAACGGTGAGGGTTACGATGTAACGGTCGGAGACCGCTCGGAAGGTCTAAGATCAGGGAGTCAAATTTTCCCCGCTTGGAGTAATGGAGTTAAGGGAAATTCTGCGTCAGGGCAATTTTTTAACAGAATAAAGGGGTGCTCCCTTTGGCCCTCAAATTAAGCCGGTTATGTCGATTTAGGGTCGACATATTGGGTTCTTTCATGGCATAAGAAAATAAGGGAGAAAAGAACTTATTCAAAAAACCGAGGGGGAATCCCCCCAGGTGGAGGAAACCAATATGGTGTCTAAAGAGCGTGGAATCGGTTTGCAGTATCCGGTTCCTTGGAACGAGGTGGAGAAGGAGACCCTGGAGCATTTTCAGGCCATCGTTCGCATGGATACGACCAGCCCCCCGGGGAATGAAACGGTGGTGGCGGAATATCTGAAGACGGTTCTCGAAAAGGAAGGAATTCCCGCCCGTTTGCTGGCCCTTGAGCCGAATCGGGCCAACCTGGTGGCCCGTATCCGGGGAAACGGGCGAAAGCGGCCCATCCTGGTGATGGGCCATACCGACGTGGTCGGCGTGCAAAGGGAAAAGTGGTCCGTCGATCCCTTCGCCGCCGTGCGCAAGGGCGGCTATATCTGGGGGCGGGGTACGGGGGATGACAAGGACAACGTGACCGCCGGGCTGATGCTCCTTCTTCTTCTCAAGCGACAAGGTGTCAGGCTCGACCGGGACGTGATCTTCCTGGCCGAGGGTGGGGAAGAAGGATACAGCCCGACCGGGGTGAGGTATGTCATCGACAAACACTGGGAGGAGATCGACGCCGAATTCGCCCTGGCTGAGGGCGGGGGCGGGATCTTGAAAGACGGCAAGGTTCTCTATCTAAGCGTAGCCACGAGTGAAAAGGTCCGCCTGGAAGTCCGGTTGATTGCCCGGGGCACGGCCGGGCATGGATCGATCCCCAGGCCGGACAACGCCGTGGTCCGTCTGGCCAACGCAATCTCCCGGGTCGCCGGTTGGGCGCAGCCCATGAGGCTGGATGAGACCACCCGCACCTATTTCCAGCGGCTTGCCGGGATCAGCCCGCCCGAGGCGGCGGCTCGTTACCGCGCGATCCTCGACTCCCATGAACGAGCGAAGGTGGAAAGATATTTTGCCCAGCATGAGCTGCGGCATAATTCCATGATCCGCACTTCGCTCTCCCCTAACGTTCTGAAGGCCGGCTTCCGGGCGAATGTCATTCCCTCGGAAGCGGAGGCCCTGATCGACATCCGGGCGCTCCCGGATGAGGACCTGGCGGGGTTCGGGGAGTGCCTTCGGGAGGTTATCGCGGATCCGCATATCGAAATCAAGACGACGATGGGGCGACCCGCGGCACCGGCTTCCAGCTTGAATACGGAAATGTTCGCCGCTTTGGAAGCTGCGCAAAAACGCATCTATCCGGAAAGCGTTACCGTCCCGATCCTCCTCCCCGGGGCCACCGATATGAGTCCCCTTCGGGCCAAGGGCATTCAGGCCTACGGCATCGGCCCGGTTGTGGACGACGAAGAAGTCGGCGGCGCTCATTCGGACGACGAGCGGATCCTGGAAAAGTCGCTCTACGATTTCGTGCGGTTCCTCTGGCATGCCATCCTGGAAGTGGCGGCGGAAAAGTAAGGTTTATGGCCCATCGGAAAAAGTGGAAAAAGCGGCCGATCGGTATAGTATAATCAGATAAAACCGGGGGAGATGGCAAAAGGGTCTTGCGGAAACCCTTATCCCCCGCCATTAACCTACGGGGGACTCGAAAAGGAGAACGCCATTGGATGCTGAGAAAATGAGGGCCTTTTTCCGGGAGCAGAGGAAGAAGGTGCAGAATTTAGGCTTGGCTTTGAAGGATGTGCGGGTGATCGACCTGGGGGCGGTCGTGGCCGCCCCCTATGCGGCCACGGTGCTGGGGGACTTTGGCGCCGAGGTGATCAAAATTGAGCCCCGGGAAGTGCCGGACGCCATCCGCTTCTGGTCGGTCGTGGAGGAAAAATACCAGCCTTACTGGCTGGTCAATTCCCGCAACAAGCTGCCCATGACGCTTAACCTGAAACACCCCCAGGGGCAAAAAATCCTTCGCCAGCTGGTGGAAAAGTCCGACGTGCTCCTGGAAAACATGCGGCCGGGGACCCTGGACCGTCTGGGTTTTTCCACCCCGGAACTCAGGAAGATCAACCCCCGACTGGTGATCGGCCGCATCTCGGGCTACGGGCAAACCGGGCCGTACTCGGCGAAGCCGGGCTTCGGCACCCTGGCCGAAGCGATGAGCGGGTTTACCTTCCTCAACGCCCATCCCGGCCAGCCTCCCACGAACCCTCCTCTGCCCCTCGCGGATATGGTGGCGGGGTTGCATTTGGCCCTCGGGGTCATGATTGCTCTATTCGATCAAAAGGGAGGGAGTCAGGAGGGGCAGGAAATCGACATTTCCCTTTATGAACCGCTCTTCAGCCTCTTCGGCTCGGAGTTCCTCCATTATTCCCTGACTGGGATCATTCCCCAGCCCATGGGCAACGAAGCCCTTTTTACCGCCCCGCGCAACAGCTTTCGAACCCTGGACGGCAAGTGGGTCGCTCTATCCGCCAGCGCCCAGGCCCCTTTCGAACGGATGATGGACCTCGTAGGCCATGGAGAGTTGAAAACCAAGCCCGGATTCCGGAACAATAACGAAAGGATTCAAAAGGAGAGCCGGGAGGTGCTGAACAAGGTCATCGGGGAATGGATCGGCGCCCGGCCGCTTGAGGAAGTGTTGAAGGAATGCGAAAAAGCGGGGGTGACCATCGGGCCGGTCTACAACATGGAAGAAATCTCCCGCGATCCCCATGTTCAGGAGCGCGGCAGCATTCGGAGCATCCCGGACCCCGCATCCGGTAGAACTTTTCCCCTTCCGGTAAGCCCCATTCGGCTGAAGCGGGCGCCGTCGGAGATTCGGTTTCCCGGCCTGCCCATGGGGGCGGGCAACGACTATGTCCTCCAGGACCTTTTGGGATATGGACCCGAAGAAATAGCGAAAATGAAGGCGGAAAAAGTGATCTGAGGATCGAGGCGGCCCGCTGGTGGGTTGGCTTCGGCAGGATTCGATAAGGAGTTCAGTTTGAAACGCTGCGAGGTTTTCGTCAATGAGGAGTTTTGCAAGGGGTGCGGGATCTGCGTGCATTTCTGCCCCCGGGAGGCCATCGTCCTCTCCGAGGATTTCAACTCCAAGGGGGTGAATGTGCCCGTTCCCGCCCATATGGAAAAATGCACCGGGTGCCGCTTGTGCGAGCTCTACTGCCCGGATTTTGCCATTGCCGTTCAGGAAGTAACCTAGTCCCGCCGGGGAGCATGGCCTCCCAGGATAGAAGGGAAAAAGGGGAGCGCAAGGAGAAGGGAAGGAAGAGAGGGTGACTTTAGCAAGCAAGAGAGTGAGAACGGGAACCTATTTCCTGCAGGGAAATGACGCCTGCGGGGAAGGAGCGCTGGCCGCGGGGTGCATGCTGTTTGCCGGCTATCCGATCACCCCGGCCACGGAGATCGCCGAGTTCATGGCCGGCCGGCTTCCCCGGGCCGGGGGAATATACGTCCAAGGGGAGGATGAACTTGCTTCCCTGGGGATTGTCCTGGGTGCGTCGGCCGCCGGCTGGAAGGCTATGACCGCCACCTCGGGAAACGGCATCTGCCTGATGCAGGAGGAGATCGGGTACGCGGCCATGACCGAGATCCCCTGCGTCATCGTCGATGCCCAGAGGGCCGGGCCCGGGACCGGCATCGCCACCAAGAGCATGCAGGGGGATGTGTACCAGGTCCGCTACGGGAGCAACGGGGATTATTCGATCATCGCCCTGGCCCCCAGTTCGCCGCAGGAGATGTTCGACCTCACCATCGAAGCCTTCAACTTGGCGGAGAAGTACCGGACCCCCGTCTTTCTTCTTGCGGACGAAATCGTCAGCCACATGCGCGAGCGAGTCACAATCCCCCCGGCGGAAAAAATCAAGCTCGTCGAGAGAAAAAAGCCGGAGGTGCCGCCGGCCCAATTTGTTCCCTTCCGGGCGCAGACCCCCGACGGGGTGCCCCCCATGCCCTCCTTCGGCGACGGCTATGCGCTGCCCGTCTCCAGTTTCGCCCGATCGGACACGGGCAGGCCCACCACCGACTACCAGAACCAGGCCCGCCTGGTGCAACGGCTCTGGGACAAAATCGAAAAGCATGCGGACTCCATCGCCCGGGTGGAAGAAGAAGGGTTGGAAGACGCGCGAGTGGCGGTGGTTTCGTACGGAAGTGTTTCCCGGGCGGCCAAGGACGCGGCCAGAAACCTGCGCCGCCGGGGAAAGCCGGTGGCTTTCCTGAGGCTGATCACCCTTTGGCCCTTCCCGGATGAGCGGGTCCGCGACCTGGCCAGGCGGGTGAGGGCGGTGTGGGTCCCCGAGATGAACATGGGCAAGATGGTCCGCGAGGTGGAAAGGGTGGCCGGGAAATATGCGGAGGTCTTTTCCCTTCCCAAGCCCGGAGTGGATATTCATACTCCTGGGGAGATCGAGCAGGCCTTGGAAAGGATGCTGGCATGACCGAAAAATCAACGGCCGTTAAGAAAACCAACCCGGTGCATCCGGTATTAAAGCACTTCCGGGAAGACAGCCCGGGGACTCCCCACCTCTGGTGCCCCGGGTGCGGGGTGGGCCAGGTTTGGCATTATACCACCAAGGCCATTGAAGAGCTGGGCCTCGACGAGGACCGGGTGCTGTGGGTGGGCGGCAGCGGGTGTACGGGAAGGATGTGCACCTACTGGCACAAGGACTTTTTCCACACCCTCCACGGAAGGGCGCTCTCCTTCGCCACCGGGGTGAAACTGGCCTGGCCGGAGATGACCGTGCTCGTCCACAGCGGAGACGGGGAGTGCGTGGCCATCGGGGGCAATCACCTCATCCACGCCGCCCGGCGCAACGTGGATATCACCCTGATTGCCATCAATAATTTCAACTACGGCATGACCGGGGGGCAGTTTTCCCCCACCACTCCCAGCAGCGTGTACACGTCGACCACGCCCTACGGGAACCAGGAAGCGCCCTTCGACCTTTCCACCCTCATGAAGGAGGCGGGCGCCACGTACATCGCCCGATGGACGACGGTTCATCCCCGGCAGGTCATCAACGCCATCAAAAAGGGAATCCAGAATAAAGGATTCAGCTTCATCGAGGTCCTCGCCCAATGCCCCACCCAGTACGGCCGGCGGAACAAACTGGGCGATGCCGTGCGGATGATGGAGTGGCTGAAGGCGAACTCCGTCCCCAGGGAAAAGGCCGAAAAAATGTCCCCGGAAGAACGGAAGGGAAAGTTCATTATCGGGGAGTTGTTCTCCGATACCCGGCCGGAATTCTCCGAGTCCATGAGAGCGGTGGCGGCCGAGGCCGCCCGGAAGGACGAGGGTTGATCGCCGGATTGCCGTTCCCCAGGAGGAGACTCCCGGGAGCGGACGCAGCGAAAGTCTCGGGGGCCCAGACAGGAGGTAATTCCCATGCCCAGGCATGAGGTCCGGATTGGCGGTTTCGGTGGCCAGGGAGTGGTCTTGAGCGGCATCGCGCTCGGCACAGCGGCCATGTATGACAACCTTTTCAGCACCCAGGTGCAATCCTACGGCCCGGAGGCCCGAGGGGGCGCCTGCAAGAGCGAAGTGGTCATCTCCGATGAAGAGATCTCCTTCCCCATGGTGACCCGTCCGGAATTTTTCGTCGCCCTTTCCCAGGAGGCCCTGGATAAGTATATCGGGGACCTGCCGGAGGGAAAGACCCTCATCGTGGACGAGGACCTGGTCAAGATCATCCCGGAGGAAAAAGAAATCCTGATTCACCGCCTTCCCATGACCCGGATCGCCGACCGAAAATTGAAAAACCGGATGTTTGCCAACATCGTCATGATCGGAGCCGTCACCGACTTCACCGGACTCGTCTCCCGGGGGGCGATGCGGGAGGCGGTGAAGAATATCGTTCCCCGGGCCACCCTCGAAAAAAACCTCGCTGCCCTGGAGGCAGGCTTTGCGCTGGCGGAGGAAAGCAGAAGCGGAAAACCATAAACAAGGACCCCCTGAGTGAACGAAAGGATTTCTTTTCCCGTTTCCTTCGCAGGATGGCGAAAGGAGAAAGAGAATTCCCGCCGAAATCGGCCCGCCCGTTATCTCAGATAAAGATTTTATTGACAACCTTTCGGAAAAGTTGATATAGGAAGAACCGAACCCTTTGACCATCGTCCCTATCTTTTGCTCCAGGGCCTTTCTTTAAAAGAGCGAAAAGAGAGGAGTCTTCGCCCTCTGCTAAAGGCCTCGTTTCGCCATCCGGGAGGCCGAGAGCTTTAAGTCTTAAGACATCTTGCGAGATTTCGCTCCGCGGGCTACGGTTTCATCTTGTCGCGGAGACCCTTAAGATAGATCCGTCGGCAGCATCTTCGACCCGTACTGAATTCTTTTCTCAAAAAATGGTATTCAAGACCCGTCCTGTTTTTGGAGTTGGGGCAGGTCGGCGCATTCTCATCCTCGCACCCCCGAAGGCCTCTGGCATCGGGGGCGCCCGGGGCGGAAAAGGAATCGTTTTCCCTAACCCGGCATAGCCGGAACCAAACAGGTTGAAAGAACAAAGACAAAGTCAAAAGCAAAGACAACAGCAAAGACAACAGCAAAGACTAAAGACTTAGGTGGAAGGTAAGTGTTGGGG
>JACAEW010000184.1 GCA_013388675.1 Syntrophaceae bacterium | reverse complement strand
TGGGCGATCGAGAAATTTCCCCCTTTTTTTACCCACTCGATTGGGAGAAGACCCTAAAAAAGGATATAGGGGATTTTCAATGGCCGCGAAAGAATCGGCCCGGGCATCCCATTTCGAACCGCGCTGGCCCGTCGTACTCGCAATCCATGTGGTGATTGGCCTGCCGGCGGTGCTCCCCCCCGGACGCCTCACGCTTTTCCCGAGTTGGGCTGCCTACGTCGTCGGGGTCGCGGTCCGCGCACCGATTGTCGCCGGCGGGCTGACGGCCGGAAGAGCGCGGTGGCTTCCCGTCGAGCGAACGGTCACGCTGCTCTTCTTCGTGGTTGTGACGGTCGTAACCCTCTCCAACCCGCGGAATCTGATCGGGGCGATGTTGCCCCGACGGGCCGACGCACGTGGACGATCTATTCCTCGCCTATTCGACCGCAACGGTGTTCAGCACCACCGATGCCATGCCGCTCACGTCTCGGGCTAAGATGCGGATGATGCTCCAAAGCTCGATCTCGCTCGCTACGATCGTCGTCTTCGCGGCACGGTCGATCAATATCCTCGGCAATTAGGGAACATGATGGGAAGAGCATGCCAATGAACAGTTTTTTCTCGGGGGATTGAAGGACTGATTCTGATCATGCCAGGACGGATCGAGGAACACGATAAGAGGATCCAGATGAAACAACAGCCGTCGGCATTTCACCTGATGGCCAAACCCTCGGGTTCGGCCTGCAATCTGAACTGTGCGTATTGTTTTTTCCTGAAGAAGGAAAAGCTCTACCCCGGCAGCCATTTCCGGATGGCGGACGAAGTTCATGAAGCCTACATCAAGCAGCTTTTGGAAGCCCACCAGACTCCCGAGGTGACCATCGCCTGGCAGGGAGGAGAGCCGACCCTCGTGGGGCTCGACTTCTTCAGACGCTCCCTGGAACTTCAAAAAAGATACCAGAAGCCCGGCACCCGGATCGAGAACACCTTCCAGACCAACGGCGTCCTTCTCAACGACGAGTGGTGCCGGTTTTTCCAGGAGAATAAATTCCTCATCGGCCTCAGCCTGGACGGCCCCCGGGAGCTTCACGATTTTTACCGGAAAGACAAGGGGGGCCATGGAACCTTCGACCGGGTGGTGAGGGCCGCCCGGTTGCTCCAGAAGCACAAGGTGGAATTTAATATCCTCTGCACGGTCAGTTCAAAGAACGGTGAGCATCCCCTCAGGGTCTATCGGTTCTTCCGGGATGAACTCGCTACGCACTACATCCAGTTCATCCCCATCGTGGAACGGGACAACGAGAGCGGGTTCCAGGAGGGGAACACGGTCACGGACCGATCGCTCGGGCCGGACCAGTGGGGGCGATTCCTGATTGAGATCTTCGACGAGTGGGTTAAGAGGGACGTGGGGCGGACTTTTGTCGTGAATTTCGACGGAGCCCTTGCCGGCTGGCTGGGAATGGCCGGGACGGTCTGCATTTTTGGACCCACCTGCGGTCTGGCCCTGGCTCTGGAGCACAACGGCGACCTGTATTCATGCGATCATTTTGTCGAACCGAATCACTTCCTGGGAAATATTCTCACCACCCCGATGAACGAGCTGGTTGCCTCTGCGAAACAGAAAAACTTCGGACAGGACAAAAAAGACCGTCTTCCGCGCTACTGCCGGGAATGCGAATTCTTGTTTGTCTGCAACGGGGAGTGTCCCAAGAATCGCTTTATCCCAACGCCGGACGGAGAGCCGGAGTGGAACTATCTCTGCGCGGGTTACAAGGCTTTCTTTAAGCACGCGGATCGACCCATGAAAATCATGGCCGACCTGATCCGGCGCGGCCGGTCGGCCGAGGAAGTGATGGGCATTCTGGATATGGAGGGGAAGAACATAAGAGCGAAGTTCGAAAAAGCCGGAAGAAACGACCCCTGCCCCTGCGGGGCGACGGACGAAGGTGGCAAGCCCAAAAAATTCAAGAAATGCCACGGCAAATGACCATGACGATGAAGGGAGTCGAGCCTTTCACCCATACCGCCTGCTGAAGTCGCGAATTCAAAGTCGAAAGGAGAAGCTCCTTAAAGGACCCCCGGCTGGCAGGAAAACCTTCAAGGTCCGGATCGAAGGCTTCAACATTCTTCCCTATTTTACCGGCGAAATGAAAGAGAGTCCCCGGCAGTCGTTCTTTTATTTCAATGACTACGGCCAGCTTGTCTGCGTAAGGCACGGGGACTGGAAGATGGCCTTCATGGAACGGCGGGTCAGGCAGCTGGCCTGCTGGGCCGAGCCCTTCGTTCCGCTGCGGGTCGCTGGCGGCTTGCGATTTTGATCCTTGGGCCCGATTCCAGGGCAACCCCTCCCCGGTGCGAGGAAAGAAAAATCCACTTACCGGCTAAACGGTCGGTAGCGATCATTGCGCGCATAGCAGTACAATCATGAGGGGTTTATCCTGGAAGGATGAGTTCCAGGATTTCGCCTCCGCCGAGGGCGGCATCAACCGCAATTAGGGAGACCGGGTGGAGATCGCCTATCCCGAGGCGCTGGCCATCCCGGTTGAGAAGGTGAAGGAGAAAAAAATGGAGCCGGGAAAAGGAAGGTGATTCGATGACCCAAGAACGAGTCGATCAGGACGATTCTAACCCGATTTCGCGGATTCAGCACGCTGGATGAGCGTTTTTATTTTCGACCCCGTTGACATTACCCAGGTCTTTTTGCTAAAAGAGGGCTGAAAGTTTTAGGAATGAAGAGAAGTTTGACTTAAGGAAACAGGAATAAGTCCAGCCCTTTCCGGACAACCGCAGGTGCCGTTCATCCAACGGGGTTCTGCCAGGTTCCCCTGTTAAGATGGTGGGCCATAAATCGTGGGGCTTGCGGTTTTCACCCTCGACTCCGACCTCTTCACGGGCATGTCGCCGCATGCTCCTGCATACTCCGCATTTTTGGGGGAGGACGAATGGAATTCAGCTTTACGGACGAACAGAAAGTCTTCAAAGACCAGGTTTTGAAGTTCAGCCAAAAAGAACTCGCACCCCTGGCCGAGGAGGCGGACTGGGAGGCGGAGTTCTGCTGGGAGGCCTGGAGGAAAATGGGGGCCTTCGGGCTGCTGGGCATAACCTATCCGGAAGCCTATGGAGGGAGCGGGGCCGATGTGGTAACCGCGTGCCTTGCCGGGGAGGCGGTCGCCCAGGGAGGGGCCGAAGGGGGGCTTTGTTTGGCCTGGGGGGCGCATACCTACCTCTGCGGCGACACGATCCTTCGTCATGGAACCGAAGCGCATAAGAAGAAGTATGTTCCCAAGCTTGCTTCCGGGGAATGGGTGGGGGCCCTGGGCCTCACCGAGCCGGGGGCCGGGTCGGATGCCGCGTCGGTCCGCACTACCGCCGTCCGCAAGGGGGATTATTACTACCTGAATGGGACCAAGATGTTCATCACGAACGGACCCATCGCGGACGTGATGGTTATTATCGCGGTTACGGACAAGGGAAAGAAAGCGGCCGGAATTTCGGCCTTTATCGTGGAAAAGAATTATCCGGGATTTTCCGTCGGCCGGGAATTAAAAAAGATGGGAGTCCGGGCTTCCACCACCGGTGAACTGATTTTTGACGACTGCCCGGTGCCGGTGGAAAACATCTTACGGAGGGAAGGAGAGGGTTTTTTGATCGCCCTCGGAACGGTGGAGTGGGACCGGTCAACCCTCCTGGCTCCCTCGCTCGGAGGGCTGGAGTATGCCCTGGAGGCATGCGTGGCCTACGCCAAGGAGCGCCGGCAATTCGACCGTCCCATAGCCTCCTTCCAGGCCATTCAGCACAAACTGGCGGACATGAAAGTGATCATCGAAGCCATGCGCCTGCTGATTTATCGGGTGGCCTGGTTAAAAGACCAGGGAAAAGGGATCAACCCGGTGGAGGCGGCTGTGGCCAAGCTCTATGTGGGGGAATTGGGCATGAAGGCCGCCCATGAAGCCGTGCAGATTCACGGCGGATATGGATTCATGCATGAGTACCCGGTGGAGAGACTTTACCGGGATACCCGTCTGGGTTCGATTGGGGGGGGAACGTCGGAGATTATGCGCCTGATCATCGCGCGGTCCATTTTCGCGGCCGGAAAACCGATTTAAAAACAGGTTAGGGGTTCGAGGTACGAGGTTATAGGAAATAACGGATTGAAACAGCTAGCGAAAAAGAAGTTGGAGACCAAGGGAAATCGCCGATGGTTCATGGCTGATGGGCGTTTATCGCCTCCTTCACAAAAATATGTTTCCACGATGGAAATCGCCTTCATGTGCGCCCTAAGGGCATCCCGCGTTTCGCGGGACATCGTGCCCCTGCAAACGGGCGGGAGTTTTCCATGGATTACGAATTGAGCGCGGAGCAAAAAAAACTCAAAGCCGATTTTCGAGCCTTCTGCAATAAGGAAATTGCTCCCCGGGCCCCATCGGTTGATAAGGAAGGGGCTTTTTCTTTCGAAAATCACAGGCGCCTGGCGGAAATCGGGTTTCTCGGACTTCCCTTTCCGGAAGAATATGGAGGAGGCGGAAAACCCCTCCTGACTTGCGCTCTGGCATGGGAAGAATTGGCCCGGGCTTGTCCTTCTACCTTCCTTTCGAGCGGGATCGGCTGTCTTCTGCCGGGAATGGCGGTCCATCTTTTCGGGAACGGGGCGCAGAGGGAAAAATACCTGGCCGGGTTGACGCGGGGAGACAAGATCCCCGCCTGGGCGCTGACTGAACCCCAAACGGGATCGGATTTTGCGGCCCTTAAGACTCAAGCGCGAAAGCAGGGAAGTTCCTACACCCTCGACGGAACCAAGTCGTTTGTGACCAATGGGGCCATGGCCGATTGGGTGGTCGTCGTGGCCGTCACCCAAGGCGAAGCCCCGCTCCGTCAAAAACTGAGTGCCTTCCTGATGGAAAAGGGAACCCCCGGGTTCTCTGCAGGAAAGCCATTGGACACCTTGGGCGCTCGGGGTTCCCCTACCTCCGACCTAAACCTGCAAGACTGCACCCTTTCGGGGGGGCAGTTGCTCGGCGAAGAAGGACAAGGCTTTGCTTTGACGGAGAAGGTGAACCAATACGGCCGTCTTTCCTCCGCAGCCTACTGCCTCGGGATTGCCCAGGCCTGCCTGGAAGAATCGATTCTTTATGCCCAGAAGAGACAGGCTTTCGGGAGGCCCATCGCCCACTTCCAGGAGGTGAGCTTCAAGATCGCGGACATGCAGATGTTTGTGGACACCGGACGTCTTCTCCTGTACCGGGCGGCATGGATGATGGATGAGGGAATGGATGCCGATACGGACCTGTCCATTGCCAAGCTATTCTTATCGGAGTCGGCCACCTGGTGCGCCGCCCATGCGGTTCAGGTCCATGGGGGCCATGGATTCATAAAAGGGGTTAAAGTGGAACAGCTTTACCGGGATGCCAAGCTGGGAGAGATCCGCGACGGGACTTCGGAGATGCAGCGTCGAAAGATCGCCCGGAATCTGCTGGGGGAAGGATTTAGATGAATGCGGAGTGCGGAATTCGGATTGCGGAATGATCAAATGAAGAAAGGCGAAATTTTCGAAAAAGACAGCTCCTGATGGCCGAATGCTTTCGACGCGGGTCCTAACGGATTGGGGATGGTAAAGAAAAAAAGGTTTTGAGGATGCTGTTAAAGGGCGGCCTTCATATCCATACATCCTGTTCGGACGGAAAGCTGACTCCCCAGGAAGCGGCCGACGCCTACCGGAAGCAGGGTTTCGATTTTATCGCCTTTACGGATCATGATTATTTGCTGAAGCCGGAGACGACCGGGGTCTATGAACGGGTGAAATCCGATATGGTTCTTTTCTCCGGGGTGGAGATGACGCTCTTTGTGAAAGGGTATGTCCATATAAGCCGGATCAACGGGGAGAAGGAGGTTTTACATATTTTCAACCACCTGCAAGACTATAACCTTTCCCTGAAACAGATGCTGGACCGGATCCGCGCCGGCGCCGCAATTCTCCCCCTTGACGCGGTTGAGGTCACTTCGAAAGGCTTCCGTTGCAAAGAATGGGAAGTCCCCGAGATTCCCTACCCCAAGATCGCTGCCGACGATTCTCATGGCCGGGAAGGAATCGGCCGCGCCTGGATCGAACTGGAAGCCAAGCGGGATAAAGACTCGATTCTGAGAGCGATCAAACAGGGGGATTTTTGGAACTGTTTTCGATAGTGCGGAATTTGGAATGCAGAATGCGGAATAGAAAGAAAGACAGAAATTAGTTTTTTTGAATTCCGCATTCCGCATTTCCCATTCCGCATTCAAAGGGGGGGGTTATGCCGGAAAGGGTGGCGATCTGCGCGGTGGCGCAGATCAAGAATGAGCCGGATATCTGGTACCAAAGGTTTCAGGGCATGGTCTTCGCTTGCGTGAAACAGATCCTGAACCAGACCGGGGTGACCTTCGACCTCACGAAAGGGATTGGCAACGTGGTCACCTGCTCCGACGACGTATTCGACGCCCGGACGATTTCGGACAGTGCCATGACCGATGTAGTGGGAGCCCACTACCGGGGCGAAGAAAAGATTGCCCAGGACGGAATCAACGGCCTGGGATATGCCATGGCCTGCATTCTTTCCGGGCACGATGAGGTAATCCTCCTGGCCGGTCACTGCAAGGAATCCCAGTCCGAAAGCCGGCGGATGTGCACCAATTTAGCCTTCGATCCCTTCTATTGCCGTCCCCTGGGGATGGACTTCACGAATGTTAACGCCCTGCAAGCAAGGGCCTACATGGCCAAAGCGGGAATTCAGGAGGAGCACCTGGCGAGGATCGTGGTTCGCTCCCGGAGGAACGCGGCCCGGAATCCCTATGCCCGGGAGAACCCGACGGTGACGGAGGCCGAAGTCATGAAATCCCCCCTGCTCGCCGATCCCATTCGGGAGCTGCATCATTACCCGGTAACCGACTGGGCCGTAGGTTTTCTCCTTAGCAATGAGGAGAGAGCCAAAGAATTCACGGACAAGCCCGTTTGGATTACCGGTTTTGCCAATTGCATGGACACCTATTTCCCGGGGGATAAGGACCTCACCTCCAATTTTGCCCTGACCCAGGCGGCGGCCAGGGCCTATCGTATGTCCGGCGTGAAGGACCCGCGCAAGGATATCCACCTGTTTGAATTAAACGATGCTGTCGCCTACCAACTTCCCCTGTGGGCGGAGGGAGTCGCGCTCTGTGAGGAGGGAAAAGGGGGCCGGTGGATCGAGGAAGGGGGGATGGACAAGCATCGAGTCAACCTCTCCGGCGGGATGCTGAACGGGAACCCGATTATGCTCGGTGGGCTGGCGCGGGCCGCCGAAGCCGTCATCCAGCTCCGCGGGGAAGCCGGGTCGAGGCAGGCGGACGGGGTCGAAAGGGCTTTGGCCCACGGCACCACGGGGGCCGCCGGTCAGCACCAGGCGGTGATCATTCTGGAAAAATGATGAGCGAAAAAGTTTCGGGTTCCGGGTTTCAAGTTAAAATCGCCCCCACCCTGGACCTCCCCACTCCAGGGGGAGGGAAGCGGGGAGCCCCCAAAATTTTTTCCCTCCCCTTGTTGGAGGGGGTTAGGGGAGGGGGATAGAAAAGGAAATTCCTGTACGATCAATTTACGACCCGTTCTATTCCGCATTCCGAAATCCGCAACTTGACTGGGGGGCATCGATGGCGCAGCGAAAGAAGAATCGGAACGTGGCGATTGTGGGCATAGGCCAGACCCGCCACTCCAGCCACCGGGAAGACGTGAACCAGCCGGAGATGATCCACGAGGCCGTGAAACTGGCCTTGAAGGACGCCGGGATTTCTATTGCCGAGGTGGACGTGGTGGTTCACGGCAACATGGAGCTCTTCGAAATGGTCCATCAGCCCGACCTCTGGCATGTCTTGGGGACGGGGGCTTATGGGAAAGACGCCTTTCGGGTAACCACGGGTGGGACTACGGGAACCACGATCGCCGCCGTGGGCGACAACCTGGTGGCTTCCGGCATGTATGACGTGGCTCTGATCGTCGGGTTCGAAAAGCTCCAGGAAGGGCATACGACCGGCGGCATCACCAACATGGCCGACCCCCTCTGGTCGAGAAATCTGCAAACCGGGGCTCTCACCGGCACCACTGCCTCGAAGATGATCAAGGAATTCGGGGAGGAAAGGGCCAAGCGGGCCTCCATGATGATGCGGATCATCATGGACAAGCACGCGGCCTTGAATCCGAATGCCCACCGGTCCTTCGGCTTGGATTTCGACCAAATGGACAGCCTGATGGCCAATTCCCCCAAACTGGTGGGGGACCTCCAGTTGATTCACATGTGCTCTCAGTCGGATGGAGCCTGTGCTTTGATCCTGGCCTGCGAAGAAAAAGCACGTAAAATGACCGACAAGCCGGTTTGGGTCCGGGACCACATCACCGTCCACCGCGAGGAATCCTTCAACGTTTTCGGCCAAGAACCGGTGGAGATGACCCATCATTTTGCCGCCCGGGAACTGTTCGAGCGAAACGGAATCCGGAATCCCCTGGAGTATTTTGACGTATTCGAGATGTACGACCCATCCTCCTGGTGGGGGCTGGACTGGCTGCGGGAGTTCTTCCTCCTCCAGGGGGACGAGCATCTGAAGCTGGTGGAAGATAAGGAAATCATGATCGGGGGCAAGATCCCCATGAACCCATCGGGGGGAGTGATCGCCTCCAATCCCATCGGGGCGACCGCCCTGATTCGGGTGGCGGAGGCAGCCCTCCAGGTGCGGGGAGACGCCGGTCCTCATCAGATTCCCAAGCCGGTAAAGCATGCCTTGGCCTCGGGGTTCGGGGGAACCATTTGGACGGTCCTCTTTATTCTGGAGAAAGAGCTAACCGGGTGGGGGGATAAGAATGGCTGAATATTTCGGCGTACGAGTGGAGGATATTTTTAGCACCATGCCGGAGCGCTTCCGCCCGGAAGGTGCGCAGGGGGTCACCGCATCCTACGGCTACTCCATCGAAGGGGAAGGGAAGTGGAAATTATCGGTCAAAGACGGAACGATGAAATTGGAAAAGGTCGAAGACCTTTCCGGCTGCACAACGGTCACCACCACCGACGGGGAAACCTTCGTGGGCATCAACCTGGGCAAGGTGGATGCCATGAAGGCCTTCAGCTCCGGAAGATTCAGGGTGGAAGGGGACTTCGGGGCCCTGGCCAAGACCGCCCGGATGTTCCGTAAATACGTCCCACCCAAAAAGGAGTTGACCACTCGGGAATATCTTCTGGATATGTTCGGCTCATTGGAAAAGAGGTTCCAACCGGCCCGGGCCGAAGGCCTGGAAGTCTCCATCGGGTACGATATCGGCGGGGAAGACGGGGGGAAATGGACCGCGGTGATCAAGGGGGGAAAGTGCACCCTGAGGGAAGGGTTGGTAGAGGATTTAAGCGTGAAACTTCAGGCTCAGGCATCGGACTGGGTTGCCCTCATGCTGGGGAAGATCGACGCCCTCAGCCTGCTCAGCGCGGGCAAAGCAGCCATTGCCGGGGATGCAAGGCTCGCTCTAAGGCTGGGAGAAATCTTCGCCCCTTATGTCCCGCCCGGCGAAGCGGTCAAGGAACAGGAACTCATCGTTCTCCGCAAGACCATTTCGGTAAATCAAAGGTTCGCTACCGGCCCGGTCATGGGCAAGTTTCTCAAAGGGCTGAAGGAGAAAAAGATCCTGGCCAATAAATGCCCGCAGTGCGGAAGGTTGCAGCTCGCCCCCCGGGAAGTGTGTGCCGTATGCAGGGTGGAAGCGACCGAATGGCAGGAAGTAGGGCCGAAGGGGAAACTGGAAGTGATAGAAGTCGTTTATTACGCCAGTCCTGACCCCTTGACCGGAGAGACCCGGGAAACGCCTTACGGCTCCATCCATGTGCTCCTTGACGGTTGTCGGGGGAACGAAACCTTCTGGCATTTGCTCCGGAAAGACCAGATTTTCCGGGTTAGGGAATCCCAGGGGGAGGTCAAAGGGACCCGCCTGCGCCCGGTCTGGGCCGAGCGCCGGACCGGCAGCATCCATGATATCCAGTATTTTGAGATCGACGAATAAAAGAAAAGTTTCGAGTTTCGGGTTTCAAGTTGCGAGTCGGGGTAAATGGAACTTTGGAACTGGAACCGGAAACCTGAAACTCGAAACCTGAAACTGCTTTTCTGGAGGCCAAGATGCCGGAAGACTTTGATCGATCCGACTGTTTTACGGTGGAAGGAAAATTGGCCCTTCCCTATACCTACTTTGCCGGCCGGGTGGGGTCCAAGTTCATAACCGCCCTTCGCGATCAGAAGAAAATCCTGGGGGTGAAATGCAAAACCTGCAACCAGGTCTTTGTCCCTCCCCGGCAGACCTGCGCGTTTTGCCTGGAGGAACTCAAGGAGAATTGGGTGGAGTTGAAAAACGAGGGGGAGGTGACGAACTTTACCGTCGTCCGGTACAACGACAAACACCTGCCCCGCAAAGCCCCTTTTATTTTGGCCCTGATCAAACTGGAGGGAGCCGACACCCCCCTGGCTCACATATTGGAAGGAATCCAGCCGGAAAATGCGAGGATCGGGTTGAAAGTGAAGCCGGTCTTCGCCCGGGAAACAACCAACACGATTCTGGACATCGATCATTTCGAGCCCCTTTGAGCCTCCTTCTGGTAGGGGCAATTCATGAATTGCCCCTACATGGCCGTCCAAGAAGACAAGCGTTTCACGGCATGGAGACATTGCCCATGAAAGAAATCCTGTCCGACTTGCAAGCCGAACAGGAATCCTTGGACCGATTCCTGTCCACCCTTACTGAGGCCCAATGGGACCTGCCGACCCGCGCGGAGGGGTGGACAGTCAGGGATTCGGTCTGCCACATCGCCCATATCGATGAAGTGGCCGTGGCCTTTATTCACGGAGACAACAGCGCCCT
>JACAEW010000171.1 GCA_013388675.1 Syntrophaceae bacterium | reverse complement strand
GGTAACACTTTAGCCTTTTGAAAAAAGGGGCCATATCTCTCAACATCTATCTTTTGAGCAAGGCATCTGCAAAAATCCCCCCCGTTCCCCCCTTTGAAAAAGGGGGGAGGAGGGGGGATTTAAAGAGGCCACTTCAAAAGGCTAAACTCATACCGATTTGGGAAAAGCTCCAGCCGGGGAAGAAAGGAGAGACCCGGACTCCCTTTCCGGGCCATCTCATGGGCTTCGATTTTTCCCGGCCGGCGCTGCCGTCTCAAGGTGAGCAGACCAGGTTCTCGAGTTCCACGGAAAAAACTTCGTAATTTACCGAATAGTCGATGGGGCATTCCACCAGGGCGACGGTTTTCGAGGAGAAGGCGGCCTCCAGGGCCCGGGACAGGCTTTCCCCCCGCTCGACTCTCACCCCATGGGCGCCGAAGCTCTGGGCGAACCTCGCGAAATCGGGGTTGTTCAGGTCCATCCCGAAGTCCGGCAAGTTTAAGTTTTTCTGCTTCCATTGGACGAACCCGTAGGCGTTGTCGTTCAGCAGCAGCACCACAATCGGAACCCGGTAACGCAGAGCGGTAAGCAATTCCTGGGAGTTCATCATGAAGCCCCCGTCGCCGCAAACGGCCAGGACCTTTTTTTCCGGATGAAGCATCTTGGCGGCAATGCCCGCCGGCAGTCCGGCCCCCATGGTGGCCAGGGCATTATCCAGAAGAAAGGTGTTGGGCCGGAAGGTCGGGTAGAGCCTTGAGAACCAGAGCTTGTAAATCCCGTTATCCAGGGTTACGATGTCCTCCGGGCCCAGGACCTCTCTCACGCTCCGGACGATCTCCTGCGGATGGGGCGGGTATCGAAATTCCGTCTTTTCGCTGATCTTGTGCGCTAAAAGGGTGCGGGTCCGGGCAAAAACCGGAAAGGACCTTTTCCCGGAAATCCGCTGCCCCAGCTCCCGGAACGAATGGGCGATATCTCCGATTACCTCCACGGCGGGGTTGAAATGGGGATCCGGCTCGGACTCCACGAAATCCACGTTCAAAATCCGCTTCTCCAGACTGCGGTTCCAGACGAAGGGCGGATACTCGACGATGTTATATCCCACGGTGATGATCAGGTCCGCCTGGTCGATCCCGCAGTTCACATAATCCCGCCGGTGAATCCCGGTCGCGAAGAGGCTGTATTCACAGTCGTCCGGGATGACTCCCTTCCCCATCTGCGTGTGGACCGCATAAATGCCCGTCCGATTGATGAACTCCAGGAGCTGCCGGGTAATCCTCTTGCGGTTCGCTCCGGAGGATAGGATGATCAGGGGATTTTGGGCCTTGGCGATCATCTCCCCGGCTCTTTCGATCGCCCGGGAGTCGGCCAAAGGCCTCCGGACCTCTCCCCTTCTTTGCACTCCTGCCGTGGTTTCCTCTTCGGCCACATCCTCCGGCAACTCCAGGTGGACCGCACCCGGCCGCTCCGCTTCCGCGGTCTTGAAGGCGTTCCGGACCACAGTAGGAATCCTGTCGGGGTCGGAAATCGAGATGGTCTTTTTGGTTACAGGGTTCATGATCCCGGGCACATCCAGGAGCTGGAATTTCCCCTGCCAATTCTTCCTCCTGGGCTTCTGGGCGGAGATCGAAACCAGCGGGGCGCCGATGAGCTGGGCGTGCGCCACACCCGTAACCAGGTTGGTCGCCCCCGGTCCCAGGGTGGAGAAACAAACCCCGGCTCTTCCGGTCAGCCTCCCGTACGTGGCGGCCATGAAGGCCGCGGCCTGTTCGTGCCGGGTGATCACGACCTTAAGATCCCCCCGCCTCATTGCGTCCAGAAGGTGAAGGTTTTCTTCCCCTGGAAGACCGAAAACGTATCTTACGCCCTCCTCCTCCAGCTGCCGGACGAGGAGCTCCGCCGCCTTCATCGATCAGCCCTCTTTGATGACCACGCTCTTCACGTTCGCGAATTCCCGCATCCCGTAACGGGACAGTTCCCGACCCACCCCGGATTTCTTAACTCCCCCGAAGGGGAGCCGGGGGTCGGATTTTACCAGGTCATTAACGGCTATGAACCCAGCCTCCAGGTCCTTTGCGAGCTTTTCCGCCCGGGTCAAGTCCCGGGTCCAGATGGAAGCTCCCAGGCCGTAGGGGGAGGCATTGGCCAGGCGCACCATCTCCTCCTCCGTCCGGGCAAACAGCACGGGCATGACCGGCCCGAAAACTTCCTCGGTCAAAACCCGCATATCTTTCCGCACCTCATAAACCACAGCCGGGCGGAAGAAGAATCCTTTCCCTGCGGGCGGAGCCGGGCCATAAACCACCCGGGCCCCTTTTATCCGGGCATCCTCCAACTGGCCGGAGAGGACCTCGAGGAACCCCCTCTTGGCCAAAGGCCCGATCAAGGTCGCCGGGTCCATGGGGTCCCCGATCCTGACCTGGTTCAGTTCCCTTTCCAGTGCTTCGCAAAAAGGAGCGGCCAGGGACTGGGCCACGATCAAGCGCTTCGCGGCAATGCAGCTCTGCCCGGAGTTGATCATCCTGGCCTGCAGGGCCATTCGCGCGGCTTTGGCCGGGTCTGCGTCCTGCAGAACGAGGAAGGGATCGCTTCCCCCGAGCTCCAGGACGGTTTTCAGGATGTGCCGGCCTGCGAGAGAAGAGACCTGCGCCCCCGCTTCCACGCTCCCCGTGAGCGAGACTCCGTCCACAGCCTCCCGCTCGATGAGGTCCATGGCCGTCCGGGATTCCACCAGGAGAGTTTGAAAGACGTTAGGGGGCATTCCGGAGTCGAGGAAAAGGCCTTCCAGGGCCAGGCCCGTGGCAGCCACGTTGGAGGCCGGCTTCAAAACACAGGCATTCCCCACCGCCAGGGCGGGAATGGCAAAACGGAAAACCTGCCAGAAGGGAAAATTCCAGGGCATGATCCCCAGGATCACCCCCAGGGGCTCCAGGGTAATATAGCTGCGGAGCGCCCCGGTCTCCACCTACTCCCCCTCCAGGAACCGAGCGGTGTTCTCGGCAAAGTAGTCGCCGAGCCAGGCGCATTTCTCCACCTCGGCCAGGGATTCCCTGACGGGTTTGCCCATTTCCCGGGTAATGGTTTCGGCAAAACTCCTCTGCCCTTCCCGCAACCGCCGGGAAAGAGCGCGAAAGATCTCCCCTTTCTCGGCGGCGGGAAACTTTTTCCAGAAAAGACATGCCTCCCGGGATTTCTGAATCCGGCGGGCGCTTTCTTCGAACCCCAATGCTTCGTATTCCCCCACCACCTGTTCCGTGTAGGGGTTGATGGAAACGAATGCCATTTGCCCCTCCTTGCGAGCCCTATTCAGGCTTGATTTGCGTAAGGGCGGCCGGGGATTGCCTTCCCAGCAATCATTCGGCCACAAGCGGTGAGGGAGGGATGGGCGATCAACTCGCCCTTCTGAGGCCAGGGGCAATCTTGCCCCCAGGGGACAGATTTGAAACCTGCCCCTACTTGGGAGCCATCACCCGGAGGGAAAGCTCGGCCAACTGGCGGCTGTCCACCGGGGAAGGCGCCTCGGTCATGAGGTCCGTAGCCTTCTGCGTCTTGGGGAAGGCGATCACCTCGCGGATGCTCTCCGCCCCGCAAAGGATCATGACCAGCCGGTCGAAGCCGAAGGCGATTCCCCCGTGGGGAGGGGCCCCGAATTCCAGCGCCTCCAAAAGAAACCCGAATTTCTCCTTGGCCTCTTCCGGCCCGATTCCCAGGGTCTCGAAGAGCTTCGCTTGCACTTCCCGCCGGTAGATCCGCAGGCTCCCCCCGCCCACCTCCGACCCGTTGAGAACCAAGTCATAAGCCTTCGCCCGTGCTTTTCCTGGGTCTGTGGACAGGAGGGGCAGGTCTTCATCCAGGGGGGAGGTAAAAGGATGGTGTTTGGCCGCCCACCGTTTTTGTCCTTCATCGTACTCCAGCAAAGGGAAATCGGTGATCCACACGAATTTGAAGACTCCCGGAGGAATCAGGTCGAGCTGCTTCCCCATTTGGAGTCTGACTCTCCCCAGAACATCGTTTACCGTTTTGGCGGAGTCAGCCATGAATAGAAGGATATTGCCCGGAGCGGGATCGATGGCCCTTCCCAGGCCGGTCTTTTCTTCATCGGAGAGGAATTTGGCCAGCGGCCCGCTCACCCCGGGCCATCCTCCGGGATCGACCCGGACCCAGCTCAGCCCTTTGGCTCCCAGGCCCCGGGCAAACTCATGGAGGTTGTCCAGGTCTTTGCGGGAGAGGTCCCGGTCCACCTGGATCGTTTTGACGACCCCGCCGTGCTGCAGGACTTCGGCAAAGGGCTTGAACTCGGTCCTCTTCAGAATGTCCGAGACGTCGGTCATCTCCAGGCCGAAACGCACGTCCGGATTATCCGCCCCGTACTTGGCCATGGCCTCATCGTAGGTCATTCGGGGGAAGGGAGGATTCAGGTCGATGTTCAGGGTATTCTGGAACACCGCCTTCATCAGCCCTTCCATCGTGGAGTAGATATCCTCCCGGGCGATAAAGGACATCTCGATGTCGATCTGGGTGAACTCCGGCTGGCGGTCGGCCCTTAGGTCTTCATCCCGGAAGCATTTGACGATCTGGAAATACCGGTCGTAGCCGGAGATCATGAGG
>JACAEW010000147.1 GCA_013388675.1 Syntrophaceae bacterium | reverse complement strand
TTTCCGACGCGACCCGAAGGAACAACCGCTGCCTCAGGATGTCCGGCCCCGGGCGGGATGCCCACCTGGGCCCGGCCAACTTTCTTCCGGCAGGGGTAGACCCGGGAAGCTCAAAATCTTCCTCAAGCACCCACTCGATTGGGAGATGACCCGAAAACCATTCAAATCCCCCTTTTTCAAGGGGGGAAAAGGCGCCATGACTCGCCGAGACCCCGCAAAAAACCTCTCCTCCCTTTGGAAAAGGGAGGCGGGGAGGGATTTAGGAGAAGCCCGTTTTGACCCACCAAACTGTTTCCTGTTAGCGTTATTTGCAAAGGGTTATGAGCACGAATTCAGAAGCTTAATTCCCCGTGGGTTTTCGCAGCAAAAGAGAGGCGGTCATGCCGGCAAAGGCAACCATCGCGGACAGCAGAAAAGCGGAGGTAAAAGACCCGGTCAAGTCGGCGATCCTCCCGCCGATGGGAGGGGCCAGGGCCTGGCCCATTCCCATGATGAGGATGGTGAACCCCAAAGCCGCAGGGGTGAACCGCGGGCCCACGGTATCCCCCACGGCCGCGGCGATGATGGAAGGGACCGACCAGGCGGTCAGCCCGAATAGAATCGTGGAAAGCAGGTAACCGCCGTCGGATTTCATCAGGCCGAAAACGAGGTAACAAATTCCCTGGGTCATAAAGACCAAAGCCAGCCCGTATTTCCGGCCGATCAGGTCGGAGACCGTGCCCCAGAAAGGGCCGCAAAAAATGCTCAGGATTCCCAGGAGCATGAGGTAATTTCCCGCTCTTTCCACTCCCACCCTGGCCTCATTGACCAGGTAGGCGGAGAAATATTGCATATAAACGATGTAGGAAAAGCCGAAAGTAAAAAAAATTCCCGCCAGGTGCCATAGGGGACGGGAGGTATAAAGGGTCTTCATGGAAAAGGCGGCAGATGAAGAAGATGGGGGAGAAGGTCCGATCGTTTCGCCGAAAGGCTGAAGGCCCTTTTCCTCGGGGCGATTGCGGAGAAAAAGATAATTCAAAAGAGCGATCAGCAGGGTGATCCCGCCCAGAACATACCAGGAAACCCGCCAGCCCGATCCAGGGAAGCTCTGGAGGATGAACGGGATCATCGGTCCCAGCAGAAGCAAGGCGATGCTCGACCCGCTCACCAGTATCCCCGTGGCCATTCCCCGGCGGCTGCTGGCAAACCAGGCGGAGGCCAGGGCCATGATGGGGACGTTGGAGGCCGCGCTTCCGGCCCCGGTCAAAGTGCGCATGGCCACGGCGAATTCAAAGGAATCGGAGATTCCGGTCAGGAAAAGGCTTACGGCTACCAAAACCAGGGCTACCGAGATCACCGGGCGCGGTCCGATCCGGGTGGCCAAGTATCCGCCAACCAGGGAAAAAATCAGGTATCCGATGAAGTTCCCCGTCCCGATCCATCCCATCTGGGTATAAGTGAGGGAAAGACCCTCTTTCATGGAAGGGAGGATCGGCGTATAAGCAAACCGCCCGAACCCCAGCGCCCCCATGACCCCGATAAAGCCCACCAGAAGTATGATCCAGCCGTAATGAAACCTCTCCTTCCCGGCGCTCATACCAGTTCCATAGCACAGCTCCAGGTTTTTCGAAAGAAAATTCAGAGAGAAGACCCGTTCATCATTTACCAAAAGTAGGGGCGGTTCGTGAACCGTCCCGAAGGAAATCCGGAAATGGACCTGAGGCGGCGTCAATTTGAGGATTGACGGATGTTTTCTTGTTCCGTATGATCTTTTCCAAGATTTCCAGAGCCAGGAAGATTCTTTTTGAAACCGCTCCTTCATGCCGAATTGATCAATTCTCCCTTCGAAGACCCGGCGCTTTTTGTGGAGATTCTTTGGGAGCACAGGGCTTTGCTTTTTGATATCGGAGATATTCGGTCCTACCGTCCGGCCAAGCTCCTTAAGATTTCCCACGCTTTTGTCTCCCACACCCATATTGATCACTTTGTCGGTTTCGACACCTTGATCCGTTTGATGCTCAACCGGGAGAAGGCCTTGAAGGTCTACGGCCCTCCGGGATTTCTGGCGAATGTTCAGGGAAAGCTCGGCGGGTACACTTGGAACCTGACCGAGGGCTATCCCTTTTCCGTGACCGCCGCCGAAGTCCACCCGGAGCGGATCCTCTCCCGAACCTTCCGTAGCCGGCATCGGTTTGCCCCGGAGCAAAGAGAAGAGAAGCCCTTCGCCGGCATTCTGGAAGAAGATTCCCATCTGAAGATCACCGCCGCTCATTTGGACCATTTCATTCCCAGCCTGGCCTTTGCCCTGGAGGAAAAGTTCCACATCAACGTGCAAAAGGAGCGCCTGACGCAAAAAGGCCTTTCCATCGGCCCCTGGCTGAAGGAGATGAAAGAGGCTTTATGGCGGGGAGAATCAGGAGACTTCCGCCTAAAAGTTCCCCTCGAAAAAGGTGGAGGTGCGGAAGAAAAAAAGGTTTCTCTGGACGATTTGAAAGAAACGTTAACCCTTTCCCCCGGCCAGAAAATCGCCTATGTGGCGGACTGCAGGTTCACGGAAGAAAACGCCTCCCGAATCGTCCATCTGGCGGCAGGCGCAGACCTGTTTTTCTGCGAAGCGGGCTTCCTGGAAAGGGATCGCGAAAGGGCGGAAGAGAGGGGCCACCTCACCGCCCGCCAAGCCGGAGACCTGGCCCGCCGGGCTAAAGTGAAAAAGCTGCAGGTTTTTCACTTCTCCCCAAAGTACGAAAAAGAGGTCGCCTTGGTGTATCAGGAAGCGGAAGAAGCTTTCCGCGGATGAGATGAAAAAAAAAGCGAGCTTCTGATCGATCCCGGGGGATCATGAATTTCTTTCAACCTCTTGCCCCGATGGATGCTTCACAAAACTCCGGGAGCATTCCTGCATACCCCTTGCAAACACGATCGATTTCTTGTACATTTTCTTTCGGAAAGACAAAAAATGGAAGGAAAAGCAACCTTTGCCCGGCAAAGCGAATTTTCCTGTTTTCAACTGTGGAGATTCCCGGGTTTGATTCCTTCCCAAAAGTCTCATATCCTGGAAGTCGACCTTCGACGGTGCCGACATTGCCGGGGGGCTTTTAAGGAAGAGGGAATCGGCGAAGGAAAGGGATGTTTGGTTCAGACCCCTGAATCGAACCCTGTGTGGGGCTGCCA
>JACAEW010000183.1 GCA_013388675.1 Syntrophaceae bacterium | reverse complement strand
TCCTGAGGCAGCGGTTCTTCCATCGGGTCGCGTCGGAAATGAATGGGGTTGTCCCTGTTTAAGCTGGGATTTCGTTTGAGGCGAAGGGATCGGGGACCGGTGCCTTGGGGAAGCCGGGCCAGCGCTCCGGAACCCCGGATTTTTCCCGCCGAGGCTGTCCCGCCCCGGGCGGGATGCCCCCCTGGGCCTGGGCGATGGAGGCGTTTTCTCCCTTTTTACCCACTCGATTGGGAGAAGACCCAAATCTAAAAAGAAGTTTCGAATTTCGGGTTTCAAGTTTGAAGTTGAAGTGGCGACTGAACCCGAAAAACCAGACCTTGAAACCTTATCCATGAGGTTTGTATGCTCAGTTCCGAGGAAATCATCCGCACCGTGGAGATGCTGAAGAATGAAAACCTGGATGTGCGGACCGTCACCCTGGGAATCAGCCTGAGAGACTGTTCCGGTTCTTCCGCCGATGAAGTCTGCGACCGGGTGCGGGAGAAGGTGCGGAAGCACGCCCGAAACCTCGTTCCCACCTGCGATCGGATTGCGACCAAATACGGGATTCCCATCGTCAACAAAAGGCTGGCGGTTACCCCCGTCGCTTCAGTGGCTGAAAGCCTTGGGGGCGGGGGTTTTTTGAGGGTTGCCCGGACGCTGGACGAGGCGGCTCAAGAGGTGGAAGTCAATTTCATCGGCGGATATTCGGCGCTGGTGCAGAAAGGGTTTACGAGGGGAGACCGCAACCTGATCGATACGATTCCGGAAGTCCTCTCCTGCACGGAAAGGGTTTGCGCCTCGGTCAACGTGGCCTCCACCCGTGCGGGGATTAACATGGATGCCGTATCCCTCATGGGACAGGCAATCAAGGAAACCTCCCTGCGCACCGCCGACCGCGACGGGTTCGGCTGCGCCAAGCTGGTAATTTTTGCGAATATGCCCGAGGATAACCCCTTCATGGCCGGGGCTTACCTGGGGTACGGAGAGCCGGAGTGCGTAATTAATGTGGGCGTCAGCGGGCCTGGGGTGGTGAAGAAAGAGCTGGAACGCGCGGTCCAGTCGGGCAAAAAGCTAACCTTGGGGGACCTGGCGGAAATCATCAAGAAGACGAGCTTTAAAGTAACCCGGGTGGGAGAGCTGATTGCCCGTGAAGTGGCCCGGGAGCTGGACGTGACCTTCGGTATCGTCGATCTATCGCTGGCTCCCACTCCAACGGTCGGAGATAGTGTGGGCGAGATCCTGCAATGCCTCGGCCTGGAGGCCATCGGGGTGCCCGGTTCTACCGCCGCCCTTGCCCTGTTGAATGATGCGGTGAAGAAGGGAGGAGCCTTTGCCTCCTCATCGGTAGGCGGGCTCTCCGGGGCTTTCATCCCGGTGAGCGAGGACCTGAATATCTCCCAGGCCGTCCACCGGGGGTACCTCTCCCTGGAGAAACTGGAGGCCATGACCTCTGTCTGCTCCGTGGGCCTGGACATGATCGCCATTCCGGGAAAAGTGGATGCGGAGACGATCGCAGCAATCCTGGCCGATGAAATGTCCATTGGAGTAATCAATCATAAAACTGCGGGCGTTCGTCTAATTCCGGTCCCGGGGAAGGACGTGGGAGATAAAGCGGTCTTCGGCGGGCTTTTTGGCGAGGCCTACATCCTTGAGGTGAGGAACATCAACCGCTCGGCCAACTTCATCCGCTTCGGCGGCCGGATCCCCGCCCCGCTCACGAGTCTAAACAATTAAATATCCCGGCGTTATGCGATCTTTATCGTAAGCTCAAAATTGAATGCGGAAGACCATAAGGTTGTGTAAAGAATTTCTTCTCCTCCTCAAAAGCGGAGAGCGTGCCAATCTTGGAACCGGTCAAATCCCCCCTTTTTTTCAAGGAATGACTCGCATATCAAAACTTTTTAAGGCCTGAAAAAAGCAGAAGATGGAAAAATATGGCGGTCGGCCATTTTCAGCCCCTGCTGTTTGGCGACGGTCTCCTGCGGCGACTGGAGCACCTGCCTCTCGTCGTGGCAGAGCGGCGTGCTGGCGCTCGAGCGGCCGCCTTGAACGGAATGCGCCCGCCCTCGCGCTGGGGAACAGCGATGAGCGGGGATGCTCCTCGCGATCAGCGTGCCGCGACGACGCGGATCTCGACCAGGTACTTGGGGTGCGCGAGCCGCGCCTCCACGCACGCCCGCGCCGGCGTCTGCCCCGGCACAACCCATTTGTCCCACACCGAATTCATCTCGTCGAAGTAACGGATATCGGCCAGCCAGATGGTGGCCATCAGCAGCTTCGACTTGTCGCTGCCACACTCCGCCAATAGCTTGGCTATCTGGTCAAGGATCTGGCTGGTCTGAGCCGCGACGTCCGGGGTCGGTTGCGCGGCGACGACGCCGGCGGTATAGACAGTGTCGCCGTGGACAACGGCCTGGCTCAGGCGTGGACCAACTTGCTTTCGTTCGATGCTCATGCGTGCAATCCTCCCAAGGAATTCAACCCAACAAATCCCGGGTTGATAAGAACCCGATTTTTGGTAGGGCAAAAATACCAAAAGGAAAATTGGGTGTCAAGGGTTTCCGGGGCAGGACTCCGGGACTTTTGGGTCCTTTTGATTTGGCCTGAAGCTTGAATATCAGAATCGACTACGAAATGGAAACGAGAATAAGTGGGGGCATGCCCATCCCTTTTGATGGTAATGAGTATGCGCCCGTTCCATAACAGCATAATTTTCTTGGGTCTTCTCCCAATCGAGTGGGTGCTTGGGGAAGATTTTGAGCTTCCCGGGTCTACCCCTGCCGGAAGAGAGTTGGCCGGGCCCAGGGCGGCATCCCGCCCGGAGCCGAACATCCTGCGGCAGCGGTTCTTCCATCGGGTCGCGTCGGAAATGAATGGGGTTGGCGCCGTTTAAGCTGGGATTTCGTTTTAGGCGAAGGGATCGGGGACCGGGTGCCTTGGGGAAGCCGGGCCAGCGC
>JACAEW010000182.1 GCA_013388675.1 Syntrophaceae bacterium | reverse complement strand
GCGCTGGCCCGTCTTCCGCAAGACACCGGTCCCCGAACCCTTCGCCTAAACCTAAATCCCATCTTAAACAGGGACAACCCAATTCATTTCCGACGCGACCCGATGGAAAAACCGCTGCCTCAGGATGTCCGGCCCCGGGCGGGATGCCCCCCTGGGCCCGGCCAACTCTCTTCCGGCAGGGGTAGACCCGGGAAGCTCAAAATCTTCCTCACGCACCCACTCGATTGGGAGAATACCCAAAAATCATTTTGCCCTTAAGTATTTGAAGTTTAAACCCTTATTAAGATTTTCCACTAAAACAGTTGGACAGTAGTGCTATTTCCGTTAAACGAATAAAAACCTATCTTAGCGCTTTCTTTCCGAATAGCCCAGTTAAATCCTTAACCCTAGCCGAAAATGCCTGTGCCTCTTCTCCCATTACTCCCTATCTGCCCGTCGTGGCAAATCGCCGGGCCGCCCCTGCACGAGCCGTAGGTCTACAAAAATGGAATTATTTCAAGAAGCTTTGGACGCTGGCCTTCGCTGTCATGCCCCTTCTTCGACCTTTCAAAGGATTACCGAGCCCCGGAGTCAATAAATATCAAGTTCCCTGGATTTCCTTGATTAATCTTCGGAACAATTTGAAACGAAGATAAATCATTTGCCCCCCGAAAATCCCAGTGTTAATATTTTTCCATGAATTCTGAAGACCTCCTCAAAGTTGCCAAACCCTCCCGGTATCTAGGCGGAGAGCTCCACTCGGTGATAAAGAACCCCCAGAGGGTGAAGCTGACTTTTGCATTGGCTTTTCCCGATGTTTATGAAGTGGGCATGTCCCACCTCGGGTTTCAAATCCTTTATTCCCTCCTGAACGAAATCCCCGAAATTGCCTGCGAGAGGGTGTTTGCTCCCTGGCCGGATATGGAAAACCTCCTCCGGGAACAGGGGCTTCCTCTTTGCTCCCTGGAATCTTCCCGACCTCTGAAGGAATTTTCCCTTTTGGGATTTTCTCTGCAGTACGAATTGAATTACACCGGAGTCCTAAACATCCTGGACCTGGCCGGAATACCTTTGCGGGCCTCGCAGAGAGATGAGGAATACCCTCTGGTCATAGGGGGCGGCCCCTGTGCCCTGAACCCGGAGCCCCTGGCCCATTTCTTCGACCTTTTCGTTCTGGGGGATGGGGAAGAGGCCGTGCCGGAGGTCTGCCGGGCGGTTATGGCCTCCAAGGAAAAGGGAGAAAAGAAAGCGGTTCTTTTGGAAAGGCTGGCCGGAATCGAAGGGGTCTATATCCCCTCTTTTTTCGATCCGGAGTACGCGGGTGACGGACGACTCCGGCGAATTCTTCCGCTCAAGCCCGGATACTCTCATGTGACTCGCCGGGTTCTTGCCGACCTCGACAAGGGGCCCTTCCCTTCCCGCCCCGTCCTTCCTTTCATGGAAGTGATCCACGACCGGCTGAACCTGGAGATCGCCCGGGGCTGTACCCGGGGATGCAGATTTTGCCAGGCCGGAATGATCTACCGTCCCTTGCGCGAACGTTCTCCACGCCGAATCCTGGAGATCGCCAAAACCGGCCTGGAGAGCACGGGGCACGATGAAGTCTCTCTGTTATCTCTCAGCACGGGGGACTATTCCTGCATCGAACCCCTTCTCTCCTCCATCCTCGACCACACCCGGGGGGGAAGAATTGCCGTGTCCCTTCCCTCGCTGCGGGTTGAAACCCTGACTCCGGCCCTGATCCAGAGAATCTTGGAGGTGCGCAAGACCGGCTTCACCCTGGCCCCCGAGGCGGGGACCGAACGCCTCCGCCGGGTAATCAACAAGGGAAACACGCAGGAGGACCTTCTCTCCACCCTGGAGCGGGTTTTTTCCGCCGGCTGGCGCTCGATCAAACTTTATTTTATGATCGGTCTGCCCACCGAGGAAGAAAAAGACCTGGAGGGGATCGCCCATCTCTGCCGGGAAGCTCTCAATCTAGCCCGCCGATCAAGGGCCTCGGCCCAGATCAACGTGAGCGTTTCCACCTTCATACCCAAAGCCCACACCCCATTTCAATGGGAAGCCCAATCTTTCCCCGAGGAGGTGGAAAGAAAACAGAGGTTCTTGCGAAGAAGCCTGGACCGCCGCGGGCTGGAGTTTAAGTGGGCGGACCCCCGCGTTAGTCTTCTGGAAGGGATATTCGCCCGGGGGGACCGGAAGCTCAGCGGCTTGCTGGAGGCGGCCTATTTCCTGGGCTGCCGTCTTGACGGGTGGGGAGAGCACTTCCGCTACGATCTTTGGGAAAAGGCCCTTTCCCAATCCGGGCTGAATCCTTCCTTTTATTTACGGGCAAGGGATTTGGAAGAAATCCTTCCCTGGGACCACTTGCACTCGAGGGTGAGCAAATCCTTCCTCAGACAGGAAAGGGAAAAAGCCCTCGCGAACCTTTGCACCGCGGATTGCCGTCAAGCGTCCTGCAACGGTTGCGGAGTCTGTTATGGTGTGGATGGCCTTTCCAACCGGTGTGCAGAATGGGAAAGGGGCTCTGAGCTCTCCTCTCCACCCCCTAAAAAGACCCATCCGTCCCTTCCTGTTAGACGGTTTCGCGCCCGGCTGACGAAGGCAGGCCCCGCGCGATTCCTCGGACATCTGGATTTTTCCCGGGGGATCATCCGGGCCTTTCGACGGGCCGGGGTGCCCCTGGCTTTCTCCCAGGGTTTCCATCCCCTTCCTAAAATCGCCTTCGGCCCTCCCCTGCCCGTGGGATATGAAAGCTGGGCGGAATACCTGGACTTCCAGGTTTGGGGGGATTTTCTCCCCGAAAAGGCCCTATTGCGCCTGAATGAAGCTCTTTTCCCGGGAGTCGAATTTTTGGCCTTGGAGGAAATTCCCTTGCCATTTCCTTCAATTTTTGATAATATTTCTAGTATATTATACGGTTTGTCGTTTCCCGGTGGATTGAATACTGATGCGGATCGGTTAGCCCAATTCGGCAAGGCGGATGCTTTCCGGGTCTCCTGGGCCAGAAAAAAGAAAGATATCGATCTAAAAAAAGTTGTCGAATCGTTAACCCAGGTGGACTCGGTCACCATCCAAATTCGGATGATTCCATCCCCCGAAGGAGCCTTAAGGCCGGAAGAAGCCCTGGGGTACATCATCGGATGGGCGGAGGGCCAGAAACCGCGTTTCGCGGTCAAAAAAATTCAGGTTTGCTTTAAAGATCCCCAGCCATGTCCAACGAGATCCTGATCAATGCGAATTCCGGGGAGACCCGGGTGGCCCTCCTGGAAGGAGATGTCCTGGTGGAGCTCTATGTGGAGCGATCCTCCGATCAGGGGATCAGCGGAAATATTTATAAAGGCCGGGTCGTCCGTGTCCTTCCCGGCATGCAGGCGGCCTTCGTCGATATTGGACTCGAAAAAGCAGCCTTCCTGTACGTTTCCGATGTACATCAGGATTTTGACGACCTTGAGGTCCTGATGAGGGGACGGGACGATGAGGCGAACGGGCACCCTCCCACCGACGAAGAAGAGGTCCCCAACCTTGACACTCCTTTCCACATCGAAGATTTGCTGCACGAAGGTCAAGAGGTGCTGGTGCAGGTATCCAAGGAGCCCCTGGGCACTAAGGGCGCCCGCATTACCTCCCACATTTCGCTTCCCGGCCGCCATTTGGTCCTGATGCCCATGGTGGACCACGTGGGAGTATCCCGGCGCATCGAAAACGAGGCGGAAAGGAAGCGGCTCCGGGAGATCATTCAGCAGATCAGGCCGGCCGGATGCGGCCTGATCGTGCGAACCGCATCAGAAGGAAAGGGCGAAGCCGAGCTGCGCCAGGACCTGGATTTTCTCCTGAAAATGTGGGGCAACATCCAAAAGCGCAAGGCGGTAAGCCCCGTCCCCGCCCTGATCCACAAGGACCTGGATATCAGCCTGAGGGCCATCCGCGATCTCTTTACCCAGGAGGTGGACCGGGTGGTGGTGGACTCCCGGGAAGAATACCAGAAGATCATGGAATTCTGCGACACCTTTATGCCCCAGCTGAAATCCTCCATTGAAATATACGAAAAAGAAGAGCCTCTCTTCGATTATTTCGGGATCGAGATGGAGATCAGCCGCGCCTTGGGCCGCAGGATATGGCTCAAATCGGGCGGTTATATTGTCATCGACATGACCGAAGCCCTGACCGTGATCGATGTGAATACGGGCCGATATGTGGGGAAAAGGAATCTGGAAGACACCATCCTGAAAACCAACCTGGAAGCGGTCAAGGAGATTGCCTATCAGCTCCGGCTGCGCAATATCGGGGGGATCATCATCATCGATTTCATCGATATGGAGAAGGAATCCAGCCGGGAAAAGGTCTTTCAGGCGCTCACCGAGGCCCTTAAAAAAGATAAAAGCAAAACCAATATTTTGAAAATCTCCGAACTGGGCCTGGTGGAGATGACCCGAAAGCGGACCCGGGAAAGCCTGGGGCGGATTCTGAGCGAGAGGTGCTTTTACTGCGAAGGCCGGGGCTTTCTCAAATCCCGGTCCACCATCTGCCAGGAGATTTTGCGAGAAATTCAGAGGGATATTCGGGATTTAAAGGATGAAACCATCCTGGTCCACGTCCATCCCAACGTGGCCAACCACATCTATGACGAGGCTCGGGCCGACCTGGAGAAGCTGGAAAAACGCTACAAAAAGCGAATCACCATAACGGGAAAGAATGACTTTCACTTGGAACAGTATGAAATCCAGAGCCAAAACGGTCATTTTCCCGTTGACAAAGCCAAGCCCGAAATCCTAACATAATATTTTTAATCCTTATCCCTTCCCTTTGTCCCGGAAGACGGGGGGTGGGGTATTCTCGAAAAAGAAACAGGGGGCAACGTGTACGCGATCATCCGCAGCGGAGGCAAGCAGTTTAAAATTTCTCCCGGGGACACCATCAAGATCGAAAAGATTCCCGGGGAGAAAGGAGACCCGGTGGAGATGAAGGACGTTCTTTTCTATGCCGAAGGGGAAAATGTCCTTACCGGCCGGCCCATGCTCCCCAACGTGAGGGTCGTGGGGGAGATTCTGGGGCAGCACCGGGCCAAAAAAGTCATCATCTACAAAAAGAAACGCCGCAAGGGATACGATAAAAAGACAGGCCACCGCCAGTCTTTTACTAGCTTGAAAATCAAGGAGATTGCCCTGCAATGAAGTTTGCTTAAGCGCGCTGAAAGGCCCTAATTTGAATTGCAGGGTGATTTCGTTTAGGCATTTGAGGCACTTGGAACTTTAGGCACTTGAATTCTAGGGGGTTCATATGGCGCATAAAAGGGGACAAGGAAGCTCCCGCAACGGCCGGGACAGCGCCGGACAAAGGCTGGGAGTGAAACGGTTCGGCGGGCAGCGGGTTCATGCGGGGTCGATTCTGGTCCGGCAAAAGGGGACTCAAATCCATCCCGGGAAGAACGTCGGGGTGGGAAAGGATTTCACTCTTTTCGCCAAGATCGACGGCATTGTGACCTTCGAAAGGCTGGACCGGGAAAGAAAAAAGGTCAGCGTCTATCCTGCCCAGGTTCAAGGGGCTCAGGCCTAATTTCCTTTGCCAACCGGGCTCCGCAGGGGTCCTTGAAAACCGGGAGTCTGACCGATCAAGTTTGTCGATGAAGCCCGAATCTTCGTCCAGGCCGGCGATGGCGGAAACGGCTGCATCAGCTTTCGCCGTGAAAAGTACGTTCCCCGCGGAGGTCCCGACGGCGGCGACGGGGGAAAAGGCGGGGACGTGCTTCTGAAGGCCGACGGCCAGCTCTCCACCCTCCTCGATTTTCGGTACCGCCCCCATTACCACGCCAGAGATGGCCAGCACGGAAGAGGAAAAAATCAGGTTGGGCGCAGCGCTCCCGACCTCATTCTTCCCGTTCCCCGGGGCACGGTCGTCCGGGATGGGGAGAGTGGCGAGGTGATCAAGGACCTAACCGGGGAAAACGAGACCTTCTTGGTCGCCCGGGGCGGTAAGGGAGGACGGGGGAACGCCCGATTCGCTACCTCCGTCGATCAGGCCCCCCGCCGTGCCGAACCCGGCCAACTTGGGGAATCCCGTTGGCTTCTGCTGGAGCTGAAACTCATGGCCGACGTGGGGATCATCGGGTTTCCCAATGTGGGCAAATCCACTTTGATCGCCAAGGTCTCCGCCGTCCGGCCCAAAATCGCCGATTACCCTTTCACCACCCTGGTTCCAAACCTGGGCGTCGTTTCCTGGCGAGGTCACCGCCCCTTCGTCATGGCCGACATCCCCGGAATCATCGAGGGCGCCCACCGGGGCGCCGGCCTCGGGCTGCAATTTCTCCGTCATGTGCAACGAACTTTTCTGCTTCTTCATGTTTTGGACCTTTCCTCCTTGAATCCGCGGGATCCCGTCGAGGATTACCGGGTTTTGAACCTTGAACTGGCACGCTTCGACCCCGGGCTGGCGCGAAAACCCCAGCTTGTGGCCCTGAACAAGATCGACGACCCGGAAGGCCGAAAAAGACTGCCCCGGGTCACGGCTGACCTGAAAATAATCAAGAAAGCGTGTTACCCTATTTCGGCCTTGACCGGCGAGGGTTTGCCGGAACTTCTCGGGGCCTTGACCCGGCACATGGAAAAGGGCCTGAAGAAGGGAAGGACCAAATGAAACGCAAGGATATCCTGGAAAAAGTCCGGCGGGTGGTCCTCAAGGTGGGAAGCCGGGTCCTGACCGCCAAAGGAAGGACCCTGAGCCAGCCGGTCTTCGACCGAATGGCCCGCGAAATCTCCGGGGCTAAGAAAAGGGGCTACGAAATCGTCCTCATCTCTTCCGGAGCCATCGCCGCCGGCATGGGCCGTCTTGGCCTGCTCGAAAAACCCAAGACCATGCCCGAGAAACAAGCCTCCGCGGCCATCGGCCAGAGCGCCCTCATGTGGAGCTATGAGAAGGCCTTCTCCTTCTACGGCGAAAAGGTGGCCCAGATTCTCCTGACCCGGGATGACCTTTCCAACCGGAACCGCTATCTCAACGCCCGCAACACCCTTCTCACCCTTTTGGACTTCGGGGTGATCCCGATCATTAACGAAAATGACACCGTCGTGGTTCAAGAGATCAAATTCGGGGATAACGACAACCTATCGGCCCTGGTGACCAACCTGGTCAACGCCGACCTCCTGGTAATCCTGAGCGACATCGATGGCCTGTATGACAAGGACCCGAGGGTCCATAGAGGGGCGCGACTCATCCGTTTCGTCGACCGGGTAACGGAAGAAATGGAACAGAAGGCCACGGGAACCCTGAGTCCCTTCAGCGTCGGCGGGATGGTCACCAAGCTGCAGGCCGCCCGGAAGGCGGCCTTTTTCGGCGTCCCAACGGTATTGGCCAACGGGATGGTCGAAGGACTCCTGGAAAAGATTCTCTCGGGCGAAGAGGTAGGAACCCTCTTCACGTCCCAGGTCAACAAGCTGACCAGCCGCAAACACTGGATTGCCTTTACCCTGAATGCCCAGGGAAGGATTGTGGTGGATGAGGGCGCCAAGAGGGCCATCCTCCAAAAAGGGAAAAGCCTGCTCCCCTCCGGGGTTCTTTTTGCGGAGGGGAAATTCGGCCAGGGTGACCCAGTGGCCCTCTTCGACGGAAACGGGCGGGAGTTCGCCAGGGGGCTTACCAACTACGACTCCTCGGAAATCAACAAGATCAAGGGCCTGAAAACCTCCGAGGTGGAAAGCCGACTGGGGTACAGGTACAGCGACGAAATCGTTCACCGGGACGATCTCGTGTGTTTTCCCGCGGGATGTTGAGCTTTGAAAAACCGCACGGAAAGAAGGAAGCAAGGATGAGGAGAAAGGCATGTCTTTGAGGGACGAAATGACGAGGATTGGGCAACGGGCCCGGCAAGCAAGCCATGTTCTGGGCAATCTTTCCACCGCGGTCAAAAACAACGCCCTCGAGGCTATGGCCGAGGCCCTGGTATTGGCGGCCCCCTCGCTCAAGGAGGCCAATGCTGCCGATTTGAAGGCGGCCCAAGAAGAAGGACTCCCCTTTGCCATGATCGACCGCCTGACTCTATCGGATTCGGTTCTCAGCCGAATGGCGGCCAGCTTGAAAGAGATTGCCCTTCTTCCAGACCCTGTAGGAGAGGTCGGCAGAATGTGGACCCGCCCCAACGGCCTGACCGTGGGGAAAATGCGCATCCCTCTGGGGGTGATCGGAATCATCTACGAGTCCCGCCCCGACGTGACTTCCGACGCCGGCGGACTATGCCTGAAGGCGGGAAACGCGGTGATCTTGCGGGGGGGGTCTGAAGCTCTTCACTCCAATCTGGCCATTGGCGCAGTCCTCCGCAAGGTCTGCCGGGAGCTGGGAGTCCCGGAGGATGCCATCCAGGTGATTCCCATCACCTCCCGCCAGGCGGTGGAGGAGTTGCTTCAACTGGAAGACTACATCGACGTCATCATCCCCCGGGGAGGGGAGGAATTGATCCGTTTTGTGACCTCCCGCTCGAAGGTCCCGGTCATCAAGCACTACAAAGGAGTCTGCCATGTCTTCGTCGACGCCTCCGCAGACCTGGAGATGGCCCAGAACATCTCCTACAACGCCAAGGTGCAGCGGCCCGGCGTCTGCAACGCCATGGAAACCCTTCTGGTTCATCGGCAGATTGCGCCGGTCTTTCTCCCGCCCATGGCGGAGAAGTTCAAAGCCGCCGGGGTGGAGCTTCGCGGGTGCCCGGAGACTGCCCGGATTCTTCCCGTAGTGAAGGGAGCCAAGGAAGAAGACTGGTCGGCGGAGTACCTGGACCTGATTCTGGCCGTCCGGGTGGTGGACGACTTGAACCAGGCGATCCATCATATCATCCGCTACGGTTCCTCCCATACCGAGGCCATCGTCACGCAGGATTATACCAATGCCCAGAGGTTTCTGCGGGAGGTTCCCTCCTCCACCGTGTTGGTAAACGCCTCCACCCGCTTCAGCGACGGGTTCCAATTGGGGTTGGGGGCGGAAATCGGAATCAGCACCACCAAGCTCCATTCCTTCGGGCCTATGGGGGTGGAGGACCTGACCACCTCCAAGTTCATCGTTTACGGTTCGGGACAGGTCCGGACATGAAAAAAATCGGCCTCCTGGGGGGCACCTTCAATCCCATTCACCTCGGCCACCTGCGGGCGGCCGAAGAAATCTGCTTCCGCTTCGAACTCCACCGGGTTTTTTTTATCCCTTCCGCTTACCCCCCCCACAAAAAAAAAGAAGGGATCCTCGACGCCCCCCTCCGGGCAGAAATGGTGCGGCGGGCCATTGCCGATAATCCCCGCTTCGCCTATTCCGGAGTGGAATTGGAGCGCCCGGGAAAGTCCTATTCCATCGAGACCATCGAGCACTTTTGCCGCCAATTCGGCTCCGGCACGCAGGTCTATTTCATCGTGGGCCTGGACGCCTTTCTGGAGATCCATACTTGGAAGGACTACGCGGCGCTTTTTCGTCTCTGTCATTTTGTGGTCATGACCCGTCCGGGCTTCGAAAAAATTTTTTCCCGGGAACATCTTCCCGTTGAACTGAAGGACGAATTTTGCTATGATACGCAAAAAGGCGGATATGCGCATCCTTCCGGGTTTTGCATCTATCCGGCGGAGGTCACCGCCATGGACATTTCTTCCACCCGGATCCGGCAGTGGGTTCGGGAGGGAAGATCGATTAAATATCTGGTTCCGCCGGTTGTCGAGGCTTTCATTCATTCGCAAAAACTCTATTTGAAGAAGGACATCGAAGCGGCAGGTTGATTCCCTCCAGCTCCCGAGAAAAAGCTTTCCTCTGTGCCCGAGCCCTTTTGGACCGCAAGGCCACGGACTTGGTCATTCTGGAGGTCAAAGCCCTTTCTTCCTTTACGGATTACTTCCTGATTTGCAGCGGGAATTCAGACCGCCAAGTCCAGGCGATCGCCAGCCATATCGAAGAGAAGCTCGGCAAAGAAGGAATTCATCCCCTGGGTATCGAAGGGAGGCGGGAGGGCCGCTGGGTGCTCCTGGATTATGGGGACGTGGTGGTCCATATCTTCTTCCATCCGGTCCGCGAGTTTTATGATCTCGAAAGACTCTGGTCGGAAGCGACCCGGGTCGAGCTGCCAGCGCCCCCCAAGGCCCGGCCGAAACGTTCGGGATGAAAAAGATTCCCCTGACCCTTATTTTCGTGGGTCGCGCATCCGATTCTTTTATCCGCGAGGGATGCCGACTGTATGAAGAAAGGGTCCGGCGTTATGCGGAGCTTAGGCTGGTCTCCATCCCGGAAGAAAGGGTCCCCGTGAAGGGGAGAAAGGAATACCTTCTCCGGCAGGAGGGGCGAAGGATCCGGGAAAACCTTCCCCCCGGGGCTTTCACGGTGGCAATGGATGAGAAGGGAAAGGTTATGACTTCGGAGGCCTTTGCCCGGTCCCTGGACCTTTGGAGCCGTTCGGGCTCCCGGGAAATCGCCTTCATCCTCGGCGGCCCCTATGGATTGGAGGACTCTTTGAAGGAGGAAGCGGACTTCCCCTTGTCCCTTTCCGCCATGACTTTGACCCACGGATTGGCCCGGATGCTTCTTCTGGAACAGGTTTATAGGGCTTTTTCCCTCCTGCGGGGCGAGCCTTACCATAAATAGAGGAAACCCATCATGTTTTCCCGAACCCATTTCATCCTTTTTATCTTCGTCCTTATGGTCTTCGGCTACCTTTTCTATCTCAATCCCGAGCAGGTGGAATTTACCCTTTGGGAGGACCGGCGCCTGGTCATATCCCCCGCTCTGATTGCCTTCGGAGCTTTTATCATCGGGGCGTTTTTTGTCTTCTTGGTTACCCTTTTTGTGGATGCCCGGAGGGCTTTTCAGCTCTGGCGCTCTTCCAAAACCGACCGGAAGGAAGGCAAGATCCGGGAACGGTACAGCGATGCGCTGGAGGAAATGCTCAAAGGAAACATTCCCCACGCCAAAGAGGTGCTCGCCAAGATTATCGAGAATCGGCCGAATCACCTGGCGGCGCATATCTCCCTGGCCAACCTCTACTCGCTCGAAGGCAAGTTCTCCGAGGCCATCGAGATCCTCACCAAAGCCAAGGCGATCGATCCCGAGAGCCTGGAGCTTCTCTTCGACCTGGTCAAGAACAACGTAGGCCTCAAAAGATACACCGTGGCCTTGGAGATTCTCGAGAAGATCCTGGACCGCGACCCATCCAACCGGGAGGCGCTTCGCAAAAAAAGGGACATCCATATCCTTTCCGGCAACTGGGACGAAGCCTACCAGACTCAGAAACGGGTGGTGAAACATACGAAGGAAAAGGAATACCTCCAGGCCGAGAAAAGGTTCCTGTCGGGGATGGAGTATAAATTCGCGGAAGAGCTGGCCCAGAAAGGCGAATTCAAGGATGCCGAAAAAGCCCTGAGGGAAGTTCTCAAGGAGGACCCGACTTTCTTCCCCGCGCACGTCTCCTTGGGAGATGTCCTTCAGAGACAGGGCTCTTTTGAAGAGGCCGGCCAGACCTGGAAAAAGGCCCTGGAGTCCTCCTGGAACCCGGTCTTTCTGGAAAGGCTGGAATCCCTTTACCTGTCGATGGCCAATCCCCAAAAAGCCCTGGACCTGTATCGAAATTACATGCGCCAGCGCCCGGAAGACAGTGTTTTGCGATTCTTCTTCAGCCGGCTCCTCATCCGCCTCGAAATGGTGGATGAAGCCATCGAACAGCTCCGCGACCTGGAGATTGCCGGGGTTCTCTTTCCCGAGCTGTTCGTCCTCCTGGGCCAGGCCTATCACCGGCGCGGCGATTTCGCCAGTTCCATGGAAGCCTACGAGAAGGCCCTGGATACCCGGAAAGTCCCCCTGCCCGCTTACCAATGTTCGTCCTGCGGCCGGACCCAGCCCGGTTGGTCCGGCTTCTGCGAGGCCTGCCATTCCTGGGGAACCTACTCCATGCACCTGCCGGAGTTCTCCCAGAAGATGCCGGTGATTCCCTTTTATCAGTATACGGCAAGGATATGAACGCCGCCCCTTTCCGGCGAGCGATTCTGGATTTTTTTCTTCCCCCCAAGTGTCCCTTCTGCGGTCGAAAGCCGGATTCTCCCGAGCCCGAAGGTCCCTGTTCAGCCTGTCTCTCCCGGCTCAAATTTCTCCGTTCCCCCCGCTGCCCGTGCTGCGGGGTTGCCTTTCCCTCCCCTTCCGACTCCGACCATCTCTGCGCCGAGTGCTTGACCGAAGAGAGGCCGTTCCGCCGGGCCCGGGCGGTCTGTGCGTATGAGGGCTTGATCATCGAAGTCCTATCCAAGCTGAAATACGGCGGGTTGACCCGGCTGGCCAAGCCGCTCGGAAAACTCCTGGCGGACTACCAGGACCCCGAATTTTCCCTCTCCGAAAGCGACCTGGTCGTTCCCGTACCCCTCCACCCCGCCCGTCTGCGGGAGAGGGGCTTTAATCAATCCGTGCTCCTCGCCCGTCAAGTGAGCCGGCGCTGCTCCATTCCCATTAACTTTACGGCGCTCCACCGAACCCGCCAGACCCAACCCCAAACTCAGTTATCGGGGGCCGAAAGACGGAAGAACGTACGGGGGGCTTTTGAAGTGCGAAAAACGAAAGAGGTGGAGGGGAAAAGAATTCTCCTCATCGACGACGTCTTTACGACCGGGGCTACGTCCCAGGAATGTGCAAGCGCCCTTCGCGAAGCGGGAGCCAGCGAGGTTCACGTCCTTACCCTGGCCCGGGTGGCCTGAGGGTTTTGGGGGCTTTTTTTCCTATTTTGTTTGTGCTATAGGTATTTTTACTCCTCCCGTTCCTCTTGCTTTTTCCTCTGGGAGGCAAGAACGCGGCCACGTGGCGCAAAACATTGGCCCCTATTAAAAAGGCAGGAAGAAAGGAAATCTTTCCATGACCCACATTTCAATCATCCAGGCAGACCCCCAAAAGCTGAAAAAAAAGCCGGACCCGGGTGCCCAACTGGGTTTCGGCAAGATCTTTACCGACTACCTCTTCATGATGGATTACAAAAAGGGGGAGGGATGGAAGAATCCCCGCATTGAATCCTATCGTCCCATCCCCATGGATCCCGCGGCCCTGGTTCTTCATTATGGGCAGGAGGTCTTTGAAGGGCTGAAGGCCTACCGCTGGGCGAACGGGGATATTTACCTCTTCCGGCCCCGTATGAACTATGAAAGAATGAACCGCTCCGCCAGGCGCCTATGCCTGCCGGAGATCGACGTGGACTTAGCCCTCGAAGCCACCCGCATGCTGGTCCGTTTGGAGAAAGACTGGGTCCCCTCCTCTCCCGGGGCTTCCCTGTACATCCGGCCCAACATGATCGCCACCGAGCCGGCGCTCGGGGTGCAGGTCGCCAAAGAGGTTCTCTTCTACATCATGGTCGGACCGGTGGGCGCCTATTACCCGCAGGGTTTTAACCCGGTGGACATCTATCTGGAAGAGAAATATATTCGCGCCGCCCGCGGGGGCCTGGGGGAGGCCAAGACCCTGGCCAATTATGCCGCGAGCCTCCTGGCCCAGGAGGAGGCGCATGCGAAAGGGTTTACCCAGGTATTGTGGCTGGATGCCATCGAGCGGAAATACCTGGAAGAAGTCGGCACTAGCAATATCTTCCTGTATATTGGGGATGAGGTAGTCACCCCTCCCCTGGGAGGAACGATCCTTCCAGGGATTACCCGGAACTCGGTGATTCATATCTGCCGACAATGGGAAATGAAGGTCTCCGAACGATTGGTCACCCTGGACGAAGTTCTGTCGGGGTTGGAATCGGGACGGGTAAAGGAGATCTTTGCCGCCGGGACGGCCGCGGTCATTTCCCCGGTCGGAAAGCTCGCCTACAAGGATAAGAATTACACCATTAACCAAGGAAAGGTTGGACCTCTGGCCCAGAAGCTCTATGACACCATCATGGGCATCCAGTATGGAAGGATCAAAGATCCTTACGGGTGGATGATGAAAGTGACCTGATATCGCCAGGAACCCAAAGGACCATGCAGCCCCTCAAGAAAGCCGATACCGACAAGGTATTGGCTTTTCTATTTTCGGGAGTTGGCGATTCGACATTCGGAAATTGCCTGAATTTTTTCGGCTGGGGAGGAGGACGAATGACCAATTCAAAAATCCGCAAAGTCGCGGTGATCGGGACGGGCACTTTGGGTAGTCAAATTGCCATCCATTCTGGCTATCACGGCTATGACGTTTCGGCCTACGATGCCGACCCTGAGTCTTTGGAAAAGGTCCTTCAAATGATTCAAATTCGGATTGCCAATTCCAACCGCAAGCCGGTCATCCCGCTGAGGGAGATTCAGAGGCAGGCGAAAAAAATTAAGATGGGGAAGACCCTTGAAGAGACGGTGGGAGAAGCCGATTTGGTGATTGAAGCGATTCCCGAGGATTTGAGGTTAAAGAGGGAAACTTTCAAGCAAATGGATTTACATGCCCCCCCCAAAGCGATCCTTGCCACCAACAGCTCATCCATCCCCGTATCCAGGATCGAGAGCGCCACCCGGCGGCCCGAAAGGTGTTTGAACCTCCACTTTTATTCCCTGGACCTGGGAAGGAATATCGCGGACGTCATGGGCGGAACGAAAACGACCCGGCAAGTCCTAGAGACCGGAAAAGAATGGGTCCGCTCCATCGGTTGCGTTCCCCTAACCGTCAAGAAAGAACTCCTCGGGTTCTGCTTCAATCGGGTCTGGAGGGCGGTTAAAAGGGAGACCCTCCACATGTGGGCGGGGGGATACGCGGACTTTAAGGATATCGACCGGGGATGGATGATCTGGACCGGCATGTCCCAGGGCCCCTTCGGAATCATGGACGCTGTAGGACTCGACGTTGTTTATGGGATTGAGATGGTTTATTATAACGAGTCCAAAGACCGCAAGGATTATCCCCCGGCCGCCCTGAAAAGGATGATCCAGCGGAATGAGCTCGGGGTCAAAACCGGCAAGGGTTTCTACGCCTACCCCAACCCGGAGTTCAAGAAACCGGATTTCTTAAAGCCCTAATTCGAAGGGGCCCAAAAATAAAAAGGAGGCGATCATGGCAACCGTGCTGTTTATGGTCAAAGCGACCATTCCAAAAGAAAAAGAAGAAGCCTTCAACCGTTGGTACAATGAAGTCCATGTTCCCATGTTTCTCCAGTTCAACGGGGCGGTCAGCGCCCGCCGCTATAAGGCCATCTTGGGGGAAGAAAAGTATCAATACATCGCCATGTACGAGCTCAAGGATGAGGCCACCTTCCATAAGCTGATGGATTCAGATCACATGAAGGCCTTGCGGGCCGACTATGACGCCAAATTTGGCTCGGTGAGCGAACGCGCCCGCTTCGCCTACGTCCAGGTTTTTCCCTGAGACATTTCTATATCCTTTCGATGCATGACGACCCGATTCAGTGCGGATGCAGGTTGGGGCGGGTTTAAAGCCCGCCCCTACAAAGGATCCTTGAATTGGATCGCCATTCTCCTGCGAGGAGGAACCCATGCCTGATTACGACGTGGTGGTCATCGGGGCAGGAAACGCCGGGCTGACCTCGGCCCTTACCCTGGCAAAAGGCGGAGCCAGGGTTCTGCTCCTGGAAAGGCACAACATCCCGGGCGGATGTGCCACAAGCTTCATCCGGGGGCGGTTTGAATTCGAGGTTTCCCTGCACCAGTTGAGCGGGATCGGCAGCGAGCAAAAGCCCGGGCCTCTGCGCATGCTCCTGGGAGAACTGGGCATTCTGGATCAGATTGAGCTGGTGGAAATGAAGGACCTCTACCGCCTGGTGATCCCGGGGAAGATCGACCTGACCCTGAAGGCGGAGCGGGGGGCCGTCGTGGAAACACTGAAGGCGCGGTTTCCAAAGGAAGGTCCTTCCATCGAACGTTTTTTTGATTTTCTCTATCAATTCGCCGCCGAGATGGTCGGGGTAGCCTTCGCCCGCGACCCCGCCGCCTCTCGGGGAAAATACCCGCTTTTTTTCAAATACGCCCTCAAACCCACCCGGCAGGTCTTGGATGAGTACCTGAAGGACCCGCTGTTAATGTCAATCATTACTACCTACTGGAGCTATCTTGGGCTACCCCCTTCCCTTCTTCCCTTTGCCGATTTCGCGGTCCTGCTCTGGGCCTACATCGAATTCAAGCCCTATCACATCAAAGGAGGCTCCCAGGCTCTTTCCAATGCCCTTCTGGATTCTTTCCTCCAGGCCGGTGGAACGATCCGGTTCGACTGCGCCGCCCGGAAGATCTCAACTTCCGGAGGGAAGATCAAAGGGGTTTGGACTGAAGACGGGGAGGAGATATCCTGCGGTTATGTGCTTTCCAACGCATCCACCCTTCTGACTTATACGGACTTGATCGGCGCCGAAAATTTGCCCAAGCAGAGTTTTCAGACTTTCGCGGGAAAGACCCTTGGCCCATCCGGCTTTACCGTCTTCCTCGGGTTCGATTGTGAGCCCGGGGACATGGGAATCACCGAAACCACCAATTTCATCAGCCGCCAGTCGGACCCCGAGGTTTCCTTCGCGTGCTGGCGGACTCTGGACCCCCCCGATGGAGTCGCCCTTTCCTGTTATGACGTCTCCGACCCCGATTTTTCTCCGCCGGGGGCCTGCCAGGCGGCCCTCGTTACTCTGCAGTACGCTGAGCCCTGGCTTTCCCTTCCTCCCTCCAGGTACACGGAGGTCAAATACCGGATCGCCCAGGATATGATCGATCTCGCCGGAAAGGTTTTTCCCAGAATCACCCAACACTTGGAGGAAGTCGAGGTGGGCACTCCCCTGACCCACATGCGTTACCTCGGCCATCCGGGAGGAGCCATCTACGGATTCGACCAATATGCCAAGGACTCCTATTTTTTCGAAGACCGACGATCGCCCGTTCAGGGCCTTTACTTCGCCGGCTCCTGGGTGGCCCCGGGCGGATACCAGACTACGCTTCAGTCGGGCGTTTCTGCTGGCCGGGCTATTTTGAAATCAATGAATAAGCGGAATGCCTGAAGTCTCCCGACCAAACTGCTGGATTGATTGACAACCAAAGGAGTTGAACTACTCTGGTGCATAACGAAGCAAATACGCGATTCCAAATTTAAGCCTTTTCAGTCCTTCTTCATGAGGTGCTTCATGAGCCGAGATTTTAGACCGGAGATTGAAGGGTATGCAGAGATACGGCGGGAGATTGAAGTACTGCGAAGGTACGGGTTCGATTATTCTTCCCATAAGGGAAGAGTGGACCAGGTCCTCAATCTTCTCCACCCCAAGAGAATTCGTTTACAGGTTTCCGAAATCCGGAAGGAGACCCCAACGGCCAAGTCATTCCGTCTGGTCTCCCCGGATGGCTACCTTCCCCCCTTCCAGGCCGGACAATACATCAACCTGTTTATCGATGTGGGCGGAATTCGGACCAGCAGGCCTTACAGTATCGCCTCTCCTCCGAATCAAAGCGGCTATTATGAAATCGCCGTCCGCCGAGTCGAGGACGGGTTCGTGTCCCATTTTTTGCTGGATCGGGTCAAGGTCGGCGATGGGCTGGAAAGCACCGGGCCATCCGGAAATTTTTATTACAACCCCCTTTTTCACGGCAACGACCTGGTATTCCTGGCCGGGGGAAGCGGGATTACCCCCTTCATGAGCATGATCCGGGAGGTCACGGAACGGGGCCTGCCAAGGGGAATTCATCTTATCTATGGAAGCCGGGACCCGGACGATAGGATCTTTGGCAAAGAGCTGGAAGAAAGGGCCAGGCTCCACGGTAATTTCAAACTGACTTCGGTCATTTCTGAACCTCCGAAAGGGTTTGAGGGTTTTACCGGTTTTATCACCGCAAAACTCATGAAAGAAGTTCTGGGGAGCACGGAAGGAAAGACTTTCTATGTCTGTGGGCCTGAGGCAATGTACACCTTTTGCCTCCCGGAACTGCTGAAGCTCCAGGTTCCGGCCAGAAAAATCCGAAGGGAAGTCTTCGGTCCGCCGAAGGATGTCACTGCTCAGCCCGGATGGCCGGAAAAGGTGAGCGGGGGCGCCCGTTTCCAGGTCGTAATAAAAGGCAGGAAGGCGATCGAAGCCCGGGCCGGAGAACCCCTGATGGTCTCCCTGGAAAAAGCGGGCATCGTGATTCCCGCTTCCTGCCGGTCGGGCGAGTGCAGCCTCTGCCGCGCCAAGCTCCTTTCCGGAAAAGTCTTCCAGCCGCCAGGGGCCAAACTGAGAAAATCCGACCGGACCTACGGCTACATCCATCCCTGCGTCGCTTATCCGCTGGAGAATTTGGAAATCATGCTATTCTAATTGCGGGATGCGGATTGCGCCCTGAACCAGGTAAGGTTCGGAGTTGCCCTGCATTTCCTCCAGTGCAAGGCGGAAATCAATGAGAACCATGAAAAAGACCGAAAACCAATTGATTGGAATCTGCGGGCTCTATTGCAAAACCTGTCCGAAGTATCTTGCCTATCAAGACCAAGATACCATAGAACTGAAGAAGATGTCCGAGGCCGATGGAGTCCCCATCGAAAAAATTCGCTGTGACGGCTGCCTTTCCGACAATGTCTATCCTACTTGCCGCGACTGCAAACACGGGTTTCGCCGCTGCGCCGAAGAAAAAAAGGTAACCTGGTGCTTCCAGTGCCCGGATTTCCCGTGTCCGCGATTGGAAAACTTTTCCAAAATACACGAGGTCAACGGCATTTGGCACCATAAAAAGGTCATCGAGAATCTTCGGTTCATGAGGGATTTTGGAACTGAAGATTGGGTAAAAGAACAGGAAAAGGAAGGAGCCTGCCCCCATTGCGGCAAAATGCTATACTGGTATGCTCTGGATTGTCCCCGCTGCGGCATCCCGGCGCGTTCTGAATAGGAATTTCCAATGGGGAAAAGCAATAACCCCGGAAAAAAACCTTTGCGGAGTTTTCGAAATCTGCCATTATAAAGCTCCGTTCATATCTATCCGGCCTGCCCGCTCATGAATATACGTGGCACCCTCGCACAGATCTAAGGAGGCGAAAAGATGCAAAGGCAAGAAAGAAAGGGCAAGATTCAGACGGTTCTGGACCTCATCGAGCCATCCCAGCTCGGGATCACGCTGCCCCATGAACATCTCATGAGCGACGGGTCGGGATGGTTTGTGGAGCCGACCGATTGCTTTGAGAAGGAGATGGCCCACCGGCCGGTCTCCGTGGACATTCTCTGGTGGCTGACGTACCACCGGTTCACGAACCTGGACGACATGATCTGCAGGGATGAGCAGGAGGCCGTGGAGGAAATCATGGCCTTCAAACTGGCGGGGGGAAACTCCGTCGTCGAAATGAGCAATATCGGGCTGGGGCGCTCGCCAAAATCCCTCGCCCGCATTTCCCGAAAAACCGGCCTTCACATCATCATGGGGTCGGGGTATTACTTTGACCGGACGATTCCTCCTGGCCTGAAGGCGAAGTCGGAGGAGGAGATCACCGAAGAGATTGTTCGGGACATCGAGGAGGGAGTCGGCTCCACGGGAATCCGCGCGGGTTTCATCGGCGAGATCGGCTGCTCCTGGCCTTTGACCGAATTCGAACGGAAATCCCTGCGCGCCTCGGCAAAAGCCCAGAGGCTTACCGGAGCCTCTCTGAACATCCATCCGGGACAGCATGAGGACTCGGCCCTGCAGGCCGTTCGGATTTTGGAGGAGGCGGGCGCCGATCTGACCCGGACAACCATCGACCACATCGACCGGGCCGTGCGCCAGCGCGAGAACCGGGTTGCCCTGGCGAAGACGGGGGTATACCTGGAATACGACCTGTTCGGTCGGGAGGGCTACTACCCCTTAGAACAACGAAAAATTGACCTGCCCAACGACCACGGGCGTATTAACGAAATCATGGACCTCATGAGCCTGGGGTATGCGAAACAGGTCCTCATCTCCCAGGACATTTGGAACAAAACCCAGCGCCGGAAGTACGGCGGCTGGGGCTATGCCCATATATTGGATAATACCCTGCCCGTCATGCGAGCGAAGGGGATGACCGGTGAGGAAATCCGGACTCTCATGGTCGAGAACCCGGCCCGCCTATTCGCCTTTTTGTAGGCGAAGCACCTGAATTCGCTCAGCGTCCCCGGGGGATATATATTTGCGGCTGGGGGAGCTGACTTTGGGGGACCCCCAGGGCTAGAGCGATTTCTCTCACTTTCTGCTGGATTTTTTGCGTGTTCTTTGGGCCCATCCGGAGCAGGTGTTTTTGAACTTCGCTCATTTCTTCCAAGCCTTCGTCGATAAAAACATAGTTGAGCCCCTTCCCCTCCTCCTTCAAAAGGACCTCTCTTTCCACGACCGGCGTATCCAGAATCCTTTTCATCGCCTGGACAAGGGTCGCGTGGAAATCCTTCTGCGGGTAGCCCAATTCCCGGTAGGCTTCCTGGAAAAGAGGTCTTAGCTTCTGGTAGGCCTGGACACCGATCGAGGTGCTAAAAGAAACAAATGCATCGGTCAGGATATCGTACCTTCCGTATCCCTTGGGGTCCAGGTAGATTCGATCCCCTTTATCATGAACCGGAAAGGCCTGCCCGGGAGATAGGCAGCCAAGGTGGGGGCGGGGGCTTTTTCCGGCGGCGACATTATCCACGGCGGCCACAAAGACCCGGATGATATTTTTGATTTTCAGCCATTCGCCCAATTTCCCGTGGGGGGATAGATTCTTCAGAATTTGACGCACAAAATCATCGCTTTGGTCCAAGGGCGGCAGTTTGACCTCCGGCTGGGGCGGCGCGGCCTTTTCT
>JACAEW010000106.1 GCA_013388675.1 Syntrophaceae bacterium | reverse complement strand
CTGAAAAAGTACTTCCGCGAGCCATTTGCAGAGCTTCTGGACCGCCTTCCAGTAGTTCAATACTTCGGTCGACGAGGACTGAAGGTCGAGACGATGTCTCGATAATTGCGGTCCCACGCCCCACAGATAGGCATGTTCAATGAGCTGCTTCTCCCATGAGGACAGGTCGTGGTCTGCCTGTTCCAGCGGGCGGCAGAGGTTTCCCTCCGGGTCGGGCCCGGTCAGAATCTTGAAGGTTTCATGGAAAAGATGTCCGAGCAGGGCGGTGGAGGTTTCTCCCGGCCCGGGACTTTTGCGCCCTCCGGCGGCAAGATAAATTGCCTTTCTTACTTCACTAACCGTCAAAACATGGGGCATCGATATTCACCCGTACCTGCTTACGGCTTCAGGGTTGAGGAAGAGAACGACCGGTGGACCAGCGAGAAGCCCCATCAAGTCCGGCTTTTCGATGGCGAAACGGGTGAGTTCGCTTTCGCCCATCCCCAATTCCTGAGCGGCGTCCTGGATTGGCATTACCCAACGCCCATCGAGAAACTCCAAGAGCCGATCGGCCAACTCTTCGGGAGCGGAAAGGGGGATCTCCTGAACTGCATCCATTAGCTCCTGCAGGGGTCTGGGGGTATTTTGCGCCAGCCAACCTTGCAGTTGCCCCATGGATACGCTGGTATCCCCGACGGTCAGGTCATTCTCCGCAGCCTTCGCCCAGAGCTGCCGCAATACATTCAAGGCGGCATAGGCTTCGGCCGGAGGACGAAAGACCCGGGTGCCTTTCTGGACAAGGTCCCTCAGCCTCTCTTGGGTCCTAACCGCTCTTGGAGATATGGGTAGGCGGGCATCCCGGAGAAACACGATTTTATTAACTTGGCGATGGGCAGCAATATCTTGCAGCCGCTTCAATCGTCGGGCCAGGCTGTTCATGTTCTCCGAGTTGGATATGCTGACCCCGATTTTCTCTTGCTTTCCCTCCAAAATAATGTCCAGACCTTCTTGAGCAGCCCGGTGCGCCTTCCACCCCTTGGGCGGCTTGATCTGAAGAAGACGAAGAATCCCATCCTCATAGACCCCTTCATCCAAACGGGTCACGGGTTTTTCCAGTTCTCTCTCGAAGGATTCCCCCCAGAGTTGGGCGATCATTTCCCCAACTGGCTGGGGCGGTAGTGGAGGATGCGAGGGTAAAGAGATCATCCCTTCCAGGAGGTGTCTGGCTTTCCGGATAAGCTCGCGGGCCGACAAGCCCCCGGCAGGGATCAATTGTTCGATCTGTTGCTGGGTAAAGGGCCAAAGGGAGGTGAGGTTTCGATCCTGCTTCTTGAGGTCCATAAGCTCTGGGAGATGGCTCAGCCGATACTCGATCAGACGCTTGGCGGATTCACGGGTTAACAACTCTAAAACGGATTCATCCTGGGCGATTCGGTGATAGTAAGCCGTGTGGATAGCCTGACTAAGGGTTTTCAAGAAATACGTCTGGACTGCACTCAGGACCAAAAGATTCTCGCACTGGGCCATGAGGTCCACGGTATTGTTGCCGAAGGTACGAAGGCCGTCGAGGTCTTCCATCGTTAGCTGCAAGCCCTCGATTTGATCGAAGGCCAGGATAATGGTGAAATTCCGTCCGGCGAGACGGCAGAAGGTTAAAACCGCCTGTTTGGCCCGCTCTTCATCCTCCAGGCTATTCTTGACCCCGAGTAATGCGAGTTCTTCTTCGGGCAAGTCCCTTCCCAGGAGGTAGGCATAAGCGATGCTGCGATGATTCCAGGTAAGATACTGGCGCAACACCTTCATAACTTCGGGGTCCAGGCGGTGCCGGACCGTTAAATGGTCAAAAGTCGATCCGAGCCGCTTGAACAAGGCTTCCCCGGGAGCATCCTGCTGGCAGATTCTTCGCCACCACCGGCTCAATTCCTGGGTCGAATCCAACGGTCTGGCCATCAAATGACGAGTCAAGGCTTCTTCAATTTGGGTAAGCGGCCCGTGGCCCGGCCCTTCCTCCCTGAGGCTTTCTTCTCCGCAGACCTCCCGGGACCGCTCGGGCTCTTTAGACCTCTGGCAGATGTCGTAAAAGAATCTTTCGAGGAGATGCCGCCAGAAACGGCCGGGGCCGGTGAAAGGGGGAATGTATATGAACCAGGTACGCGGGTCTTTCTGGGTGAAGAACCTGAGGCGCTGAAGGAGGTGGGTTTTTCCCGATCCGGGTTCCCCGTGGAGAATGAGACCCCGCGATTGATTCCAACGGTAAACCGCCTCGACCGAATTCAGGCAACTCTGGAATGCCTTTCGGTTTATTTCCACCACATCCTGAAAGGCCTCCTGCCAAGGAGAATCCACCCGGTCCTGGAGGAAGGGGTTGGCAATCCCCAGCAAAAGGCGATGAATGTCCTCTTTCTTGGGCATTGATTATTCTACCCGCATCCCGATGGCCATAAAAAAACTGCCGCGCCCATTGTCGATCATGGCCGTACGCTCCTCTTCCGTCAGCTCGGCAGGAAGAGAGTGGGATTGAAGTTGAACCTTTTCCCGCTCTGCAAGCCGCAAAATCGCGCGGTCGAAGGACTCCTTAGCCGGGAAATCATTGGCCACGGCCTTGCGCAAGTCGGGGATATATACCAGGGCTCCCTGGGCCGCTGCCGGCTTGATTGCGGCCATGGCTTGGAAAATGATTCTTTCCTCCTCCTCGGCTGTTCTGGAAGGCGCAGCTTTTAATGGAAGCAGCCCGGCAACCTTTCGGATGGCCTGTAAGATGGTTTCCGCCGGAAAGCCAAGCTTTCCGCCCTTATCCAGGAGCTTTTTAATCTCCGCCGAAAGAAAAATGGCTGGATCAGGATCCTGCAGACCCAAACGTTTTCCCTTGAGCGGGGGATGCCATTTGATCGATCGGTCTCTCAATAGCGGGGCCCAAAAAATCGGCAGATACCTGTTAACGGGAAGGGGGAAGGATTTCTTGATCTGAGCAGGCGTGAGGAGTTGACCTTTTAACTGCTTTAATATTTCTTTTTGGATGACCGGCTCCAGGGATTCAAGGGAATAAATGGGGGCCACTGGTTTCTCCTCTTTTCCCGGTGAAGGAGCCCAGGAGCGGACATTCCCCGAGGAGATGAGGCTTTCCAATCGACTCAGCAGCTGGTCCTTGGAGACCCGATGCGATGGAGGCAGGTCTCGGCGGATTTTATCTGCGGTCAACCCTAAGGGATTGCGGGACAAGATTCTCAAGATCAACTGGTCGACTTCTTGGAGATTGAAAAGGATCGGGTTAGCCTTTTTCTTCATGCCAAGCTCATACAGAGGAGGTTAAGGTATAGCCATAATTTAAAAATATTCCTTCTGCAAGTCAAGCGTAAAGCAGGGAACCGGTGGGAGATATTACCATTTCGTGGGTTCCAAAAACTCGGATCTGCCAGCGGCACCCGGGCTCGTGAACGGATTTCCAGTTACAATGGTGCCGTGTCGAACTCCCATGATCGGACTTTAAGCCCCGAGTCATCTCTCATGCACAGCATGCTGGCCGGTACCTATTCGTTTGTGGGCGCAAGGGGAAAGTATTATTTTTTTACCCTGTTCGATCATCCGGGAGATCAGGGATTTTCCGTTCCTTTGCGCCGTTTCAAGCATCTCAGAGATAACCACCTGGGCATTTCCCATGGCCCTCAAAAAGCTCCCAGGCAATATAGAATGTTTTTTTTGGGGTTTTCATGGGTAAAGAGATCGGCCTGCAGAATGAATGACTGGACCCATGGCTTTAAAGACAGGCTCTCCCTCAGGCGCCTTGCCAGGCCAGCATGGGGATAATGGGTAAAACAGCTTGACTGAGTAAAGGTTCTCTGGTAGGTAAAAATAACAGAGGATCCGGAATTCCTTCTGTGAAAGGCCTCAAAATCATCAATCCCTGGGAGAAGAAGATGACCTCAAGAGAAAGAGTCCTGGTGGCCCTGAACTTGGAGCAGCCCGACCGGGTTCCCTGGGTGGAGAGCAGCGTTCATAATACCGTGGTGGAGAAGCTTCTCCAAAGGTCGGATTTTGAAAAGGCTACGGTGACCCAGCTCTTCACCGTGCCGGGTTCGAGATTCTCCCCGGCGGTTTTTGAGGTGCTGGCCATCGACAACATGAACTTCAGCATCGCCCCTCCCCGTTTCGTGAAAAGCCAGAGCTTCCAAGGAATGGACATTATCTCCGACGGGCTGATCAAGACCGAGGCGGACCTGAACAAGATCGTGCTCCCGGACCCTGAATCCGACGATTTCTACAAACCCGCCCGGGAATTCGTGGCCAAATACAAGGGCAGCGATAAGGCCCTGGGGGTCACCACCCGGATCGGAGTGAGCAACACCTACCTCAGCATGGGGATCGAGCATTTCAGCCTCACCCTTTACGACAACCCCGCTTTCGCCCTCAAGGTCATGGACATCTTCGTGGATTGGGCTTCCCGGGCCATTCCCAAGATCAATGAACTGGGTTTCGATTTCATGATCGTCCCCGAAGACCTGGCCTGGAAGCAGGGGCCCATGTTTTCCCCCCGGCTTTTCCGGGAACTCTTTCTGCCCCGCATGAAAAAAGCGGCCGAAAAGATCAGAATTCCCTGGATCTACCACAGCGACGGAAACCTCATGCCCATCCTGGATGACCTTCTGACCCTGGGCATGAACGGCATCGCCAATATCGAGCCCAACGCCATGGACATCAACGAGCTCAAGAAGAAATACGGCCACCGAGTTTGCCTGGTGGGAAATATCGACCTGCATTACACCTTGACCCAGGGTACCCCGCAGGAAGTGGAGGCGGAGGTGAAGAAGCGCATTCAGGAGGTTGGCCCCGGAGGGGGGTACATATTGGCCAGCTCGAACAGCATCGCCGCCTACTGCAAGCCCGAAAACGTCCTGGCCATGCACCGGGCCCTTTTGAAGTATGGCAACTATTGATAAACGCGTAAGAAGTAAAAATACTCCCTCCCTCTCCCCTTCATCCCCTCCCACCAGGGGAGGGGAAATTTACTTTTTACGAAGCGGATACGACCTTATTGACCCCAAAAAGGATTTAACCTTGGCGCAACGCCAAGATGATGCGTCCAGTGCCTAAAAGAGAGGTTGCCGATCCCAGGAGGTGTTTGTAAGATGAGCACTTGGAGCGGTATGCGCCGCAAATTCCGGGAACGGGTGGAAAAAGGCCCCATCGTCGTGGCCGCCGGGGTGTACGATGCCTTCAGCGCCAAGCTGGCGGCTTATGCCGGTTGTGAGGCTTTATACATGACCGGGGCGGGAGTCTCGGCAGGTCTCATCGGGATGCCGGACCTCGGCGTGACCACCCAGACCGAGATGGTCGAGCAGGCCCGGCGCATCCTGGAAGCCGTGGAACTGCCCCTCATCTCCGACGCGGATACGGGATACGGCGGCCCCCTGAACGTCCGGCGAACGGTTCAGCTCTTCGAAGGGGCCGGGGTTTCGGCCATTCACCTGGAGGACCAGGAGATTCCCAAGCGCTGCGGCCACCTGGAAGGGAAAAGGGTAGTCCCGCCCCGGGAGATGGCCGGACGGCTCAAGGCCGCTCTGGACGCGCGGAGGGACCCGAACTTCCTGATTATCGCCCGGACCGATGCCCGGGCCGTCAATGGGCTGGAGGATGCCCTCGATCGGGGACGGCTTTACGCCGAAACGGGGGCCGACGTGATTTTTATCGAGGCCCCGGAAAGCCTTTCCGAGGTGGAGGCCATCGTCAAAGCTCTACCCCAAAAGCCTCTCCTCCTCAACCGCGGGGGCGGCGGAAAGACCCCAGCCTTATCGGCTCAGGAATTAGACCGGCTTGGGTATCGGATCGTCATCTTTCCCGGTGACGCTCAGAAGGCAGCGGGGGCAGCCATGCTCCACGTCTACCGGACCCTCCGGGATACGGGCAATACGAAGGGGCTTTCCATGCTCGGCTTCGAGGAGCGCTTTGAGATCCTGGGGCTTTCTCGCCTCAGGGAACTGGAGGAGGAATACTTGGCAGGATCCTGACCAGGGGACAAGCAAACTTGCTTGGACAGGGCGAAGGAATCAGAGAAAACAGGGAGGATCTAAAAATGAAAAAGGACCTCAAAGCGGCAGCCGTTTTTGTTTGTTTTTGGGCTTTGGCTGGTATGGCCTTTCCCGCGAGCGGTTTGGCCAAGTGGCCCACCAAGCAGCTTAACATCGTCGTGCCTTACGGCGCCGGAGGAACGACCGACCGGGTCATGCGCGGGTTCGCCCCCTTCCTGGAAAAAGAGCTGGGCGTTCCGGTAGTGATCGTCAACCGGCCCGGCGGGGGAGCACTGGTGGGGACTAAGGCCCATCTCCAGAACGACCCGGACGACGGCTCTTTTATCCTCTATACCATCCAGCCTTACCTGACGGGCCAGATCATCAAGAAGGCTTTCACCATCGATTCTTTCGATTACTTCGGGCTGAACTATTATTCTCCCCAGGCTCTGTGGGTCAAGACGGGCAGCAAGTTCGACACGGTTGAAAGGCTGCTCCTGGCCATTAAGGAAGCGCCGGCCAAGGTCAAGATGGCCTATATTCCCAACTCCTGGTCCCCGGTCTGCGCGGCTCTCTTGGGCGAACGCCTGGGTGGAGCGCCCAAGGGCATCCCCTACGAAGGCGGGGGCAGGCAGAGGATGGCTATCGTTTCCGGCGAGTGCGACTTCACCATCACCGAAGTCTACGGCACCTTGGCCTCGGCCGCCGAGGACATGAGGGCCCTGGCCGTGCTCAGCGAGGAAAAGATTCCGGAATTGCCGCGGGCGCCCCTTTTGAACGAGGTGCTCAAGAAGATGGGTCTCAAGCCCATGCCCGATTTGTCCAACACCCGCTTTTTCCTGGTCAAGAAGGGATTTAAGCAGAAGCACCCGGACCGGTGGAAGATGCTTCTCGCGGCCATGGAGAAAGCCCATGCAAACGAGGAGTTCAAGTCCATGATGGCCAAACAGAAGCTTGACGTGACCTACCGGGACGAGGCCACCACCGAAAAAACGGTCCGGGAATCCCATAAGGTAGGTATGGAATACGCCAAATACTGGGAGTAATATTTCGACCCGGCGCCCGCCGGAGGGCTTACGGGGCGCCGGATCCTCGGATGAAGGACGGAGGTATCCCGTGTCCCCAAGCCGCGGACGGTTGATTTTTTTGGCGGTGATCTGGATTCTCTCGCTGGCTTACTACGTGGAATGCTCCTTTCTCCCCAGGTTTTCCGAGAAGATTACCGTCGCCCTGACTTTTTGGATTTTCACCCTCTTGGTAGTCGTTGAAGGGGTGGGCCAGATGCGGGCTTACCGGGCGGATAAGAAGGCGGGTGTGGTCGCTCCCCTGAACTTCACGGCATGGCTCGGCGATAAAAGAGTCCAGCTTTCCCTGGCCGTGGTTGCTTATGTTGTCCTCATCCCCACCGTGGGTTTCTATGCCGTCTCTTTTTTATCTTTTTTGGCTTTCAGCTTCATCCTGGGAACAAAACGATGGTCCAGGGTCGTCCTGCCGGGGATCATCGTCCTGGGGGCGATCTACGTAACCTTTACCGTTTTGCTGAAGCTGACCTTGCCGGCCGGCTTTTTGTTCTGAGGCATCCATGGAATTCACCTCCTACGTTCTCCAGTCCTTCCAGATGCTCCTCTTCTGGGACCTCCCCTTCTGGATCATCGCCGGCCTAATTATCGGGATCTTTTTGGGGGCGCTGCCGGGGGTATCGGGGGTGTTGGCCATCTCCCTCCTCCTGGGCCCGAGCTACTACCTGCCGGCCCTGAAGGCGATCATCTTACTCACGGCCATCTACACCGGCTCGGTTTACGGCGGGGGCATATCCGCCGTGCTCATGAATATTCCGGGAACGCCCGCGGCCATTTGCACCGGCTTCGACGGCTATCCCATGACCCAGCAAGGCCGGCACAACGAAGCCCTGGGCATGGGCATCATGTCTTCGGCCGTGGGGCTGTTTGGGTCCTACCTCATCGTCCTCTTCCTGTTCCTGCCCCTGGGGCGGGTTGTCCTAAAGTTCGGACCCGCAGAGATGCTTCTGGTGGTCATCTTCGCTCTGACCTCGGTGGGAATGGTCCGAAGCCAGATCCTGCCCAACGTATTGGTGGGTCTCTTCGGCCTCCTGCTCGGTACGGTCGGTTCATCTCCCTACGGAAACACCCGGGGTATTCTGGGGCAGAGCGCCCTGATAGAGGGACTCCCCCTCATCCCGGCGCTCCTGGGAATGCTGGCGGTGAGCGAGCTTCTGGTCATGATCGAGAAGCCCTTCGTCATTCCCGAGGGGCTCCGGCCCAAACAGAACCTGGGCCAGATCGTTAAAGGGATGGTCCTTACCTTCCGCTACCCCAAAACCCTTTTCCGATCCTCCCTGGTGGGTCTGATTGTGGGGCTCATGCCCGCGGCCGGGTCGACCATCGCCTCCATCGTCAGCTACGGCCTGGCCAAGAGGGCGGCCAGGAACCCGGATGACTTCGGCAAGGGCGAGCCCAGGGGGGTGATCGCCGCTGAGACGGCCAACAACGCCTCCGAGGGCGGGGCCGTGGCCACCATGATGCTCCTGGGAATCCCGGGCAGCGTCACCACCGCCCTCCTCATCGCCGCCTTCATGATCCACGGCATGTCTCCGGGACCTTTCCTGGTCCGGGAGAATCTGGACTTTGCCTATGCGGTGATTCTGAGCCAATTCCCCATTGCCGTCATTCTGGTCCTGGTGGCGGCTATATTCGTCAACTACTTCGGGCGGGTCATCTATCTGCCCACCCGCATCCTGGTGCCGGCCATTCTGGTTTTCGCCGTGGTCGGCTCGCTGGCCAACCGGGGGTTGGTCATCGACATTTTTGTCATGCTGTTATTCGCCCTGCTGGGCTTCGTCCTGAAGAAGCTGGACTATCCCGTGATGGGTTTCGTGCTGGGCTTCATCCTGGGCAAACTGGTAGACAGCGAGCTCCTGAAGGCGATCCTGCTTTTCGAGGAAGATGTGGGGGGACTATTCCAGAGGCCCGCCTTTTTGATCCTCTTAGCGGTGAACGTCTTGTCCCTGGCCTGGCCGAAGCTGAGCGAACTGTGGAGGGGGAAAGCCCGGGCGTCCTAAGAGGGGGGTGAACCTGCATTCTGGAGGACCCTTCGGGAAGGGATTTGTCTCGGAATGCTCATCCGCCAGGATGCCACCGTTGGAAGCGGCCTGGACAATTTCTCTTAAGCCTCCTGCGAACGATAACCACCCTTTTCGCACCAATAACTTTTCCTGAGGTATGAATTTCCGATTTTACCTCCACTTCATCCCTTATTCCCTCGAACCCCGGAGGCAATGGCCGTAAAAACCCCGGCAAGCTGGGGTATAATTCCCTTGACCTAGAAATCCGCTTTTTATATATTCAACTCAGCCCAAGCGAGATCATTGCCAAAGGAGGAAAAGACGAATGGTTAGGAAAAAAACGATGGGAAGAGGCTTTTTGGCTGTTTTGATCCTGATCGCCTTGACCGGATTCATGATTCTCGGGCCGTCGGCCTGGGCAGCGGAACCCTTGAAACCGGTGACCCTGAGCTGGGTGGCCGGTGGGGTCGGCGGAGGATGGTATGTCCAGGCCGGGGGAATCGCCCGCATGATTACCGAAAAAGAACCCAAGATCGTCGTCAAGGTGGTTCCCGGAGGAGGCATGGTGAATCCGGTCCGGGTGGCCGGGGGCAAGGACGATTTGGGATGGGGAATCACCTTCGTGGACAAGATGGCCTACGGAGGCCTGGCCCCTCTCTTCGACAAGCCCAACCCGAATCTAAGGGCCCTGGGCGGGATTTTTGGAACCTACTACGTCCATTTCGTGGCCGCCCAGGACCGGGGCATCAAGACCGTGGGCGAGCTGGCCGGTCTGGTCAAGGCCGGCAAGGCGGTCAATGTGGCCATGCCGATGAAGGGGACCTCCGACCTCCCCCTGATCGAAAATATTCTGGCTTTCTACGGCATCTCCTCGGAGGACATCAAAAAGGCCGGCGGCAAGGTGCAGCAGGCCGTTTACGCCGATATGATCAGCCTTTATAAAGACCGGCACGTGGATTATGTCTTCACCCACCTGGCCCTGCCCGCTGCGGCGGTCACCGAGATGTTCGTCAGCCGGGCCAGCACCCTCCTGGCCGTTTCCAACGATGGAATCGACAAAACTGCCAAGGACCTGGGCACTCTCTCGAGAGAATCGGGACAGCAGATCATCCCCAAGGGGACCTATAAGGGACAGGCTGAAGACGTCCCGACCGTGGTCAGCACCGGCGAGCTCTTGATCGGCAGTCATGTGCCCGATGAGGTCGCCCATGCCATCATCAAGATCTTATGCCAGAATGTGAGCGAGCTCCACAGCATCAACGCCGCTAACCGAACTTTTATTCCGGAAAAAGGCTGGGCCTACGTGGCGGTCCCCCTCCATCCCGGGGCCGCGAAGTTCTACAAGGAGGCCGGTTATATGAAATAAGGCCGGGCTCCCCCTTGGCGTCATTCCCATGGGCCGGGGGCAGGAGGCCCTGCCTTCCCCTGGCCCGGGGGCGCGGCGGCATTTCTCCACCACCGGTTCACCCTTGAGGAGCAAAAAATTTCCGTGATGGAATGGAGACGATTCATTGAGGCAAATGTCCGGTTGGAAAAATACGGTAATCGGCCTATGGCTCACGGTGGTCTCGGTATTTGCCCTCTACACGGCAACCTTCGGCATTTTCCAGCCGCGGATTCAGCGAGGAGTTCATCTGCTGTTTCTTTTGCCGGTGGCCTTTATCCTCTTTCCGGCGAGCAAACGGTTCTCATCGGATAAAATCCCGCTGTACGACTGGCTCCTGTCCTTCCTGGCTTTGATCCCCCCTATTTACCTGATTTTTCGCAACGACGCCCTGAACGCGCGTCTTGAGTTTATCGATCCTCTCTCCCCCCTGGAACTCATTCTGGGGGCGCTGAACATCGTCCTCCTTCTCGAGGGGATCCGGCGGGCAGTGGTCCCAGCCATGGCCATCCTGATCGGGGCTTTTTTCATTTACCTCCAGGCGGCCCCCTATTTCCCGGGTGTTTTTTACTGCAAGCCGCTGCCCCTTTCCGATATCATCGAGATGCAGTTTCTGCTGACGGACTCCGGCATTTACGGTTCCATCACCGGCATTTCAGCCACCTTCGTGGCCTTGTTTGTCATTTTCGGGGCCTTCATGGAGAGCACTCAGACCGGCAAGTTCTTCACGGACCTCGCCTGCAGGTTGGCGGGCAAGAGCAAGGGGGGGCCGGCCAAGGTTGCGGTTATCAGCAGCGCCTTCTTCGGGTCGATCAGCGGCGTGGCCGCGGCCAACGTCTATGCCACGGGAACCTTCACCATTCCCATGATGAAAAGGCTGGGATACCGCCCCCAATTCGCGGGCGCGGTCGAGGCGGTCTCCTCCAGCGGCGGACAGTACATGCCCCCGATCATGGGGGCGGGGGCCTTCGTCATGTCGGAAATCACGGGCATTCCCTATCTCGAAATCTGCATAGCAGCGGCGCTGCCGGCTATCCTCTATTACGCGAGCCTAGCCATCCGGGTTCACTTCATCGCCGTTCGGGATCATCTCGCGGGCATGAAGGAAGAGGACATGATGGTGCCCCTGCCGGTCATCATCAAGGATTCCTACCTGCTCATCCCTCTTTTTGGCCTGATCGGGATGCTCCTGGCCGGTTATTCGGTCTTCATGGCCGCCATGGGGGCCATCGCGTTTTCCCTGGGGATCAGTTTCGTCAAAAAGAAAACCGCCATGACCCCCAAGAGACTCCTGGAGGCCCTGCGATCAGCCGGAGAGAACATGATCATGATCGCCCTGGCCTGCGCCGGCGCCGGAATGGTGGTGGCCATCGTAACCCATACCGGCCTAGCCTTGGGCATCGCCACGGTCATCAACCATTGGTCCGGAGGTTACCTGCTTCCGGCTTTGATCCTGATCATGATTACGTCGCTGGTTCTGGGAATGGGGATGCCCTGCACGCCGGCCTACATCATCGCCATCACGATCGGCGGTCCGGCGTTGGTGGCCCTGGGAGTGAACCTGCTGGCGGCTCATCTGCTCGTCTTCTACTTCGCCATCCTGGCCGAAGTCACCCCGCCGGTATGCATCCCGGCTTACTGCGCGGCCTCCATTGCCGGAGCGAAACCGCTGCAGACCGGCTTCGAGGCCTTCAAGATGGCCATCGTCGCCTTTACGATCCCCCACATTTTCGTCTTCAACCACGCTCTGCTTCTGCGGGGAGGTGTGGTTGAGACCTTGTCGCTGGTGTTGGTGATTCTCTTTTCCGTCGTCTTGCTCTCTTCGGCCATGACCGGCTTCTTCTTCAAGATGCTGAACTGGATCGAAAGGGCGATCATGGCCGGGGCGGCCGCGGCAGCCGTAGTCCTGAGCGCGCATCGGGAAGTGGTCGGTCAACCCCTCACGCTGGTAGCGGCCGCCTCTGTCGCACTGGCATTCCTAGGGTGGGCGGTTTTCCGGAAGCGCTCCTTGAACCGCACTAATCAGCTTTGTAAACGCTCTTCCCCGCAATAATGACTTCCCGAACCCCGATATCTTTGATCCTCTCCGGCGGCACGCTCAGGGGGTTTTCGGCCAAGATGGTGAAATCCGCCAGTTTGCCGACCTCAATCGAGCCTTTGATTTTTTCGTCGAAGGTCTGCCAGGCGGCGTCGATCGTGACGGCCCGAAGGGCCTCTTCCGGGGTCAGGCGGAATTCCGGTCCCAGGACTTCGCCGTTGCGGGTCATGCGGTTGACCGCGGCGAACACGCAAAACAGGGGGGAAACCGGGGTCACCGGGCAGTCGGAATGCAGGGTAAAGCGGATCCCCCTTTTCAGCGCGGTTTTCAGCGGACTGATCCGCACAGCCCGCTCCGGTCCCATAAAAATGGACTTGTGCCTGTCCCCCCAATAATAGGTGTGGGAAGCGAAGAAAGACGGGCTGACCCCCAGCTCGGCCATCCGGTCCAGCTGATCTTCCCGGGCCATCTGGCAGTGCTCGATCCGATGGCGGGAATCCGGACGGGGAAATTTTTTGTGCGCAAGCTCATAGGCATCCAGGATGGCGTCAATGGCCGCGTCTCCGTTCCCATGGGCGGCGATCTGGCAGCCGGCTTTGTGGGCCTCCAAGACCAGGCGGTTCAGCTTTTCCGGGGCTGTGACCGGGTATCCCCGGTAGGAAGAATCTCCCCTGAAGGGGACATAGTAAGGTGTGGACAGCCAGCCGGTATATCCCTGGATGGACCCATCCACGATGATCTTGGCCGGACCGATCTTAAGGCAATCGTCCCCGAACCCGGTGACAAATGACGGACTTCTCCCGTCAGGGCCCAGCAAATATTCCACCCCCACCATCATCGTAATACGGATCGGAACGAGACCTTCTTTGATGGCCCGCTGATAAGCCAAGATTTCGGACGGATTCCCCACCCCGGGGAAGACGACTCCGGCATCGCTGCAGGAGGTCACTCCGGCCTGAAGGTAATCCCTTGCGGCCAGCCCCATACCTTCCAATCTCAGGTCCATGGTTACCGGCGGCAAATGGCGAAAAACGAGGGCTTGGGCGGGCATTTCTTCCAGAACCCCATCCGGTTCCAAGGTATTCGGGTCTTTCCGAATCACCCCCCCGGCAGGCTCGACGGTGTCCTTAGTGATTCCGGCGATCTCCAGAGCTTTTGAGTTCGCGACGCTCAGATGGCCGGAAACATGAGTAATGAAGATGGGATGCAAGGTAGAGGCCTGATCCAGGTCCTGCCGGGTAGGATGTTTCTTCTCGGCCATGAGCGTATCGTCGTACCCTCGTCCCCCTACCCATTCCCCCTTCGGGGTCTTGCCTGCTTTCTCCTTAAGGACTTCGATCAGGTCCTTTATTTTGGTAACCGGGCCCAGGGGAGGACTCTGCAGATTGACCATGCGAAGCGCGTAGATTCCGTATACGCCGAAATGGTTATGAGGCTCATTCAAGCCGGAAACCAGGGTCTTTCCCGCCAGATCAACAACTTTTGTTGCCGGGCCGGCCATTTTCCGGATGATGGCCTTTTTGCCCACGGCAACGATCTTATCCCCCAACGTGGCCACGGCTTCTGCCCCGCAAGGCGTTTCCGCCATGGTTAGGATCGTTCCGTTCAGGTAAAGGACATCGGGGAAGAGGCCCTCCCGGGCGGTTTTGGTTTTCGCTTTCTTCGCTTTCATCCTTTTCCTCCATTCTGTCGGCGCACGATTGAGCGCAGACGGCCATGTTGAACTTCAAAAAAATAAATTTCCCATGATACAAACGGTTGATCTTTGGATGTGGAGAAGAGTAGAATATCAAAATTCCATGCCCCCCTCATCAAGACTAAACCCTATTAT
>JACAEW010000040.1 GCA_013388675.1 Syntrophaceae bacterium | reverse complement strand
GGCAATCCATATGCCAAAAGGATGATTTTACATAACTATTTATTTTCTATAAGATTTTTAAATTTCGGTGATTTTTTCGAAAAAAAATGAATGAAAATTTTCCGACAAAAGATGGCTATCGATCTTCCCCCAAAATGATTAAGGATTTAATTTTAAAAGCTTATTTGAGGTTTGAAGGAAGTGTTAATTTTTCCTACACTTTTTGATTAAAAGGGGATAAAAAAAGCGGATACGATCGGTTGGTTTCTCATAGGCTGCTCTTTTGACTGAATAAGCGGGGGGAAAGTTGAAGGTCCCCAAAGATGGGAGGGTGTAAATAAAGGATTTACCCTCCCGAGCGCTGGGGCGAAAAAAGATCAAAATCTCTTTCTACATTACATCGAGACGTTACGAACCCTTAAGCCTGCCCGGACCTGGCCGGTGGGTCGCCGGGGTTACCGTTCAAGGGAATTTTGGGGGGCAATTATGAAAAAATAGATGTCCTGGGCTCTTTGCGAAGTTAACCGTAATAATAAATCGCGGGGGCGAACTTTTCCCCCAACAAGGCATCGATTTTTTTCTGGATTTCCATTCTCTTCGGGTTGGCTTCCCATGCTTTCCAGTCTTCCACGGACTTCCAGGTGCTGATGACCAGATAGTCCTCCGGGTCATTGACATTTCTCAATGTCTCTCCGGAAACATATCCGTGTTGAGTAATGGCATTACCCCTCAATTCAATCAGCAGGGGCAGCAGTTGGGCCTCTTTTCCCTTAGGCACCTTCCTCCGGATAATAATTTTTACCGCCATATCCAATCCTCCTTTCCCGTTGGCGAAATCGCGATTGATAAAAAAGCCTCAGAAAACAGGTTTCCTGAGGCTTTGCCATTTCCTTCCCGGATTACTCATTTAGCTCCCCCGGAAGTTTGAGGGTTTGCCGCCTAGTTTTTTTCTGCAAAAGGATTTCTCAATCGCATGATAACTCAAATGAATATGAAGTCAAGAAATATATGGAGGAATATTACTCCCCCGGGAAAAAAATGCCTGGCGGGCAAATAGGGAATTCCATCATTATTGAATGAAAACGAATATTTAAAAATTGAATCCAGTCCATTTACCCTCGGCATGTTTCCTGCTAAATAGCGATTATCCGAAAACTTTCTCCTCTCGAGGGAGAGTGGCGGGGTGAGGGAAAATTGAAAGAAAGCGATGCTTTTTCATTCGTTATCGCCCCCACCCTGACCCTCCCCCATCAATGGAGAGGGGGGAAAAATGAAAAAATCCATTGGATTAGGAGAAACTTCATGATCAGACAAATAATTCCCCCTGGATCGCTTTTGGTGGTGATTATTTTTCTCAGTTTTACCCTCGGGGGGGAAGGAATTGGGTGGGTCTCAAACTTGAACGCCCTGATGCTGGTGTTGGGAGGAGCTTTTTGTTATGCCCTGATGACCTACCCCCGGGAAAAGCTGTTTTTAACCGCCAGGCTGGTTATCAAATCCTTCAGCCCTCCGGATAATATTAAAGATATGATCCAGACCATCGGCCATTTAGCACGCCTGTACCAGGGGGGCTGGGGCATCCGCAACCTGGAAAGAAAAGTGAAAGAACTTTCCCCCGGACTCCTGAGGATGGGCGTGGAATCCATTGCCTACCAGTATGAGCGGGACAAAATCAAGCAGGTGCTGGAGAAAGAAGCCTCATGCCTCCGGGGCCAGTATGAATCGGCCGGCAAGGTTCTCAGCGATCTGTCCCAGATGCTTATTTCCATGGGGCTGATCGGTACGCTCATCTACTTTGTCCGCTTCTTCCATGCCGCCCAGGATATTCATGAACTTTTGGGATTCTCCGCGGGTGCTTTCTTGAGCACCTTTTATGGGATTTTGTTTGGCAAGCTGGGTTTAAACCCTCTATTGGGCAAGGTGAAGGATTTCATGGCCGAGGAAGATTTTCGTATGGAGTTGGTTCAAGAAGGGGTCCTGGCGATATCCGACCTGGAGCATCCCCGGGTGATTCGATTCAGGCTGGAAAATCATTCCATGGCGAGGGCGGCAACGAACCAACCCCCCCGGGAGCCGGAGGTGGTCCTGCTCTCCAAGGAAGTGGTTCTGGATAGAAGGATCGAGCCGGTCCTGCATCGGTAATCTACCCGTATCGAAATCCGATATTGGAACCGTTCAGCGTTTTGAAACGGCGCTCCCAGAAATCCCTCCCGGCCTCCCATTTATTTTTAATGGGACGCAGATGGGCGCATATAAAAGCCGATTTTTTTGCCTGGAAGAATCCTGAAAATCTGCGTTCATCTGCATCCCAATCATTTTTTATGCCCGGCCGTATATTTCAGTCATCTCTCCCAGCTTCTCGAATAGGTCGGGGGTGATCTGCCCGGGCAAGAGCCTCCATTCCCAGTTTCCTTCCGTGGTGGAAGGGACATTCATGCGGCTGTCTGCACCCAGGCCGAGCAGGTCCTGAATGGGGAAAATGACCGTATGGGCCACGGACATCATGGCCAACCGGATGAATTCCCCGGGAACTTCTTCCGCGGGAAGCTCTCTCCCCAAATACCGGAAAAGGTTCTTCCTGTCTTCCGGTTTCGTTTCCTGGTCAAACCATCCGCGGACCGTATTATTATCATGAGTTCCGGTGTAAAGGAAGCAGTTGGGAACATGATTATGAGGGAGGTAGGGATTGGCGCTGTCGCCGCTGAAGGCAAAGAGCAGAACCTTCATACCGGGAAGGCCGAAATTCCTCATGAGTTCCCTGACTGCGGGGGTTACCGAACCCAGGTCTTCGGCGATCAGGGGAAAGGCGGGGAATTTTTTAAAGAAAGTCCGCAAAAAGGCTTCCCCCTCGGCCGGAACCCATTTCCCGTTTATGGCCGTTTTCTCCTGCGCCGGGATTTCCCAGTAGGCGGAGAGACCGATGAAATGATCGATTCGCAGCAAGTCGCATAACCGCCCGTTCTGCTCCATCCTCCGGACCCACCAGTCAAATCCGGTGCGACGCAGCTCGTCCCACCGGTAAATCGGATTTCCCCATAGTTGGCCGGTCCCGCTGAAATAATCCGGCGGAACCCCCGAGACCACGTAGGGTTTTTTATCGGGGCCCAGCTTGAAAATCTCCGGATGAACCCACACGTCCGCGCTGTCATAATTCACATAAATCGGAATGTCGCCGATCATTCGCACGCCCCGCTGGTTACAATAATTTTTTAACGCCTCCCATTGTCGGAAGAAGGTGTACTGGAGAAATTTTTCTTTCTCCAAAAGCGGGGAAAGATGCCGGTCCAGCTCCTTCAGCGCCTCCGGGCCCCGGTCCCGCACTTCCGGCGGCCATTCAGCCCAAACTCTTCCGCCGAAGTGGGAATGGATGGCCACGAACCGGGAGTAGTCCTGCAGCCACAAGGTATTTCGTGCGCAGAAATCTTCGAAATCCCTGCCCGGTTTTTTTGTCCGGAAGCGGTCGAAGGCCCGGTCGAAGAGCTTCTCCTTGTAGGCCGTAACGCAGGAAAAATCGACGCGAGGCCCGGATAAGACCGGGGGGGAGGAAATTTCTTCGTCGGTCAAAAGTCCATCCCTGGCCAGAAGGTCGGGGCTGATGAGGAGCGGATTCCCGGCGAATGCGGACCGCCCGAAGTACGGTGAATTCCCGCCCTGGGGATGGATGGGGGACAGGGGAAGAACCTGCCAATAACTCTGCTTGGCCCGGGCGAGAAAGTCGGCGAACTGATAGGCCGAAGGACCCAGGTCCCCGATCCCGTGGGGGGAAGGAAGAGAGGTAACGTGAAGAAGGATTCCGCTTCCTCGATATTTCATGGCTCCTCCCGAATCGATGGTCCGGGCATCATTTTTTCCACGCAACTCCGCCGTATTTGGCGACCACAGAGGATTCCGGTTTCATTTTCCCATGGCCTTTTCGGTTAAATCATTTTAACATGAAAGGCCGGACGGCGGACCGATATCTCGTTTCCCCCAAAGAGGTTTTCCATGGATTTGAAGCCCTTGTTCAAACCCCGGACCCTGGCGGTGATCGGAGTCTCCCTGAGCAACGAGAGGCACCCGGCCAACGTCATTTACAACAAAAACAACTTGCGCCAGCAGGTGGAGGTCTTCCCAGTTAACGAAAAAGGCGGCGTTTATCAGGGGGAAAAAGTGTACCGCGGGATTGCGGAGATTCCGAAAAAGATGGACCTGGCGGTGATCGCGACGCGGGCGGAAACCGTGCCGAGCATGATGGCCGATTGCATCCGGGCAGGGGCCGGCGGCGCGGTGGTTATCTCCGGCGGTTTTGCCGAGGTGGGAAAAAAGGAGCTTCAGGATGCCCTGGTTTCCCTGGCTCGCCAAGCCGGTTTCCCCTTCATCGGGCCCAACTGCATCGGAATCTTCTCTCCCCCCTCGGTGGATACCCTCTTCATACCCGGAGAGCGAATCGTGAGGCCGGAGCCGGGGAAAGTAGCCCTCATCAGCCAGAGCGGAGGGATCTTGGTGGACCACCTCATCCGTTTCTGGGACGAGGGGGTAGGGCTTTCCATCGCAGTGAGTATCGGGAATAAGGCCTTCATCCGGGAAATGGAGCTGTTGGAATATTTCGCCCACGATCCGGAGACCGAGGTCATCGCTTTCTACGTAGAAGGATTCGGGCAGAACGAGGGAAGGGATTTCGTCCTGGCGGCGTCCCAGTGTCCGAAACCGGTGATCGTCCTAAAGTCGGGAAAGACGGCGGGAGGCAGTCGGGCCGTGTCCAGCCACACCGCCTCGCTGGCCGGCGATTATGAAGTGTTCTCCGCCGTCCTATCCCAGCATGGCCTGGTGGAGGCGAGGGACCAGTCGGAAATGATTTCCGCCTGTGAAGCCCTGAGCTGCTACCGCAAGCCGATTGAAGGGCGGATGGCCATCATCACCGGAAGCGGGGGCCACGGGGCCCAGGCCATGGACGCCTGCGTTTCGAGGGGGCTCACCGCCCCTCCATTCCCCGGGACGATGCGGGAGGAACTGGCCCGACAGGTATCGGAAAAAATCCAGGCCATCGCCTCCTTCGGGAACCCCGTGGATTTAACCGGCAGCGCGGTGGATGACGACTTCGTCCAGGTGGCCAGGTATTTGAGCAAAAGGGGAGAGGTCGATTGCCTTCTCCTCCTGCTGCTTCCCTATCTGCCCGGAGTGACCTCCGACCTGGGAGCCCGGCTGAGCATGGTTTACCGGCAGGAAGGGAAGCCCATGGTCGCCTACGTGCCCCACGTGGAAAAATATAACATGCTCATCGAAGGCTTCCAGCTCAACGGTTTGCCGGTGGCCCGGTCGATCGAAGAGGCCGTCCAGATGGCCGAATCCCTGCGGAGGTTCCAGCGATGGTAAGGCAGGAAATAATAACGATTCTTGATGAAGCGGGGAAACACGGCTGGGTGATGGAGCCGGAAGCCAAACGGCTTTTTTCCCTGGCAGGAATGGACACCCCGCGTTTTTTCTGGGCTCGAAAGGCGGAAGAGGCGGTGGACTTTGCTGAAAAAGCGGGATACCCGGTGGTGGGAAAGGTCGTTTCTCCGCGGGTCATCCACAAAACGGAGGTTCAAGGGGTGGCCCTGGGACTGGATTCCCGGGAGAAGGTCGAGGAAGCTTTCCTTCGGTTCACCCGGGTTGAGGGATTTGCCGGCATGCTCGTGGAAGAGACGCTTTCCGGCCTGGAATTGATCGTCGGGGGGAGAGTGGACTTTCAGTTCGGACCAATTGTCCTCCTGGGCATGGGGGGGACGGGAGTGGAAATTTACAAGGATGCGGCCCTGAGGATGGCCCCGCTCGAAGAGAGGGATGTGAGGTCCATGGTTCAGAGCCTGAAAGCCCGGCGCCTTTTGGAAGGCTATCGAGGGAAGGAGCCGGTCCACATGGGTGAACTGACCCGGCTGCTCCTCACCTTTTCCTCCCTAATCATGGAAATCCATCCACGGATCGAATCGATCGACCTGAACCCGGTCTTCGCGTCGGCCACCCGGGTCGTAGTTGGGGATGCCCGCATCATGCTCAAAGACCGAGAAGGTTTGCCGGTTTGAGCTTTTCGATTGGGGAGCGATCCCCCGATGGACAATTCCAGGTTGACAGAAAATTAAAATTTGAGTAAATCATGGATTTGATTTTGGGGAAGAAGGGGGACCTCAACTAGAAAAGCGGGGGAGGTCCTAGAATTGCGCCGGGCCAGAGCAGGGGAACTCCGAAGATGGTTTTTGGACACGGCGATGCGGGCCGAGGAGGATTTTAAATCGCCTCTTCAGACTCGATGGATAAAGAAACATATATCCAAAGGAGGAAATGATGCCCTCGGGAAAATTGGATGCGGATACGATCCGACAATGGGAGAGAGATTTTGTCCTATACCCCTGGGTTGCCCAGAAAGGTTTGAACCCGGTCATCATCGATTCGGCCAAAGGGAACTATTTCTTCGACCCCTCGGGGAAAAAGTACCTGGATTTCAGCTCGATGTTTGTTTTCAGCAACCTGGGTCACGCCGATCCCAGGGTGGTGGAAGCCATTTGCCGGCAGGCGGAGAGGCTGCCCACTGCCGCTTCGCCCTTTGCCACCGAGGCCAAAGCCAAGCTGGCGAAATTGCTGGCCGAGGTTACTCCGGGGGACATCCAAAAAACATTCTTTTCTACCAGCGGAGCCGAGGCCAACGAAGGGGCCATCAAAGTCGCCCGGCTGGCCACGGGCAAGGAGAAGATCATCGCCCGGTACCGCAGCTATCACGGGTCTACCTATGGAGCCATGACCCTTACCAACGATTGCCGCAACTGGGCCTGCGAACCGGCCATCCCCGGCGTCATTCACTGCCTGGACCCCTACTGCTACCGCTGCCCCTTCGGCCTGACCTACCCCGCGTGCGACCTGCAGTGCGCCAAACACGTGGAGGAGGTCATCCGTTTTGAAGGGGGGGCCAAAAGGGTGGCCGCCTTCATGGCCGAAACCATCGTGGGGGCCAACGGAATCATCGTTCCGCCGGACGGTTATTGGCAGAAGATCCGGGAAATATGCGACCGCCATGATGTATGGATGATGTGCGACGAGGTGATGGTGGGTTTCGGCCGCACCGGGAAGTGGTTTGCCATCGAGCACTGGGGAGTGGTTCCCGACATCCTGACCATGGCCAAGGGCATCTCCACCGGTTACGTACCCCTGGGAGCAACCAGCGTCCGGGAAAAGGTGGCCAAGGCCTTCGAAGAGAACCCTTACATTCACGGGCATACGTACAGCGGGCACACGCTGGCCATGGCCGCGGGCGTAGCCAGCATCGAAGCCTACAAGGCGGACAACCTCATTCCGCGTTCGGCGCAGATGGGACAATACCTGATGGAAAAAGCCCGGGAGCTCATGGACAAGCACCCCAGCGTGGGGGATGTACGAGGAAAGGGATTATTTGTGGGCCTGGAGCTGGTGAAGAACCGCAAGACCAAGGAGCCCCTGCATGATCCGCTGGTGGAGGGGGTGCGGCCCCCCACAGCCAAGATGAAAGTCCTGGCCGAAGCCATGAAGCAAGGGGTCTATTGCTTACCGGGAGTCGCCAGCGTGATCATGCTGGCGCCGCCCCTGGCCATTACCAAAGGGGAGATCGACTTCGCCATGGAGGTTTTCGACAAGGCCCTCGCGATTGCCGACGGGGAAACCGAAAAGTAAATTCATGGAGACCGGTTCCGAAAGAACCCCCAAGGTTGTCGTTTCCAGTTTGACCAAGAAATTCGGCGACCTCCTTGTCCTGGACGAGGTCTCTTTTCATGTAGGGGAAGGAGAATTCCTGGCCATTGTCGGACCGACGGGGTGCGGTAAGACGACCTTTCTCAACACCCTTTCCAAGCTGATTCCGGCCACCCGGGGGCACATCCTCATTAACGGGCAGGAGGCCGACCCCAAGAAGCACAACTTGGCCTTTGTCTTCCAGGAGCCCTCCTCCATGCCCTGGAGGACGGTCCGGCAAAACGTGGCTTACGGGATGGAAGTAAAAGGGGTCCCGGCGGCGGAGCGGGAGAAGCGGCTGGACCATATCCTCAGCCTGGTGGGGCTGGCGGACAGCGCCGACCTCTATCCCAACCAGATTTCCGCCAGCATGGAACAGAGGCTGGCCGTGGCCCGGGCTTTCGCCACCCGTCCTGACCTGCTGCTCATGGATGAGCCCTACGGGCAGCTGGACGTGAAGCTGCGGTACTACCTCGAAGACGAGCTGATCCGGCTCTGGCAGGAATTGAAGAGCACGGTCATCTTCGTGACCCACAACATCGAAGAGGCAGTGTATGTAGCGGAGCGGATTCTGGTTTTGACCAATAAACCGACCAAGATCAAAGCCGAGGTGAAGGTGCGCCTGCCCAGGCCGAGGAATTATCTGGATCCGGCCTTCGTGGACCTCCGGAAAAAGGTAACCGAGCTGATCCGTTGGTGGTAATAGATATTGCGCATTGCGGATTTCCGAATGCGGCATGGAAACTTCTCCTTTGGAAAAAGGGGGAGAAAATCATCGCATAGGAAGGAGAGAGAGTATGGCTAAGAGGAATTGGATCGTCTGGGTGGTGCCGATTCTGACCCTGGGGATGCTGTTCGGAATTTTTGAGGCAGCCTGGGGACAGCAAAAGCTGATCCCTCTGCGCATCAGCCACCAGCCCGAGTTTGAAACCTTTCCCACCTGGCTGGCTATGCAAGAGGGGCTGGACAAGAAAGCGGGCCTGGAACTGAAGCTGGTTTATTTCGATTCGGGTATGCCCCAAATCGAAGCCCTTCCCGCAAAACAGTGGGAGATCGGAGCCACCGGCGGTGTCCCCATGATGATGGCCGCCCTTCGTTACGGGGCCTACATGATCGGAATGACCCATGACGACGGGTTTAACAACCTGGTCATGGTGCGGGCGGACAGCCCCATCCTGAAGGTGAAGGGGAAAAACCCCAAGTTTCCCGAGGTTTACGGCTCCGCGGAGCTGATCAAGGGGAAGACGGTTCTCACCACAACCGTTTCCTCGGGCCATTACGCCCTGTCTTCCTGGCTGAAAGTTTTCGGCTTGAGAGATGCGGACGTGAAAATCCAGAACCTGGAGCAGGGGCAGGCCGTGGCCGCTTTCGATTCGGGGAAAGGGGATATTGTTTCCCTGTGGGCTCCCTTCTCGATGACCGGCCTGGCCAAAGGATGGAAAATGGTGGCCAACGGTCCGCAAGCAGGGGCGAACATTCCCCTGGTCTGGGTTACCAGCAAGGAGTTCGGGGACAAGAATCCGGAGCTGGTGGCGCGGTTTCTCAAGCTCTACTTCCAGATGATCGACCGCCAGAAGAAGGAAACCGTCCAGCAGGCTCCCATGTACCAGAAGTTCCTGAAGGATTGGGCGGGCATGGATATGCAGATGGAGTTTGTCAAGATGGACATCGACCTGCATCCCATGTATGACCTAAAGGAAAACCTAAGGATTTTCGACAGCTCCAAAGGGCCGAGCATCGCCTACCAGCAAATGAGCGCCATCGCCAACTTCTTCACCGACAACAAGAGGTTGAAACCCGAGGAGCGGGATAAGGTGATGAAAAGCCCCTTCATTACGGATAAGTTCCTGAAGATGGTGAAATAGGAAGAAGGGCATGATTTCAGCGCTTTGAAAGGACCGCTCCAGAAATCCCTCCCGCCCTCCCTTTTTCGAAGGGAGGGGAGCTTTTGAAGGATCAATGGGGAAGAATCCTTTTTCCTCCCATTTGAAAAAGGGAAAGAGTTTAAGGTTTTTCGAGAGAGGAAAACGTCGCTAAGATTTCAGATGGCAGAGGGGCGAAAGGAGCGGTTGTAGGGGCGCCTCTCCTTGGGCGCCCTTTCTCCGGGCAGGCACGGGGGCCCGCCCCCACAAAACCCTTGATATCCTATTTCATGGAGGGGAGGAGATGGCTGGACCTCCGGGTCGACAAGAATATCGGATTTTGAAAATTCTCCCTTACGCGAGTATCGCGGGGTTTTTCGTCGGCTGGCAGCTCCTTGTGGACCTGGACGTGGTTCCCAACGTTCTCTTGGCCACCCCCACCCAGGTGGCGCGGCTTTTCGTGGAAAAACTCACGGAAGCGGCCCCCGACGGAGCGGTCCTGGCGGAGCATGTGTGGACCAGTTTGCAGGAAGCCCTTTTGGGGTACATCCTGGCCCTGGCGATCGGGATTCCCCTGGGTTTGCTTATGGGGTGGTTCGTTGTGGTCGAGGGGCTGGCGAGGCCTCTTTTCGAGATGATCCGCCCCATTCCCCCGGTAGCCTGGATCCCCCTGGCCATCTTTTGGTTCGGGATCGGCCTGTCGGGCAAGGTCTTCATCATCTGGGCCTCCGGCATCGTTCCTTGCGTCATTAATTCCTTTGTAGGAGTGCGAATGACCAGCCCCATCCTGATCCAGATGGCGCGGACCTACGGGGCCTCCGACTGGCAAATCTTCCGCCAGATCTGCATCCCTTCGGCCCTTCCCATGGTCTTCGGGGCACTCCAGATCGCCCTGGCCGCCTGCTGGACGACTCTGGTGGCGGCCGAGCTGATTGCCGCCGATACCGGCCTGGGGTTCCTAATCACCATGGGCCGGCGGCTTCTGATGCCCGACATGATCGTGCTTGGGATGCTGCTGGTGGGATTAACCGGTTTCATGATCGGCCTCATCATCGATCGGATCGAACGGAAACTCCTGGCGGGGATAAGAAGATGAGAAAAGCCCAGGGCCAAAGGGCAGAAGGGCCTTAACCCGCCCCTCCCAGAAATCCCCCCCGCCCCCCTTTGACAAAGGGGGGGATAGGGAAATTTGGAAAGGAAACTGTCAAAAGAAATTGGCATGACAAACAGGATGAACTCCTAAAAAGTCCCCCGGAGCGTCACCCCGGCGGAAGCCCGGCTCCAGTCCCGCCAAAGGGGGATTGAAATCGATGGATTCCGACTTTCGCCTGAATGACGAAATTTATTTGAAATCGACTTTTTACGAGATCATCAACATCGAAGAGCTTGCAGGTTGGGAATACAGGAAAGAGCGTTGAAACAGGATTCATT
>JACAEW010000146.1 GCA_013388675.1 Syntrophaceae bacterium | reverse complement strand
GTGAAAATCACCCTCTTCCCGGGCGGAACCCTGACCCCGGCGCCCACCTGTTACGATGGGGTGGCGAAGGGCCTCTCCGATATTGGGATGTCGGTCCTCGCCTACACCAAAGGCAAGTTTCCCCTGACCGAAGTCATCGATCTCCCCCTGGGATACACGAGCGGGATAGAGGCCACAGCTTTGGTCAACCGGTATTATGCGAAATTCAAACCCAAGGAGTTTGGCGAAGTCAAAATCCTAAACCTCCATGCCCATGGGCCCGGGATTCTGCACACCAAGAAGGCGGTAAACAAGCTGGAGGAACTCAAGGGGTTGAGGGTCCGCTGTACGGGTACGGTGACCGAAATCGTCAAGGCCCTGGGGGGAGTTCCCCTGTCCATGCCCATGGGGGAAACCTACGATGCTCTCAACCGGGGGATGGTGGAAGGCTCCATGGCCCCCATCGAATCCCTGGAAGGATGGAAATGGGGAGAGGTGGTGAAATTCACCACGGAAAGCTACGGAGCTGCTTACAGCACCGCCTTTTTCGTGGCCATGAACAAGGAGAAATGGAATGCCCTTCCGGCGGATGTGCAGCAGGTCATCGAAAAGGTCAATGCCGAGTGGGTTGACAAAACCGGGGCTCTTTGGGATGCGGTGGACAAATCGGGAAGGGATTTTTCCCTGAAACTGGGGAACAAGTTCATCGCCCTCTCCAAGGAAGAGAATCAAAAATGGGCCAAAGCCGCGAGCCCCGTCTTGGACGAATACATGAAGAGGATGAAGGAGAAAGGACTGCCCGGGGAACAGGCCCTGAAATTCTGCCTGGAAACGCTGAAGAAGAAATAGCCCGCGATCGCCCCTAAGAGGGAAAGGGGAGGAAAAATTCTCTCCTTGTCCTCCCGAAAACCCGGCACAAAGGCGGGGAAAGGGGATTCAAGGTTTTTATGGATGTTTTCCTTCGGTTCATATTCCGGTTGAGCCAGAGGGGCAACCAGGTGGCGGGGGTCACCTTGACTCTGGTCATGGGCTTAACCGTCGTTGACGTCATCCTGCGAATGGTGGGGAGGCCCATCGTGGGGGTCTTTGAGTTGGTGGCTTTCTCCGGAGCCATCGTGATCGGTTTTTCCATCCCCTTTACTTCCTGGGTCCGGGGCCACATTTTCGTGGATTTCGCGGTCATGAAGTTCTCCATGCCCGTGAGAAAAGCAATCCATATTTTCACCCGACTCCTTGGCCTCGGGCTGTTCGGGCTCATCGGCTGGAACCTGATGAAGATGGGCGCTGACCTCCAACGCTCCGGTGAGGTCTCTCCCACCCTCCATGTCCCTTTTTATCCAGTGGTTTACGGAATCGGCATGGTATGCCTGGTTCAGGCCCTGGTAATGATCGCCGACATCGCGAAGGTACTGAAGGAACGGTATGAGTGAAGTGATGGCCGGGCTCGTCGGCCTGGTAGTGGTATTGGCCCTTTTTTTCACGGGCATCGAACTGGGGTTCGCCATGGCCGTGGTGGGTTTCCTGGGGTTCAGCTACGTGGTTTCCCTCAAGGCCGGCCTGAATCTTCTCGCCAAGGACGTCTTCGAGGTTCTCTCCTCCTATGGTTTCACGGTGATCCCGCTTTTCATTTTCATGGGGCAGATCGCCTTTAACGCCGGCATCGCGAAGAGGCTGTACCACGCAGCCTATAAGTTTATCGGCCACATCCCCGGCGGCCTGGCCATGGCCACGGTGGCAGGCGCTACCGCCTTTAAAGCCATCTGCGGCTCATCTCCCGCCACCGCCGCCACCTTTGCCAGCGTGGCCGTTCCGGAGATGGACCGCTACGGCTACAGCAAGAGCCTTTCCACCGGAATCGTGGCCAGCGTGGGGACGCTGGGAATCCTCATGCCCCCGAGCGTGACCCTCATCGTCTTCGGGATCATTACCGAACAATCGATCGGGAAGCTTTTCCTGGCGGGCATCATTCCCGGGCTCCTGATTGCCTTCTTTTTCATCCTGATCATCGGGGTTTGGTGCCGAATCGACCCGCGCCTGGGGCCCAAGGGAAGCAGGTCTTCCTGGAGGGAGCGACTCAACTCCCTACCGGAAATTTTATGGGTGGGAACCATCTTCGTGCTGGTGATCGGCGGGCTGATGAACGGTTTTTTTACGCCCACCGAGGCCGGCAGCATCGGGACCTTCTGCGTTCTCCTCCTTTCTTTGGTGAAAAAGGACCTGACCTGGAAGGGCTATGTCAAATCCATCCAGGAATCGCTGCGTACCGCCTGCATGGTTCTCATGCTCATCGTGGGGTCCACGATTCTGGGACACTTTCTGGCTGTGACCAAGATTCCCATGCTGGCCGCCGACTGGATCATCGGCCTTCAGTATCCCCCGGCATTGACCATGGTGGTCATCGCCCTGATTTACCTCCTCGGGGGCTCCTTCATCGACGACTTGGCCTTCATGATCCTGGCCACCCCCATCTTTTTTCCGGTGGTCCTGAAACTCGGATACAATCCCATCTGGTTCGGGATGATGATCGGGATCACGGTCATGATCGGGGTCGTCATTCCGCCCGTGGCCATCAATGTCTTCGTGGTCAAGAATATCACCAAGGTACCTTTCGGAGTGATCTACCGCGGGGTTTACCCTTTCCTCGTCAGCCTGGTCCTCTGCGGGGTCCTCCTGTTTCTCTTCCCATCCCTGGCCCTGTACCTGCCCGGGCGGTTCATGAAATAATCCCGCCAGACTTAAAGTTTATTATGAAAAATAGTGAATAAGTCCTTAAATCTTATTATATTTTCTTAATAAGGTTGCTACTCCTTTTTCCCCGCCACCCTCAAAACCGCTTTGACGACCTTATTGTAAGTCCCGCACCGGCACAAATTGCCGGCGATGGCTTTTTTCACTTCCAGCTCTGTGGGATGGGGATTCTCATCCAGAAGGGCCTTTGCAGTCAGGATCATCCCTGGCGAGCAGTAACCGCACTGTACGGCCCCGTATTGGACGAAAGCCTCCTGGAGCGGGTGCAGATGGAATCCCTCCGCCAGTCCCTCGATGGTCAAAACTTCCTGGCCATCTGCCTCGACTGCCAAAACCAGGCAGGCATTGACCGGCCGACCGTTCAAGAGAACCGTGCAGGCCCCGCATTCTCCGTTGTCACAACCCTTCTTCGAACCCGTGAGCCCCAAATCATCACGCAATAAGTCCAAAAGGGTTTTCTTCGCTTCCACGGAAAGAGCATAGCGATCCCCATTCACCCGAACCTGAATGCAATGTCTCATGCTGGGGTTCTCCCTCTCAAAAGATTCATCCAAGCCTGCTTCAGGGCTCGATGAGTGAGCACCCGGACCATTTCTCTGCGGTATTCGCCGCTTGCCCGGATATCGCTGATGGGTTGGGCCTCCCCGGCCGCCCGGAAGGCAGCTTGGGAAATCAGGTCTTCGTCCACCCTTTCTCCCCGCAGGCGGTTCTCGGCTCCGGTTGCCCGGAAGGGAACAGGACCTACGGCCCCCAAGGCGATTTTGACATCCGCACATTTTTCCCGACGAGAATCGGATGAAAAGGCAACGGCCACCCCCACCACGGCCAGGTCCATGGCCTTGCGGGTACTGTGTTTGGTGTGGTGAAATCCCGCCGGCGCAGGAGGCGGGTTCGGCACCTGGACATCAATCAAAATTTCTCCCGGACGGAGGCGATTCCTACCGGGGCCGGCAAAAAAATCTTCCAGGGGCAGGAACCGATCTCCGTTTCTGCAAGACAATTTCGCTTTGGCGCCCAAGCTGATCAAGGCCGGGACCATATCCGCGGCCGGGGAGGCGTTGCACAGATTTCCCCCCAGGGTGGCCCGGCATCGGACCTGGTATGACCCCAAGGAAGACGCTGCCTGGGAGATGATCCCGAATTTTTCCTTGACCAAAGGGTCAGTCTCCAGGGTGTGGATGAGGGTCAGAGCCCCTAAACGCAGACCGGTCGGCGCTTCATACCGAATCTCGTCCAGTCCGGGAACACCCTTCAGATCGATCAGGATTTTCGGGCCCAACAGTCCATGGCGCATCTGTACCAGGAGGTCCGTTCCCCCGGCGAGAATGCGGGCTTCCCGGCCATGCGTTTCGAGGAGATGAAAGGCCTCCTCCAGCGTGGAGACTTTTCGGTATTCGAAGGTTCTCATTTTTTCCGGTCACCCTTTTCTTTCAGGGCTTTCAGAATCTTTTCCGGGGTGATGGGCAGGTCTTTGATCCGGACCCCAACCGCATTGTAAACGGCGTTCCCGATGGCTGGGGCCGTAGGAGCCAGGGCCGGCTCTCCCACTCCTTTAGCCCCAAAAGGGCCGTCCATATGGGCCGCTTCGACAAAGATGGGAGTGACCACCGGCGCATCCATGGCCGTGGGGATCCGGTAATCCCGGAAATTCCGGTTTACCGGCGTTCCGTTCTGCAAGATAAGCTCTTCCAGGAGGGCGGTCCCCGCCCCGGTGACCACGGCGCCCTCTACCTGCTGCTCACAATTGAGCGGGTTGATCACCCGGCCCAAATCGTGGGCTGCCGTGATCCTGAGGATTTCCACTTTGCCGGTTTCCGGGTCCACCTCCACCTCGGCGCATTGAGCGCCGTAAAGCCAGAAGATGGAAGGGTAGGCTCCCTGCCCGGTCTCCTGATCCAGGGGGGTGGCGTCGGGGACGGAGAAGGTGCCCCTGCCGATGATCGGTTTTCCCTTCCCGTAGGTGATTCCCATGGGGATTCCGGAAATGGGAGTCCCTGGTCCTTTCGATCCTTTCACAAAGATCTTGCCGCCCTTGGATTCCAGGTCCTCGGGGCGAACTTCAAAAAAATCGGCCGCCACCTCGAAAAGTTGCTTTTTGGCATCCGCAGCGGCCAGCTTGACTGCGTTTCCCATGTGAAAGGTGGACCGGCTGGAGGCCGTCCCATGGTCGAAAGGGGTCACGTCGGTGTCCGGAGACACGACCCGGACGTTTTTCACCTCTACGCCCAATTCCTCGGCCGCGATTTGGGCCAAGACGGTATTCGAACCCTGGCCTATATCCACCGTGCTGCAGAGGACCTCCACCGAACCGTCTTCACTCATTTTCACAAAAGCGGAGGAAGAAGAAGGGGTCTGGGTCATCTTGTAAAGGGTCCCCATCCCTTTTCCCTGGTATTTCTTCGGCTTTAGGCCCCAATCGATTGCATCCGCCGCCTTGCGAATGCATTCCTTGATTCCCACGCTGTGCAGGACCTGGCCCGTGGCCGAGATGTCTCCTTCTTCCAGGGCGTTTTTCAGGCGAAATTCCACCGGGTCCATGCCGATGCCCTCGGCCAGGATATCCATGGTGGAGTCCATGGCCCACGAGAGCTGAGGAACTCCGAAACCGCGGAAGGCCCCGGCAATGGGCTTATTCGTGTAAACGGACATGGAATCGCTCTGGATATTCGGGATTCGGTAGGGACCGGTGATGGCCATCCCCGAACTGCGGGAAACGACCGGCCCGGCGTCCGCGTAGGCCCCGGTGTCGAAAATCATGCGGGTTTGCAAGGCCATGAGAGTTCCGTCTCTTCGGACTCCCGCTTTGATGGTCGTCAGAGTTGGATGCCTCACCACCGAAGCGAAGAATTCTTCCTCCCGGGTCAGCAGGACCTTGACCGGCTGGAAGTTCTTCACTTTCGAAGCCAAGACCAGACCCAGGGGCTCCACTTTCACCAGCACCTTGGCCCCGAATCCCCCGCCCACGCAAGTGACGATCACCCGGACGCGGTTGATGGGAAGATTGAGGAAACGGGCCATTTCCCGGCGCACGGAATAAGGGTGTTGGGTGCTCGACCAGATGGTCACCCGCCCGGAGGGCTCGAATTGGGCGATGCAGGCATGGGGTTCGAGGTGGCAGTGCTGGATCATGGGGGTGGTGAAGGTGTTTTCGGTGATGAAATCCGATCGCCGGAATCCTTCTTCCACATCCCCTTTGCGGATTTGAAAGTGGTTGCAGATATTCGTGCCGGCTTTCGGGAAAAAGATCGGCACGCACCAGTAGCTTCCCAGGTCTTCATGAACCATTGGAGACCCGGGCTCCATCGCTTGGATGGGGTCGAATACGGGGGGCAATTCCTCGTAGTCCACCCGGATGAGGCTCAACGCTTCCTCGGCCGTATCCCTATCGATCGCCGCCACACCCGCCACCGGATCCCCGATGTAGCGAACTTTGTCGAAAGCGTAAGGCGATTGGTCTTGAATGACCAACCCATAGCGGGAAGGACAGTCCTTCCCCGTGGCTACCGCCTTCACCCCGGGCAGCCGTTCCGCGCGGCCTGTGTCCACGTTTAAAACCCGGGCATGGGGGAGGGGGCTGCGCAGCACCCTCGCGTACAGCATTCCCGGGAGTTTCACGTCGGGTCCGTAGACCGCCCTTCCGGTTACTTTTTCGACGGCATCGATCCGGGGAACGCTGGACCCGATGATTCCACTCGATTCCATAAAAAAACTCCAGCCGGGAAACGCAATTTTCCCGGCGATTGAGGCATAAAAGGCTCTATTTCCTCAGGGACTCCAGCAGTTTTTTGGCGTTTTCTCCCATGATCAGCTTTTTATCGGCGTCGGAAATCTTCGCGTATTCGATCCGGGCCATGTCGAAGGCGGGATCATGGAAGGGCATGTCCGACCCGTAGAGAACCCGGTGGGCGCCGATTTCCTTCACCGCCTGGGTCACTTTTCCTTCGGCCGAAACCCCGCAGGTCTCCAGGTAAATATTGGGACATCTTCGGGCCATGTCGATGGCCGCATCATTATAGATAACGTCCACAAATCCCATGTGGGCCATCACGATGGGGATATCGGGGAAGTCCATGGCCAGGAGCCCGATCTGCCAGGGAGTGGCGTAAAGGGAGGGATCGGAATGGATCATCATGCAGACCTTGAGCTCCCGGGCCTTTTCCGCGATGGGGTAAACCCACTCCCGGTCGTTGGCCGCCACTCCCAAAAAAGATGGATGCATTTTAAGGCCCTTGAACCCATATTTCTCCACCACCATCTCCAGCATGTCGCAGACGTTTTCTTCTCTTGGGTTGGCCAGGAAGAAGGGGAAAAACCGGTCGGGAAATTCTTTATAGGCCTCCAGGGCGTCTTCATAGTATTTGGGCTTTCGCGGAGAAGCCGCCGGGAGCAACACCGCTTGGTCGATCTTCCGCTTATCCATCAGTTGAACGATGTCCTTGGCGGTACCCGATTTCCCGGAAAATACCTTGGATTGACCGATATGGCAGTGGAAATCAATAATCATATTGTCGACCTCCTTAAAGCTGTTTTCCAGGAATTGTTTGGGGTATTTTTTTCTTACCTTTGAGAAGAATGGAAGTCAATAGAAAAACTCTCCGCGGGGGGGGGGGAAGGTTGGCTTATTTCTTCTTGACCCTAACCCACCGCTCCTCATATACTTTTCTCAGTGGGATTTTTTAAGGCGAAATCGAAACCATTTTTAAAAGAGAATTCGGCACCCTTGTGGAAGACTTCCGGCTTTGGGTTGGGGAGGACCAACAATGGCAAAGATATCCCAAGTGTTCAAAATTAAAGAAATGAACCCCGTCGATCGGGGGCCGGGGTTGAGGGGATGGCCTTTGATGACGGAGGAAAGAGGCTCGAAGCATTTGACTACCGGGATCACCGAATTCCAGCCCGGGGCCAACCTTGCCCTCCACTTTCATAACTGTGAAGAACAAGTCACCATCCTGGAAGGGGATGCCACGGCTATTATCGATGGGGTCTCTCATCAACTTACCGCCCCGGATACGACCTTCATTTCCCAGGGCTTGCCCCACCGATTTATCAATACCTCGAACAAGCCGATGAAAATCCTATGGGTGTACACTACGACTCAGGTCACCCGCACTTTCGTGGAAACCGGAAAAACGGAAGACTATCTGAAGAGGTAGGAAGGAAAAAAGGTCATTTCGCCATGATTTACGCTCGACCTCCCATAGCCGCGATGAAAGGGTATGTGCCCGGGGCCCAGCCGGACCCCAGCCAGAAATACATCAAGCTGAACAGCAACGAGAATCCTTACCCGCCCTCGCCGAGGGTGAAAGAAATCCTGCAGCGGCTCAATTACGATGACCTGCGAATCTATCCCGATCCCCTGGCTCTCGAACTGCGGGAAAAGCTGGGCCGTCTCTACGGCTTTCCGGCGAACCAAATCATCTGCGGGAACGGGTCGGATGATATCCTTAACATTATCATTCGGACTTTTGCCCAGCCGGGCGAAGCGATCGGCTTCTACGAGCCCACCTTTCCTCTCTACCGGGTACAGGGGGTGATTCATGGCGTGCAGAACCTGGCCGTTCCCCTGGCCGATCCCTTTGACCGGCCGCCAGCCCCCCCTGCCCAGGCTAAGGTCTTCTTCCTCCCTAACCCTAATTCGCCGGTGGGTTTCATGTACCCTCTTTCCCTGGTCCGAAGTCTGGCCCGCCAGGTTCAGGGAGTTTTCGTCGTCGATGAGGCCTACGCGGAATTTTCCCCGGAGAATGCGCTTGGGCTGGTGGGGGAGATGGAAAACGTGATCGTAACCCGCACGGTCTCAAAATCTTACTCCCTGGCCGGAGTGCGGCTGGGATACGCCATCGGCAGCGAGCCCCTCATCCGGGAAATGTTCAAGGTGAAAGACCCCTTTAACGTGAACCGTTTGACCCAGGCGGTCGTGGCAGCGGCCTTGGAAGACCAGGATTACTTCCGAAAAAACATCGCTGCAGTAGCAGAAACCCGGGAATGGTTCACCGCAGAAGCGCGGACCCTGGGATACCGCATCATCCCCTCGCAGGGGAATTTCGTTTTTCCCCGACCTCCGGAGAAGGGGAGGGGAGTGAGATTTTTCCAGAGCCTCTTCGACCGCAAGGTCCTGACCCGATTTTACGATGAAGAAGGCCTGCGGGACGGGGTCCGGATGACCATCGGCACCCCCGAGGATATGCGAATCACCCTTCAAGTTATGAAAGACATATTAAAAATATTCTAAGGAGCGGATATGGCCATTTCGACGAAAATCCAGAACTACATGGAGCGCGCTTCCTGGATTCGGAAAATGTTCGAGCAGGGGATAGAACTGAAGGCCAAAATCGGGGCGGATAAGGTCTTTGATTTCAGCCTGGGAAACCCGAACCTGGAGCCTCCCGAAAAGGTCCGAAGAACGATCCTGGGAGTCATGGCCGATGAGCGCCCGGGAAAACACGCTTACATGCCCAATGCAGGATTGAAGGAGACTCGTGCGGCTGTGGCCACGTTTCTTGCCAAAGAGCACGGCCTTCCCATTACTTGGGAGCAGGTTATCATGACCTGCGGTGCGGGAGGGGCTTTAAATGTGGCCCTGAAAACGATCCTCGACCCGGGCGATGAGGTAATCGTCCTTTCCCCATACTTTGTTGAATATCTTTTTTATACCGATAACCACTGTGGAGTCGGTAAGTTAGCTAAGACAAATGAAGATTTTACCTTAAATTTAAAAGAAATCGATTCGGCCATCAATTCAAAAACCAAGGCCATCATATTAAACTCGCCTAACAACCCGTCAGGCCGTATATATGACGAAAATAGTATAAAAAAGCTGGGTAAACTATTTGAAAATATTAAAAAAAATAAAGGTCAACATATCTACATCCTGTCCGATGAACCTTACAGCAAAATCGTTTATGAAGGGGCGAAAGTCCCGAGTATCTTTCAAGCCTACGGTGAAAGTATCGTCGCCACATCCTACTCCAAAGACCTTTCTTTACCCGGAGAGCGGATCGGCTACCTGGCGGTAAATCCCAGGATGGAAAACTGGAAACAAGTCGTCGATGGACTCACGTTCTGTAACCGGATCCTGGGATTCGTCAATGCCCCGGCTTTAATGCAGAGGATTCTCCCCAAGCTTCAAGGGGTTTCGGTTGATGTCGCCCAATATAAGTGGAAACGGGATAATCTTTGCCGGGGGCTGGCGGAGGCCGGTTATTCTTTTATTAAGCCCGAAGGGGCCTTCTATTTATTTCCCAAATGCCCCATACCCGACGACGTAAAGTTTGTAAGCCTTCTCCTGGAAGAAAATATTCTTGCCGTTCCCGGCACCGGTTTCGGAACCCCGGGCCATTTCCGCCTTGCTTACTGTGTAGAGGACAAAGTAATCGAGGGTTCTTTTGAAGGATTTCGCCGGGCCCTTTTGAAAGCCTCCCGATAATACGAAAAAATCGCCATTTTTGGGGCACCCCAGTTTCGCGATAAGAATGGGATGATTTCGCTTAAAATAAAGTCTGATAATAAATATTATGTAAACTAATTTTTTATAACATGGGGCCCCCCAGAGCTGCCTGAATTTCAATCATTTAAAGATTAGGGACCAGGTTGGAACTTCCCCTCCTCTCCACCGTAGCCCGGGCCAGGATGGACAAGGTATCAAAAAACGGAGAAGGGAAATCTTTTGATGAAAGAAGGATGGGAAAAAAGTTCGATACGTCCGCCTATGATGTCTTAAGCGCCCTTCTGGAATAATTCTTGGGCAATCTCCTTCAACTCCTTCCCTTTGGGTATCAGTGATCCAAAGAATGTTTTCCTGGACATTAACCATTTTCCTTCCCATGTTTCTTCTCAGGATCGAAAATTCATTCGAAGGGATTGTCAAGCCGACAAATTAAAAGAGGCGGCTTTTTTACCTTGACAAAACCCGATAATTCTTGGAAAATTCAATCCCAGGAACAGCATTTCCGGGGTTCGGCAAGCGTCGAGGAAGAATCGAAAACGGATGGAACGGGTAAAAGATCATGGGCCGGCCGCAGGCTGACCCGAAATTCAGAAAGGGGGTTATGATGAACAAAAAGCTTTTCATCGCTGTAGGTATTCTGGCTCTGTGCGTGGTGATCGCCCTTCCGGGGCCGTCGGACGCGCAGCAAAAGAAGCGCTTCTTTGGTATCGCCACGGGCGGAGTGGGCGGGGTTTATTATCCCGTCGGCGGCGCTCTGGCCCAGGCGCTGACCAACACCATTCCCGACATGGTGGTGACCGCCCAGACTGGAAATGCCTCGGTGGCCAACGTCAACCTGATCTCACGGGGAGAAGTGGAATCGGGGATTTCCCAGAACAACGTGGCCCTGGCCGCCTACACGGGGGACAAGGAATCCTGGAAAACCCCCCAGGTCAAAAGCCTTCGCTCCATTTCCGCCCTTTTCCCGGAAACTACCCACAACGTGGTCCTCAACAAGACGGGAATCAAGTCGGTGTACGACTTCAAAGGCAAGCGGTTGATCGTGGGCGACAAGGGAAGCGGAACGGAGTTCGACTCCCGCAAATTCCTCGAGGCCATGGGGATGACCTACAACGATCTGCAGCCCATCTATGTTTACTATGCCGCCGCCGTCCAGAGAATCCAGGATGAGCAGGCCGACGCCATGTTCTGGACCTCCGGGGTTCCCAACGCCAACATGATCGAGATTTCCACAACCAAAGACGTCAGCTACCTTCCCTTCCCGGATGAAGTCATCAAAAAGCTCCAGGCCAAGTACCCCTGGTACACGGCGGTGACCATGCCGGCCAATTCCTACCCCAAGCAGAATTACCCGGTGAAAACCGTGGCCATCATGGCTATCTGGGTTACCCGGGCGGAACTGGACGAGAAGACCGTTTACGACGTGGTTTCCTACACGTATGAAAAGAAACCCCAGCTGTACCGGGAAAAGAAGGAACTGGCCAGCGGCGCCGAACTGATGGCCGCCGCTCACGAGCAGGGCAAGAACGTGAAACTGGAGAATGCCCTTCTGGGCTTGACCGTTCCCCTGCACCTGGGGGCCTACAAATACTATAAGGAGAAAGGGCTCAACATCCCGCCGGCCCTGGTTCCCCCCGAGGCCAAGTAATATTCGTTTGAAAGCTTGAGAGGGTTGCTCCTTAAAACAATGGTGAAGCCATTCCGGGCCCCGCATAAAGGACGCAGGGTTCTTATGCGGGGCTTATTTTGAAACCATGGGGAAAGGAATTGTCCTTATCTCCGTCGTCGCGGGGTTGGGGGCGTTCCTTTTCTTTTTCCCGGTGGGGGTTTTATCCCTTTCCCTGGGCGATGAAACCGTCGTTTTTTTAAGGAAGGTAAAATCGGGCGACACCTTCCAACTGGCCTACCTCCACTCGGTGGCCCGGAGCGACGTCCGGGAGCTTTTTGTCATCGATTCCCAATACCGGCTGGTGCTCGTTGAAACCCGTTTTCAGGGCCAGGGAACCGGGCTCCCCTATAATCTGGCGGAAGGAGAAAAGCTCCGCCGCGAAGGAGATTGGTTTCGCATCACCGGCATGCGCCGCGTCTTCCCGTCTATTTTCTGGAGAGTCCAATCCCAGTGGCAGAATCGGTTCCGTTTTCGGGAAGAGACCGAAATCGACCTTTCGGCCACGATGGGAAACGGATTGATCAGGATTGAAGCCCGAGAAATGAATTATTTATCCTGGATGGCGATGTTCTTCCGGAAAATGATTTTTTAGCCCATCGATGGAGACAGCGAAGGTGAACAACCATGGCCAATAAGAAAATTCCGCCGCAGGAAGAAAAAACCCTCGTTTATCGTGTGGATGAAGAAAAGGTCAAAGAGCTGGTGGAGACCTTTGATCCCGAACTCCGCTTTCGAAACCTCAAGGGGATGGCCGCCAAAGTCGCCCTGATCATGTGTCTCATTCTTTCCTTATTCCACATTGAAACGGCCGGCTTCGGGGTTTTGCAGGAATGGAAGCACAGGTGTTTCCACCTGTCCTTCGTACTTTCCCTGATTTTCCTCGTCTATCCCACCCGCAAGGTCAAGGTGAAGAACCTGAGCCTGACTTGGGTTTACGAAGTTCTGTTCGCCCTTGTGGGGGGCCTAATTCTCTCCCTCGGCTTCCAGAGCGTTCTCAAACTGTCCGCCTCCGTCTCCGTCCTAGTATTCGTTCTCGGATTCTTCCTGTCCTTCGCCATGAAAACCCGGGACCTTTGGGCTCCGCGAACCACCGTATTCCTAGACATGATCTCTTCCCTCATTGGCCTCGGCGCCCTGTTCCTTACCGCCCTTATCCTGGGGCAGAACTGGAAGGCCTACGTGGAGGAATCGGCGATGGATTTCATCCTCTGGACCCTGGCCATTTTCATCGCCTTGACCATCCCCCTTCTTTTCATGCTCTGGGATGCGGTGCGGAATCTTCAGGGGAAGAGGACCTTGAAGTTCGACCCCAATAAAATCCCTTACTTTGAAATGACCCTGGCCGCCCTGGCTTTTGCCCTTTCCAGCTATATCATTTTCGACTTCGACCAGTTCGTGCACCGGGCCGGTTATCCCAACGTCCGGGATTTGATCATCGGGAATTTCGCCCTCCTCCTGGTCCTGGAGGGGACCCGCCGCAGCATCGGGGTCCCCCTGGCCATCCTGGGGCTCCTCTCCCTGCTTTACTGCTACCTGGGGCCCTCCCTGGCCAATATACCGGGGATTTCCTTCATCGCCCACCGGGGCTTCTCCCCTTCCCGTATCATCGACCAGATGTACCTCGGGACCGAGGGGATTTACGGGGTCCCCCTGGGAGTGGTGGCTACTTTCGTCTTCCACTTCGTCCTTTTCGGAATTTTCACCATGAAAACCGGCTTGGGGAAATTATTTATCGACCTGGCGACCGCTCTGGCCGGCTGGTCCGCAGGGGGACCGGCCAAGGTGGCCATTGTCTCTTCCGGTCTGCTGGGCTGCATCTCCGGCTCCTCGGTGGCCAACACGGTGACCACCGGGGCCTTTACCATCCCCATGATGAAAAAGATGGGTTATAATAAAGAATTTGCCGGGGCGGTGGAAGCGTCGGCCTCCACCGGAGGGCAGTTCATGCCCCCCATCATGGGGGCCGCCGCCTTCATCATGGCCGAGTTCCTGGGGATTTCCTATCTTACCATCGCCACCTGCGCCATCATCCCCGCGATCTGCCACTTCTTCGCCGTGGGAGTCATGGTGCACTTCGAGGCCAAGAAAAACAACATGAGGGGAATCCCCCGCGACCAGCTTCCCAACGTTCCAAAGCTCATCCGGGAAAACGGGACCCTGGTCATTCCCCTGGTTATCATCATCTGGCTCCTGGTGAGCGGGTTCACCCCCTTCCTGGCGGCCTTCTGGGGAATCCTCAGCTCGGTCGCCTTTGCCCAGACCGGCCCGCGCACGAAGAGCTTTTTCGTCACCGTGGGCCTTTCGGCCCCCGTTATTCTCTTCCAGTGGAATCCTTTCGCCGGCCCTGTTTTGTTGTCCCTGCTGTGGTTTGCCGTCGCTTTCGGGGGTCTTCTTTGGACCATGCGGAGAATGGTCTTTTTCTACTGGGTGTGGGGCGTCATCGCCATGGGGGTCCTTTTTTACCTCCTTTGGAAAGGCACTGAACCCAACCTGGCGGCCTTCTGGTGCAATTTCTTCGTGATCATCGTGGGCCTTTTCCTGCGCGAAGGGCGGATGAGGCTTGAACACGTTCTCGACTGCCTGGAGTGGGGAACCAAAAACGCCCTGGCCATCGGCGCCGCCTGCGCCGCCGTGGGCCTGATCGTCGGGACCATGACCCTGACCGGCCTGGGGTTAAAAGTGGCCTCGGCCACCATTCAGCTGGCCAGCGCCACCGCGGCGACCATCGACCAATTGGATTTCCTGAATCTCTTCAACTTGGACCATACCACCATGTTCTTCCTGTTGGCCTACACGGCCATCGCCAGCCTGATCCTGGGAATGGGGCTCCCCACCACCCCCAATTATATCGTCGTTTCCATCATCGCCGCCCCGGCCCTTCTCAAATTCGGGGTGGCCCCCCTTCTGAGCCACATGTTTGTCTTCTACTTCGGGATTCTGGCCGATCTCACCCCGCCGGTGGCCGTTGCCGCGTATGCCGCTTCGGGGATCTCCCAGGGAGATCCCTTTAAAACCGGCCTGCGGGCCTTTACCCTGGCCTGGACGGGCATGTACATCCCCTTCGCCTTCGTCTTCAGCCCCATCCTGGTATGGATGCCCTGGATTCTGGAAAAGCAGAGGGGGCCTTTCCCCTTCATGGATTTTTTCTTCACCCTGGGCACCGTGGCCCTCGGGATCATCACCCTGGGAGCCATCCTGATCGGCTACTTCGGCCAGGCGCGGCTCAAAGCCGTTCCCCGCATGGTATTGGGATTGGCCCTTCTGGGATTGTGGTGGCATGAGCCGCTTTCGAGCTATATCGGCGCCGCCATATTGCTCGGAGTTTACCTGTATCAGCGCTTCCTTGTATATCTAAGGGAGGCCCGTTCGGCCCAACAGGTTTTTTCCCGGGCAGACCCAAAAGATTGAACGGGAACCGCGCGCGGCCCCGGGGAGGGGCTCCAATAAAAAAAGGGCGCCTTGCGGCGCCCTCGGGGGGGGGAGAGGTCGAAGGCTTTTACGCTTCGCTTTTCTTCTGAATGACGGTGGGAGTCAGGAAAATCAGGAGCTCTTTTTTGACGCTGAGCTTCTCCTGGCTCTTAAAGAGCCACCCCAGCACGGGAATTTTCATCAGCCAGGGAATTCCGGTCTCCGTTTCCTGCTGTTCCGTTTCATAGATCCCGCCGATGACCAGCGTCTCCCCATCATTGACCAGGACCTGGGTTTCCGCCTCCCGGGTGTCGATACTGGGGACCTGGTTCACGGGGCTGCGGAAGCTTCCCCGGGCATCCCGGTTGATTTTAACCGTCATTAAGATGCTCCCATTCGGGGTTACGTGGGGTTTTACCTTCAGTTGCAGCACCGCATCGATGAACTGGACCTGGGTTCCTGCCTGGGAGGTGGTTTCATAGGGAATCTTTTCGCCCTGCTTTACATGGGCCTCCTGGTTATCCAGAGTGGCCAGTTTGGGCCGGGCGATGACCTTCGTCGAGCCGTCGGTTTCCCCCAACTGGAGGCGCAAATCCAGGTTTACCAGGTTCCCCGTTAATTTTCCGAAGGAAACCCCCATTCCGCCCGAGGGGGTGTTGGTGGTGGAGGCCGGGAAATTCACCACGAAATTCGAAGGCATGATGAGCTGGGTGCTGGCACTCGGTCCAGCCTGGTTCGGGGTAAACCCCCATCCGGCGGCGGCGGTAGGGTTGTTGCCGGTCAGGCCCCAGGCCGTGGTGCCGGTCTGGTTGAAACTGCCCCCCCACTGGACCCCGATGGCGCGGGCAAAGGTGGTGGTTGCCTGAACGACGCGGGCTTCAATCAGAACCTGGGGGGTCGGAGAATCGAGCTCCCGGATCAGCTGTTCGATTTCTTCGAGGTTCGAACGAACATCCTGGATGATGAGCGTATTGGTGCGGGTATCCGCCTTGATCGTTCCCTGCGGGCTTAGGAACCCCTTCCCTTCCTTCTCTTTCTCCATGAGCATCTTCTGCAAATCGGTTACATTGGCAAAGCTGAGTTTGACGATCTTCCTCGCCGGCTCCTCGAGCTTGACCTTGGTATCGCGATTTTTCAGGAGGGTCTCCTCTTCCTTTTGCTTCTCTTCCCGCTCCTTCCGTAGTGTCTCGATCGTGGTGATCCGCAGGACGTTCCCCTCCTCGGTCTTGATCAGGTTCTTGGTGGCCAGGATCACCTCCAGCGCCTGATCCCAGGGGACGTTCACCAGACGGATGGTGATCTTGCCCTTCACGTCTTCGCTGGTGATGATATTCAGATTGCTCACCTCGGCGATGAGGCGAAAGATGTTGTGAATGTCCGCGTCCTTGAAATCCAGGGAAATCTTGGTTCCTTTATAGGCTCCGACCGCGGCCTTCTCCGGTTCCGCAGATTTGGGCTCAGGCGGCGGCGGGGTCTTTTCCTCCTTGACCGGCGGTCTTTCCTGAACGGGTGGGGCTGCGGGGGCTTGTTCTTTCGCCCTGGGAGGATCGGCGACCTGAATGGGCTTCGGGGGCTCCACAGGAGTCGCCTTCTCCTCCTTCACCACCGCTTTTTCCGGGGCCGGCGCCGGCGGAGGGGCTGCCTCCTGCTTACCTTGAGGGAGCGCTTGCGCAACCTGGACGGGCTTCGGGGGCTCCACGGGAGGAGCCTTCTCTGCCGCGGGAGCTTCTTTCCGGGTTTCCCCCAAAATCAATTTCAGCTGGTCTTCCTCCTTGGCCAGCTGGTACGGCGGGATTTTGGCCTCCGGAAAGACGAAGACCACTCGGATCTTGTCCGGATGCTGCCCGATACGAATCTCCTTCAGCAACTGGTTGCCCACATTGATGTTCGCCTTGCCCGAAGCGTTGGTCATTTTGGGAAGGTCCACGGCAAGCCTAGTCGGCCGCGCAAGCTGGAAACTGTTGTAATCGGGAATCGGTCCATCTCCCTTCAAACCCACTTCGATCCCCTCCGGTTTAGCCGAAACATCCACTCCGCGAAGGGACTTGGCCTTCATTAAAGGCTTGACCGGGGAAGGAATCGTTTCCTTGCGGGGTTCTTCTTTTTTCTCCATTTCCTTGGCTACCGGGGGGAGAGGAATGGCCGGTTTCCCGAAGTTGAGATAGAGGAAATTCCCCTCGGGAATGACATCGTATTCCACCATTTGCTCCAGGCCGATCTCAATCCGGGCCCCGCGCATCTGGGGAGATTCCAACTGTCGGTTCTGGATGACGCCGATCGTCCCGTCGCGAACCTCCATCGGTCCGGCCAGTTTTCCGAGTTTGGCTTCAGGGAGTTCTATCACCACCCGAAGGGGATTCGCCAGGCGAAACACGGTATATTCAAAGGATTTGGAGCCTTCGATGGACACCCGGGGCCCGGATTCGGTTTTCGTGACCTCAATCCGCTGAATGGCATATCCCTCCGCAGCTCCCGGAGGACCCTGGGCGAAGGAGGGTGAAGCAGGGGAGAGAAAAACCCAGCCCCCTAACGCGATGACCCAAAAGCCGATCTTCCAGCGATTTCCTTCCATACTTCCTCCTTCATTGATCCGTATACAGGCGAAGGGCGGTCTCCATGGTCCGCATTTTTCCGTCGGCGGCCTCGACCTTTTCGGTGACGATCACCCCGGCCGAGGTAATTTTGCTCACTTCTCCCTGGTTCTTTCCCACCCGCGTTCCCAGCGTCAGAATGTACCCCCTCCCCGAAGAATCTTCCACCATGGCGCGGGGCTGGGGGATATCCCAAACTACCGCTACCAGCTTCAGGGCGGTCAGGTCCACCCTCTCCAGGGGCGTTTTGGGCTCCTCCTTCTCCTTTTTCTCCGCGGCTTCCACCTTCTTCTTGGGAGCAGGAGGAGGAGCTTCCGGCTTCTCCACCACCAGGGGCTGGAAGGGGTTGGCTTTCCCCAGGGGGTTGTAAGAATAGGCCATGGTCTGGGGCGGCTCGACTCGGACCTCGGCGCCCGGCTTCGGAACATCCTTGGCCGGAACCTTGGCCACCGGTTTGGGGGACGCGGGAGGAATGGGAACCTTCGTCGGCGTCGGGGCCTCTCCCCCACCGCAGCCGAAACCGGCCAGGAAAACCCCCAGCAACAAAAAAATGCATGTTTTTCGCGTCATAGGGCACTCTCTAAGGCTTTTTCGGTGGAGTTTCCTTGGACTTGGACTTGGATTCAACGGGCTTCTTTTCCTTTTCTTTGGCCAGCTCTTCAGGACTCTTCTCGATGAATTTGAAGGTCGTTGCCGTGCACGCCGTGTTGATTTCCCAGCGCCCGGAGGTCTCCTTGGCGTTATCCATGGAAACTTCCGAAATGTTCACGATGCGGGGCAGCCTTCCCACCCGGTCGAAAAAGAGGGCCACGTTATGGTAGGTCCCCTTCACCCGGATTTCCACGGGGATTTCCGCGTAGAATTCTCGGCTCACCTCGGGGGCGGGTTTGAAGAGGAGGAATTCCAGGCCCGACTCTTTCCCGAGCTGGGAGACGTTGGAGAGAAGAGCCGGGATTTCCTTACTCGTGGGCAGTTGGGTAATCGCCAGTTGCAGCTCTTCCCGCAGTTTGGCGGCCTCGGCCTGAAAACGTTTCATGTTGGCGGCCACGATCCGCAGCTCCCGCACTTGGGTTTCCAGGGTTCCCATCTCCGCCTTTTTCTTCTTCAACAAATCCAGGTTGGGCCAGTAAATGAGGTAAAGATAAAGCCCCACAATCACCGCGACTAGTCCCGCCAGGATCAGAATCTTTCGGGAGGTGGGCAGCTTGACGATAGTTTCCAGGGTAATGGCCATCTTTCTCACCCCCCCTTCCCCGTGCCGGCGGGCAGGTTGGCGTAATCCACCTGGCAGGTCAAGGTGAATTCCATCAGTTTCAAGTCTTTCCTCTCCAGCTGTTGGGACACCACCAGCTCCACGTTGCGGATGACGCCGGACTTCTCCAGATTGGTCATGAACTTGGCAATGTCCTGGTTGTCCATGGCGATTCCTTTGATTTCCATCTTGCCGCTCTTTTCCCGCAGGGCCACAAGCCAGAGCCTTCCGGGAAGGGACGTAACCAGGTCGTCCAGCACGCGCACCGGCCCGGTCTTGGCCCGCTGCAGGGTGTAGATGATATTCAGCCGCCGCTGGAGGTCCTCTTTTTCGGCCTTGAATTTATCCACGTCTTTGGTGTCGATCTTCAGCCGCCGGATCTCTTCGTGGTAAGCGGTGATTTGCCGCCCGGCCTCGTCGATCTGGCGGGAAAGGGAAAAATGGAAGAAGATGATGCCCACGGCGACCAGGGCCAGGCAGAGGATGAGGAGGGAAAACATCTTCCGGGTGCTTTCCTTCTTCTTCTTTTCGCGGACGGGCAGGAGGTTGATCCGGATCATTTCAGGTCCTCCCTCCGAAGGGCCAGCCCCACCGCCACCGCCGCCAGGGGGCCCACCTCCTTGATATAATCGGGACTGAACTCATCGGCGTTGTAATCGATCTTGGTGAGGGGATTGAACACCTCCACCGGTGTGCCGATTCGCTCTTCGATCAGGGAGGGGAGCGTGGGAATCTTGGCACAGCCCCCGCTCAGATAGATTTTCTTGATCTCCCCGAAAGAGGAGGAAGCGGCGAAAAACTCCAGCGACCGGCGCACTTCGGTGGCCAGCTGTTCGGCCGTGCTCTGGATGATTTTCTCCACTTCGGCGCTCTGGGCTCCCGCCTCCCGCTCCTTGACCTTGAGGGCTTCGGCCTCCTCGTAGGTCATCTTCAGGCGTTTCTGGATCTCTTCCGTGATCTGCCGCCCTCCGATGGAAATGTCCCGGGTAAAAGCGGAAGTCCCCCCCTGCAGGATGTTGATATTCATCACGCTGGCCCCGATGTTGACCAGGGCGACCACTTCATCCGGGGGGGATTCGTTGGTCAGGTTGAAGGCGTTCTCGATGGCGAAGGAGTCCACGTCCACGATGGTGGGGTTCAGCCCGGCCTCTTCGATCACCGCCGTGTAATCGTTGATCATGTCCTTTTTGGCCGCCACCAGGAGAACGGGCATCTGGTCCGGGGTGGTCTGGGTGTCCAGGATCTGGAAATCGATGTTTACGTCCTCGATGTCGAAGGGGATTTGCTGTTCGGCCTCCCACTTGATGCTCTCTTCGAGCTGTTCCTTGGACATGTTGGGGACGTTGATCGTCTTGATGTACACGGAATGGCCGGAGATGGACACGGCCACGTTCTTGGTCTTGACTTTCAAGCCCTCCACCAGGCTGCGAATGGAATCCACGATACTCGCCGAGTCCATGAAGGCCCCGTCCACGATGGCCTCGGGGGGAAGATGGATCATCCCGAAAACTTTGAGCCGGGGGCTTTTTTTCCGCCAGTCCAGCTCAACGGCCTTGATGGAGTTCGACCCGATATCCAACCCGAGCAGCTCATTTCTGGAAAAAAGCCCCATGTCTTCTCACCCTCTCGGCAAAATTTCCAGGCCTTTGCCGTTTAGCTGATAGATGTTGATCCGGGGGAAGGTCCGGTTCCGGACCCTCTCCTTTTCGCTGGGGACAAAGAAGGACAGGATGACCACGGTCGTGGCTCCCGGGTAGACTTCGATTTCGGTCGTCTCCGAATACGTTTGGTTATTCTTGATATCAACGAAGGAGCTCAGCACCCGGTATTTCATCGGGGGAATCAGTTCATCGAAATAGACTTCGTTGGTGGCGAATTTGCCGTGGAGGAAGGAGTGCTCCAGGCGATGGAACGAATTCACCGGGACCTCCAAAGGATATAGGGTGACCTTGCCAGCCCCGACTTGCACCTGCTTGGGCATGGTGTATTCTTCTTTTCCCACGACCAAGGCATGGGGGATCTTGCCCCAGGCAAAGGGCTGATCCTTGCTGAACTGGCTGAGGTATTCGGTTTCCACCAGGGGATATCCCCGGGTGTTGGCCAGGATCAAAAGCCGGCCTTCGACAAAAGACTGCCTTTCTCCGCGGACCACGACTTCGCTGACCTCTTGCAAGGCTTGTTCGGTGGGCAAGGGGATTTCTCCGCTCACCGTCAAGAGGTCGATAAGGTTTTTCTCCAGTTCCCTTTCTCCCAGGCGCTGTTCAAAGTTGACCAGGTGGGCCTGGATTTGCATGGTACGTCCGGCGCCCTTGGTGATCTCCCCCGCTAGCAAGGCATGAATGCCGTTTCCGGGGTCCATGGTGTTGATCCGGCGCTGCAGCAACCGCAGGCCCGTGGCATCCAGTTTTCCCACGGTTCCCAGGCTGTTCCAGCTCAGGTACCGGGTCACCCGTTCGTGGCTGACCACATCGAACTGCGGTTGGGAGTGAAGCCGGCGGGCGATCCGGTCCGCCCAGTTCACCCCGCCCTTCACCACATTCCGGTTTCCGTCGGTAAAATCAAAAACCGCCACACGGATGACCGGCCGATTCCGAAAGTCGTAGAATTTCTGAGCCAAGGCCGTCTCCAGCTGGGAGAGGAATTTTTCCGTGGCCATATCCTGTTCCGTGGGCAGAGCGGGAGGAGCGGCCTTTTCCGCGGCTCCCCCTTTCCCACCCGGAAGAAGGAGGAAAAGGAATAGGGGAATCAGCATCCACCCCAAGAGCGCTCGGACGCGGCAGGTTGGTTCCGGCTTTCCCTTTTTCCCTCCAGCCCTGACTCCGACGTGCGGAAAGAACTTCGTTCTCATAGGTCTTCCCCTGATTCTTAGAATCGGTAATAGAAACAGCCGGGATTATGTTTTCGTCCCGTTAAAAATCTTTCCCCGGTCCGCCAGCTGAAGTCCCAAAGCCAGAATGATTTTCCGTTTGGTCTCGAGGCGGCAACTCTTCCCTTTTTCGATCCGGTCGATGGTCAGGGCCGAAAGCCCTGCCTTGCGAGCCAGTTCGGCCTTGCTCATTAACAGTTTTTCACGGTACTTCCGAAGAGAGTTCATCGGTCTTTTGAGGGTCTAAGTGACTGTTCGACACAAGAGTCAAAAAACCTAAGTGCAAAAATAATTCCATAGCCCATTTGATTTGTCAATATGTATAAAAAATAATTTAATTTTTGAAAAATTATAAATAATTATAATTAATTTTGCAAAATAAATATTTAATTTTTTTACCTTTTTTATTCTGGCGGAATTTTCACCGTTTTCCCGCCGGAACGGAAACCAACCGGGAGACAATCGAAAAAAGGTTCCTTTGCTGTCCCCCGATTGTCCATGGTGGCCCACCCTATGCACTTTTTTGTGCCAAAAACCCGTTGTCCCGAGTCAATTTTGACGAAAGAATCAGGGAGAAAGACCACCGGGCGCGCCCCCCTAAAACCAAGGATTGGATAAGGAGAATAAATTTGGAAAACGCCGAACCCCGATATAGGCCGTTTTCCGGCCCTTATTGAATCGGCTTATTACGAAATGCAATGCGGACGGTGTTGGCAGGATGCTTTTTATTTCTCGAACTGGTAAACGATCTCTCCCTTGCCGACGAGCATCATCTCCTCCCTGGCGATCCTTTCAATTTCGTCCTTATCAGTGCGGAGCCGGTGGATTTGTTCGGAGAGCCTTTTATTTTCTTCTTCCAGCCGCGCGTTGCCCATCAGGATTCGATCTTTTTCTTCGCGCATTTGAAAGATCTGCACCAGCCCCCGGCTTCCGAAGACCGTGAACAAAAGGACCCCGAAAATCAAAAGGGAGAGAAAAGCCAAGTATTTCTTCTCGAGCCGTCCGAAGAATCTCACGGAGGCGAAGAATCTCCTTTCTACCTTTTTGGAATCATATGCATTTTTCGTTCCAAAAGTAAAGAAGATTCTTTAGAAGCCCTACCGCTCCTTCTGGAGCCGGTCCCCAAAGGGAGAATTCATCGCCTTTCTATCTCCCTCTCATAAGCCTGTGCCCCCGGGTGCAAATTTTCCACGGGATTGGCTTCCGATTGGATAGAACCGCTCTCCAATCACCCTTTGCAAACGGGGGGCGGGAAGGATTTGAGCGATGCTTGGCTAAATCGGCATGGCTTTAAAGGATTTGAATGGGTTTAAATTGATACAGGCAGGAGTGGAAAGTCCGCTCCTTTTAGCCCAGGGATACTGGAGGCAGGAAAATGACTCGGTCGCAGGCGCACATCAAGGATTCCATTTCCGTCCGTTCCGCCCGGCTGAAGGGACTATCCCCAAAGTACCTTCCGTAGTATCCATTCATGATGACCGTGGGGATTCCCTCGATGAAGGACAGGAAATGCTCCGCTTTCCCGTCTTGGAAATATAGCGTTATGTCGTTGACCAAAAGGAAGGGAAGCGCCCGTTTTTTAATCTGGGAGAGGAGTGGGTCGATCCTCTGCCGGTTTTCCTGGGCCAACCGGCGTACCTCGGTTTCATTTCTCCCCATCATCCGGGGAGGAGAAATCAAGGGGGAAAAATAGAGTATTTCCTCCTTTTCTCCCACAGTGAGAGGAACTTTTCCGCCGACTCTGCGGGTCTTTTCCGGAGCCAGGTCCAGGATGGCCCAATTCGACGGGTGCTTTTCACGGAGTCCGCGTAAAATATCCAGGGTATACGCCGTTTTGCCGGCATGGACCTCTCCCGCGATGAGGGTTCGATATCCCAGATATTTATCTTCGCTCAATAATTTTTGTCCTGCGCAGTGCCTTCAAGAGGAAAAAACCCAGGACCGAGCCGGGAATACTCGAAGCCAGGAAGGCGGTAAAAAATAAGATAAACGCAAACTCTTTGCCCATCAGGGGACCCAGGAGGAGAACGACCAATCCCACCCCGATCACTCCGGTTCCCAGCGGTTCGGTGAGCGCCGCCCAATCCCTTCCCGCCCAACGGTAAACCAGGCCCACGACAATTGCTCCGGGGATTCCCCCGGGAAAGGCGAAAACTGTCCCCGTTCCCATGGCATTCCGAATGATTCCGGCGATCAGCGCAGCCAGCGCCCCATACCATGGCCCCACCAAAACTCCTGCCAGGGCGTTGACCATATGCTGGAAGGGGAAAACCTTTGCCGGACCGACGGGAAAATGAATCCCGGAAAGAAGAACGGCCACTGCGGCAAAAAGGCTGGTCAGCACTACCCGGCGGATTTCGGTCATCCGATGATCGTTGATTTCGATGCTCCCTCCCCTTTTTTTTCTTTACGGCTGGCCCAGAACCTCATTCATGGCCCCGGTGCGATAGCCTTGCAGGTCAAGGGTGATGTAGGTAAAGCCTGCATCCTTCAATGCCCGAACCACTAGCTCCCGGCTATCCCTTTCCATGATCCGCTGAAAATCTTCCGGAGGGACTTCGATTCGCGCCAGGCGGCCATGATAGCGAACCCGAAGCTGCCGCAGGCCCAGGGTACGCAAAAAATCTTCCGCCTTTTGAACCTGAGTCAAACGGGGGGAAGTGATCTCCGTTCCGTAGGGAAACCGGGAAGCCAGGCAGGCCAGGGAGGGCTTGTCCCAAGTGGGAAGCCCAAGGGATTGGCTCAATCGGCGGACCTCTTCCTTGGTCAGGCCCGCCTCCTTCAGCGGGCTGCGCACCCCGAGTTCCCGGGCGGCTTCCATTCCCGGACGAAAATCCCCCGTATCATCGAGGTTGGACCCGTCGGCAACGAAGTTCAGGCCAAGGGATTCGGCTCTTTCCCGGCAGAGGCCGAAAAGTTCGGTCTTGCAGTGGTAGCACCTGCGGGGGCTATTCTGGGTGAAGGCGGGGATCTTCAGCTCATTGGAAAATACCTCCACGTACCGGACTCCCATCTCTTCAGCCAATTTCTTGGCCTGTTCCACCTCGGAAGAGGGGTAGGTCGGCGAGGAAGCAATCAAGGCCACGGCACGATCTCCCAGCTCCTAATGGGCCAGGCGCAAAAGAAGGGTGCTGTCCACGCCCCCGGAAAAAGCCACCAGGACCGACCCCATCTCCCGAAAAATCTGTCGGGCTTTTTCCTCCTTTTTCTTCAGCGAATCAGGGGTCTTCGCCTTTCTTGCCCCATCATTTCCGGTCCGTTTGGCCGCCTGTTTTCTCATCTGATCTCCTCTACCCCAGGGACCCCTTGCTTACGAAAAACCCAAGGGGATTCGATTTCGCCGCGTACATCTCTTTCTCCATTAAATTATAAAGGGCTCGGGATGCATTGTCAAAGAGAGCGGAAATCAATGGCTGGATTCGAAGGGGGTAAAAAAAATTCGAGGGTTTCCCCTTTGGTTTTTTCGGCTAAATCGGCGAAACCCGCGGATAAAGATTCTTAAGCAGAAAAGGCTTGACTTTCCTTCCTCCTTTCTCATTAAAATGGATGGAAACCCACACCGGGAGGAATGGATTGAATCAACCAATGGCGGAGACATTCCGCTCCATGCCCTACGGAATCTATCTGTTGTCCGTGAGGAAAGGGAGCGATCTTTATTCCGTCGTAGTTTCCTGGGTGTCCCAGGTCTCCTTCTCCCCGCCGCGGATGATGGTGGCCCTCCGCCATAACCGGATTGCAGCGCCCGCGATTCGGGAAAGCGGGTTTTTCTCCCTCAGCCTGCTCTCCAGGCGTCAGAAGGACCTGGTTTCTCTGCTGAAGGACCTTCCGCGGACGGGGCAAACCGGTCTTTGGGAAGAAAGGGAATCTTTTCGGGCGCCGATCCTCAAGGAATGTCTGGCCGGATGGGCATGCCGTCTGTTTTCCACGGTCGATGCGGGAGATCATTTCCTTTTCCTGGGCGAGGTGGAATCCGCCTCCGGATCAAAGGAGGGGTCGCCCCTTACCACCCTGGACCTGGGGAAAACTTACATCGGCCAATTCTGAAAAGAGGCTCGACGGATGAAGAAAAACGACACTGCGGTCAAGGTCTTGAACATTCTGCAGAAAGAGTACCCCGATGCCCGGGTGACCCTGGATTTCAAGGACCCCCTGCAACTGCTCATCGCTACCATCCTGGCCGCCCAGTGTACGGATGAAAGGGTGAACCGGGTCACCAAGGATTTATTCAAGAAATACCGAAAAGCTTCGGATTACGCCCGGGCGGACTCGAAGGGTCTGGAGGAAGAAATCCGGTCCACCGGGTTTTTCCGCAACAAAGCCAAAAGCATCATCGGCTGCTGTCAGGAACTCGTGAAGAAGTTTCATGGACAAGTTCCCCGGACTCTGGAGGAATTAACCTCCCTTCCCGGGGTGGGCCGCAAGACCGCCAACATCATTCTGGGCAACGCCTTCGGCCAGCAGGCCATCGCCGTTGACACGCACGTAAAGAGAGTCACCCACCGGCTGGGATGGGCTGGGTCCGATGACCCGGACAAGATCGAATTCGAGCTGCGGGAGGTGATTCCGCCGGACCGATGGACCCTTTCCTGCCATCAGATCGTTTTCCACGGCCGCAGGGTTTGCATGGCCAAAAACCCCCAATGCAAAACCTGCCCGGTGGCCGACCTCTGCCCGAAG
>JACAEW010000068.1 GCA_013388675.1 Syntrophaceae bacterium | reverse complement strand
GCCACCCAGGCTTTCAGGGTTTTGCGCTGCTCTTCCGTCATCGACAATTTTTCGGCTGGGTTCCACATGAACCCAGTCATAACATAAAATCGAATTATTGTAAAGATATTATTGTAACACTACACTAGGATTTTGGGGGGAGGAGATTTTGTATCGGCCATTTTGCGGGAGGCGGACCAGAGGGTAAAGAGATATCTTCCTGCAAGGGAAAAGGGGGCATTGAAAGAGGGCATAATAAAGGAAATGTGCAGGAAGGGGGGTGTTGGGGTAGGGGAATTGAGGCTGGGAGGGAAGGCGCGGAAGGTTTCGCGAGTACGGTGCAAGATTGCCTGGAGATTGAGCCGGGAGTATGGGATTCCGCTGGCGGAGATCGCACGGGACTTAGGGGTGTGCACCTCGGCAATTGCCAAAGCTGTTCGAGGAATGGAGGAAAAAAGTTAAAAGTGCAAAATTTCCACTACGTCCCCTTCCACCTCCAAACAAGATGCAGTCCGGTACCTAAACGAGGGGAATGAGATCGTGGTGATGAAACGCAAGAAACCCATCGCTCGACTAACTCCGATTGAGGAGAATACTCCAGAAGCCCTTCTTTTAGACATCGGGCGGGTCCTCAATGAAGCAAGGGTGACGAAGGAAGAAGCTCTAAGGGCCCTCGAGAGGGCCAGACGGGTAATCTATGGCTAAGGTGGTAATCGACGCCACTGTGATGATTTCGGCCGCTTTCGGGGGGAAGCCCTGGAGGCAGTTAGCAGGGCGCTAAAGGAACATGATGTTTTCCTATCCGCTAGCCTCCTGCAAGAGCTGGAAGGGGCCTCGAAGAAACTCTCGAAAAAGCTATCTCCAGAGAAAAGTCATTACCTTCAGGAAAAGGTGGGTGAACTTCTCAAGGCCGCGCATCGAATCCCGGTTTCAACGCCTATGTCCCTTTCCAGAGGTCCCAGGGATGATCATGATCTTGGCTTATGCAAAGAAGCCCGGGCAGATTTTCTGATTACGGGTGACAAAGATTTATTAAGCCTGCACCCCGAAGCCCTGGAGCAAAACGGGATTTCCTGCCGGATCATCAACCCCGCTTCTTTCCTGGAATTCGGCCCGTGACTCACCCCGAGAGGACCAGCTTGTGGATTGGGGAACTTCCCTAAGGTAGACGAATCTTTTGGATTTAACAAAAAACAAAACGGGGACCTGGAATGCCATACGTGGAAGATCTTCCCGGGGTTGAGGACGTTGTTGGAGTCCAGGGTCCGTTTGATCGACCGGCCTATGCCGAGGTAGGCCTCACCCACGACCAGAGGCATGTACTTCTTCCCCTTGTGGCCGATTCCGTGCACCCCGAAAGGGTGCCGCCCAATCTTTTTTCAGCTTGAACATATCGGTAAGGATCCGAGAAACCCTTTCGTGCCATTCCTCCAGACTCCATTCCGGATTCATCACCGTTGTGGCCTGGAGGTTTCCCTCACCCGCGTGGCTGTAGCGGGGGATGGCGTGGCTGGGGAACATTGTTGGCAAACGCAATGTAGCTATGTACGGAGGATAGGAACTTTAGGAAGGGGGGGCATCCCGGGAAAAGCTCGGTCGGATGCCGCAGGGATTCTGCAATTTCGGCTACTACGGCTCGAAGACGGCTGCGATACGAGGGCTCAGATACCCCAGAAAAAGCCTCTCCAGCTCAGGTAAGAAAACTGGCACCCGAAGCGAGGCTCGATGGATCGGATTTCTCCCATGGCCCGGCCCTTTTATCCCTTATTTTCCCTTTACCTCTTCTTCTTCAAAATACATCTCCCCTATGGAGAGCAAGCAGGAAATCCGGTAGGGGCAAGATATCGACTCCCTCGAAATGATATACCCGTTTCCCGGTATAAACGCCGAACAGGCGCTCAACCTTTATCCCGGGCAGACAAGCGAGGGCCCTCATGGGATTCTCCCACGTTCGATCCCATTTCTCTGACAATTTTACTTCAACGGCGACAAGATGGGGTGGTTTGCTGGCTTGCCGTTTTCGAGTCTCGATGATGAAATCGATCTCCACCCCGGCAGCGGTCCGATAATAGGCCAATGGCCGCATTTTCCGGCTTATTTCGTTGTAGACCCGCAGCTCATGGAAGATCAGGGTCTCCAGGGAGGTCCTTTTCATGGACCGATCCAGCGGGTCCCGCAATAGGCCGGCTGCAGCCCGGGCTACCCCGGGATCAAACCAGTAAAACTTCGGATGGGCCACCTCGCGAACTTTTACCCCGGGACGCCAAGCCGGGAGGAAATGGCCCAGAAGGGTATCGATAAGAATAGAAAAGTAGGTGTCTACTGTGCTTCGCGGCACCTCAGCCTCGCGGGCGATGTTGTAGGCGTTTACCATCTGCCCGTTCAGCTGTCCCGCCACGCTAAGGAAGCGCAGGAACGGAGGGACACTTCGCACCAGACCTTCCTCACGAACTTCTTCCTTAAGGTAAGTGTTAACATAGGCCTCTAGGATGTCCCCCGCCCGGTGCCGTTCTTCTTGAACGAACGGAAGAAGGCCCCACTCCAATGAGAAAGGGAGAGAGAATCGATCGCCCAGCTCGGCGGCGGAAAACCCCTCCATGTTGAGCGTGATCGCGCGCCCGGCCAATAGGTTGGCCCCTCCCCGGCGCAGTTTACGGGCCGAAGAGCCGCAAAGGGCAAAGTTTAACCGGCGGGACTCCATGAGCCGATGCACTTCATCCAGAAGGGCAGGAGCCTTTTGGATTTCGTCCAGGACGATCCAGCTTTTCGCGGGTCGATTCCCGGCGAGCGCTTCGAGCCGATGCGGGTCCCGGGTTAATTCCAGATACAGGGAGGCATTCAGCAGGTCCAGGTACAGAGCGTCGGGCAAAACCTGTTTCAGCCAGGTGCTTTTTCCCGTGGCGCGGGGCCCAAACAGAAAAAACGAACGATCCGGACAGGGCAACAAACGAGGAATAAGATCATGATTTTGCATGATCTATTTTTACATTCTAGTTGTAAAAAAGCAATTCATTTTTACAACTAGAATGTATCTTTGGAGATCCTTCGGGCAGAGAAGATAAAGCCTCTATCGAGATTTCCCCAATGAACCGGCGCCATCCTGGATATTATTTAAACATGGGCCATGATGGGCGAGGAAATCTCAAAAACTGGAGGTTAGTTGTTTTCGAACCTTCCGATTGGCAGATATCGGACGCGATGCCGGGACTCTTCGACAACCACAACCGCTCCTTTGTCCAGGGCCGCTCCTGACTCGGAAAGCACAGTATTCAAACGTCCGATCAGATGGGAGGTGCGGGTAGGCGGAAAGGGACGACACTTGTCTTCTTCCTTTTCGAAAGAGCTACTATTTCGGCAAAATCAAGATCAAAGGTTAAAATCACTCGATTCTCGGAGATGGCTTTATCAAAAATTGCCCCATTCGGCATTCGATTCAATCCTTCATCCCACAAATGGCTTGCATCATGCCCCTTTTCCCGCAGCCATTTGACGACCCGAATACTCACTCCCATATCGGGCAAGGAAGCCCATCATCAATTTCTATAGGTCCTAAACCTGTTCGTGGGTCAGCCAAGCTGCGTATTTGATAGCCTGCTGGATATCCTCTCTTTCCAAATCCGGGCAATCCTCCAAAATCTCTTCAAAGGGAGCCCCATGGACAATCAAGCCGACAATGACTGAAACCGGTATGCGCATTCCACGAATACACGCCCGCCCGCCCATGATTGGGGGGATAAAATGTAATTCGGTCAAAAACCTTGTTCATGGACCCCCTACCTTCTCCCAGGGGTTGATTTCGAAAGACATTGTTTGACCAAAAAGGGGTTACAGAAAAAATCTGCAACCCCTTTCTTATTCTGGTAGGCGGTAGTGGATTTGAACCACCGACCTCCGGTATGTGAG
>JACAEW010000122.1 GCA_013388675.1 Syntrophaceae bacterium | reverse complement strand
GGCCAACCCTTTGAAGGCGGCGGCGATCTGATCATTGTTGGGCCAGCCGCCGACCAGGGAGGCCGCTTTTTCGATGGCGGCCACCAAGCTGTAATACGCAGCCGCGGTGAAGGATGCGGCCGCGGGCGGCGTGTTCTTGTGCTTGTTGTAATACAGGTCGAAGGCCATCTTGTTCATGGGCCACCGCCGCGGGTCCGGAGTTCCGGGGAGCCCTTCCACCGGGAAGAAAGGATGGCCGATCAGCTCCTTGGGCAGAGGGCGTTTCTCCACGGAGTAGAACTCTCCATGGTCCCCCAGGACCTTGGCCTTGCTCATGACCCCTTTCTGGATGCACTGGTCCGTGAACCGGGTGGAATCCCCACCCCAGAAGCTGTTGAAAATGACCGTTGGTTTCGCGGCCAGCAACTTGGTGATGTGGGGCGAATAATCCGGGGCAAAGAGCTTGGGCCACAGATCAGCCACGAATTCCACCTTGGGGTCGACCTTTTTGATCACCTTGTTGAAGACCTCATGGATCTCATGCCCGTAGGCGTAATCCGGGTGAATGTGGGCCACTTTGGCCTTGGGGTAGAATTTGGCCACCGCCAGGGCAGCCGATGCCGCATGGGTGTAGGTGTCGTTGATCGACTTGAAGACATACTTCCGAATTTGGGTGGGATCATCCTCTTTCGCCCAGGTCACCTTGTGGGTCCGGGCCAGGCAGTTGATGAAGATGGTCTTGGCTTCTTCGGCGATGGGGGCCCCGGCCAGGGCGCTGGCGCTGGAGGAACAACCGAGAATGGCGTCCACCTTGTCCTGCTTGGTGAGCTTCTTGAAGGTCTCCACCACGTTGGCCACCGCGCCCTCATCGTACTTGGAGAGCTCGATCTTGCGTCCTAGGATGCCGCCCTTGCTGTTCGTCAGGGGAACCAGGATGTCCAGCATCTCATGCCCTGGCAGCCCGTAGGACGTGGCCGGGCCGGTGGTGAATGCCACGATGGCGATCTTGTAGGGCTCTTTCGGGGCCGTCTGGGCCACTGCCTGGCGCAATGATCCGCCGAAAACCGCGCTCCCGGCGGTCACGGCGGCACCCGCCCCCACGAGCTTTAGGAAATCCCTGCGTCCCCATTTTCCACCCGAAAGCTGCTCGTTCCTCTTTCCCATATCCAGACCTCCTTTTCTTCCTTCCTCCGCCCCAGGGGCGGGAAGGATGGGTTTAGGTGTGAAAAGCCAAGACCCCCTCGGCCTGCGGCAATAAAACCCGGGGAGGCCCCGTGCGAAAAAAATCCCGGCTTATCCTCTTGAACAGCCTTTTTCATAAGGGCCTTGCTTTACCCTCTCCGGTTGTTCCGGAGCCAACACCATTTTGAGGATAAATTCTTCCAGGCGTCCATCGATTTCCGGGATGCTGTATTTCCGCCTCAGGTTCCATCCCCGCAGGGGTTCGATCGAGAGCAGGTAGGTAATGACATTGGCCGCAAAGAAAGGGTCTTTGATTTTGAACACCTTCTTCTCGATTCCATTTTTCAGGATTCGTTCAAAATCCCCGATCAGGCGGCTCTCTTTTTCCAGAATGCTCCTCAGGGTATCCCGGGGCAGGAGTTTACTCTCTGTGTACATGAGCAGGATCATGTCCCGCACCCGATTGGCCAGTTCCAGCTTCTTGCGGACGGCCATCCGCAGCTGTTCCAAGGGATCTTCGATTGCGAATATCCCCTCTTCTTCAAACTGGTGACTCCAGGTGGAATGAAATACGTCAAAGACCAGGCAGAGAACATCCTCTTTGGTCTTTATGTAGTCATAGAGGTTCCCGATGGTAAGGCCGGTGGCTCTGGATATCTCCCTCATCGTGCTGCGGGGATACCCTTTCTTGATGAACAGCTTGGAGGCCCCGAGGGCAATCTGAAGGCGCTTCTTCCGGACCAGGTCCAGGTCTTTGATCTGGGTTCCGATTTCCTTGCCTTCGGGCTTCGCCGGACTTCTTCTCATCCTCGCCATAAGGGGTCTTGTTGGTTGGTAGGTTCTATTTAACGAACGTTCGTTCGACTCTGCGCCCTCTTATATCATTTCCTCTTCGAAGCTGTCAAGAATTTTTTGACGATTCTTGATAAAGCGCTGAGGATTCCTCGATGGGATTCAAGCAACCGACCGGAAATGGGTCTGATTTTACGGCTTTTTGCCCGATGAATTTTCCCGGGAAATTCAATGAAGGGCCGAAATAGCGGGAGATTTATCCCTTCCCCGCTTTTACGATCTCCTTCTGCACCTGCCCCAGCGCCCTGAGGAGGGCCTGGTTTTCCCTGCGGGTGCGCACGGCGACGCGGAAAAAATAGGGGCCGATGTGGTGGAAGGACCGGCAGTCGCGGATGAGGATTCCCCGGGGGATCAATCTTTCCCGGAGATCGGCCGCGGTCAGGTCGAGGGAAGGGTGGATTTGAACGAGGAGATAGTTGGCGGAACCGGGATAAGGAATGAAGCCGGGAATTCCTCGCAATCCCAGGATCAGGTTTTCCCGTTCCTCCTGGATATAGGCCGGCGTCCGGTCAATATAGGCCGTGTCCCGGAGGCTTTCCGAGGCCACGAACTGGGCCAGCGAATTGAGCCCCCAGGGCTCCTTTTTCTCCTGCAATTTCCGGATGACCTCCGGATTGGAAACCATGTACCCGGTCCGCAGTCCGGGCATGGCAAAGAAATGGCTGAGGGACCGCAGGGTGATGAGCCGGGTGGAAAAAGCCGCTTCCCGGAGGAGGGTTTCCCCAGGAACAAATTCGACAAAAGCCTCATCCAGAATGAACCAGGTATTTTCTCTTTCCGTCCGGGCCAGAACCCGCAAGAGGTCCTTCTTTTCCGTCAGGATCCCGGTGGGATTGTTGGGATTGCACAGGAAGAGCGCATCGTATCCCTGAGTGAGGGCCATCAGCAGTCCCTCCACGCTGAGTTCGAACCCGTCCTTTTCCCTGGTTTCAAAGAAATCAATCCGGCAGCCCGGGCTTTGGGCCTCCAGGGCGTTTTCATATTTGCTGGAGGCCGGGGTCACGAGAAGGACTTTCTTGAATTCCAGGAGGTGGGGCAGGGAATAGATGAACTCTATGGAACCGGCGCCGGGAAGGATAGTCTCCGCTGGAATCGAGTGATATTCGGCGAGAGCCCTGCGAAGTTCGCGGCACTGGCTATCCGGATAGTGAAGAACGGCCGCCAGCCCTTCTTTGCCGAGCTTCTTCTTGGCCTTCGGAGAAAGACCCAGGGGATTGACGGAGACGCTGAAATCGATGATCTTCGCCGGGTCGATTCCGCGCCTTGCGGCAGCCTCGTATATATTTACTCCGTGGACTTGGTTCAACTGGACTTTCGCACTTTCAAGCGACATTTGACAAAGAATTTATAACATAGCGGTGCAATTTTTGAAAGTTATCATCAGAAGTAGACATGCCAGAAAACAGATCGTTCCAGAATG
>JACAEW010000181.1 GCA_013388675.1 Syntrophaceae bacterium | reverse complement strand
CATTCTGGAACGATCTGTTTTCTGGCATGTCTACTTCTGATGATAACTTTCAAAAATTGCACCGCTATGTTATAAATTCTTTGTCAAATGTCGCTTGAAAGTGCGAAAGTCCAGTTGAAGAATGAGCCCGAAATTTCCTTCCTGGTCGTACCCCAGGCAGAAGTGGGTTCCCTCGGGAAGCGCCAAGCGCCGCCGAAGGTCTAGCTCCACTTGGGCTTTCAATTCGCTCAGCTCCCGCCGGAAGCGGTCCCATTCGTATTCGTTGGAGAATTGCTCGTCAAAATCCACCCCGAAGAAATCGGAGATCCGCTGAATCTGGTGGTATCCCGCCGGGGCGAGAACCTCCACCATGCAGGCCGATGACGGTTTGCGGTCTTGGGGCGCCTCGGCCCCCCGGTTCCTGAACTTCAGGCTGGTCTTGATCACCTTGTCCCTCAGACGGTCGATTTTCCAAATCTGTTCTGCGTTCGTCATGTTTCTTTTTCCTCCTTTTTATTCACCTGTAAAGTTAAAATAGGATTGTTATCCACTGGTAAAGGTTTTGTAAAATCTTTTATCCTTTCAGCACCCCAAGGAGGGCGGAGATGATTAGCCAAGAGATTTTGGTCGATCCGGAAAAGGAGGAATGGGAAAAGATTGCCTTGCCGGGGGTTCGAATGAAATATTTGTACAAGAACGAGAAAACCGGCGCGTCCATAGCTTTATGCCGTTTTGACAAGGGGGCCGGAATTCCCGAGCCTCACCTTCATGCCTCCAACCAGTTCATGTACGTGCTGAAGGGGAGGTTCAGCTATCCCGGGATCGAAGTCAAGGAAGGCATGGTCTACATCAACCCCAAAGACAACGTCCACGGCCCATCGGTCGCCCTGGAAGATACCCTGATCCTGGAAATGTACGACGGGCCCCATTACTATCCGGGGAAGAAGCCGTATTAAAAAGACGGCTCTCAGCGATCAGCGAATAAGGGCGATTCAGGAACCGCGCCAGTAGCCTCTGCGGGGGGGCACGATCTCTTCATTGACAATTTCCGGATTTCTCGGGACTCATGTAGATGGTTAGGAAATTTGCCTGAGAGCTTGTCCGTAAATAATTTCCCCCCTTTTCAAAAAGGGGGGTGCGGGGGGATTTAAAAGGAATCGCTTATTTGAGGATGACGATTATCTTTTTTCTCTACGCATAAGCCAGCCATACATGAAAAAAAGAAAGAAAAAAATACACCCGGCCATGCGAGAGAAAAGAAGTTCCTCCGCCCCTGTAAGGGCCGAGGAAAAGCAGCCGGAAGCCAAAGTCTGGGCTTCCGATTGGCTGAACTTGCCGCCCTGACCCTTGCCGGTGAAGAGCGATACATGGCCCAGATGGCCTTCAAGTCCCGGCGGCAGGCCTTCGAGGAAAGTTTCCATTACCGCCTTGCCTACCCCGGTCGTAAAATCCATGCTGGATCTTAGGCCGCCCCAACCCCTACCCAAGCCCAAGGGGTTGGTTTCGGCTGGGAGAAAAAGATTTCCAATCACGCGCCCGCTTTAAAGACCGCGGTGTTTCACGGGGGGCCGCGCGACCTGGAGAAAGCGCTCCGGGAAGCGCAGGTCTTGCTCACTTCGTACGGCATCCTTCGGAATGACATGGACCCATTGAGGCGAATTTCCTTGGAGGAAGGACTTCTTCTGAACCCCCAAAAGCTCATTTCGAAAGCTCTGGCCTGGTTCTGGTCCAAAGAATGGCAGGAGAAAGAAAAAGAGGCGAATGAATCGATGGCCAAAGGGGAGCTATCGAAGCCCTTTGAAAAGGCGGATCAATTGATCGGTCATCTCCGGAAACGCCGGTGAAAATTCAAACGACCCGCCCCTTTGAAAGGGACTACGGGGACCTGCCGGAATCCATAAAGGAGCAATCAGCCAGACAGCTCACCCTGTTTCTAGACAATCCCCATCATCCTTCCCCGCGCGTCAAAAAGACAAAAGGATACCCGAAGGCCTGGGAAGGCAGGGTCACGAAGAATTATCGCTTTCCTTTTCAGATCGAAGGAGAAACCGATATTCTGAGAAGAATCGGCCCTCCTCATATTCTCAAGACTCCATGACCCCCCAACCCCCTGCCCCCTTTTTATTCGTCGGCCATTTTTCGACGATCTTGGGCAGGATCTTTCGGCCCACCGCTTTTTTGCGGAAAAAATGGAGAGGTTGCCTTTTATTTTCCAAATAGCTATAATGCTTATTAAATAGCTATTTAAGGGGGAACCGATGCGGACGATGACCGCCAAAGACCTTAAGAACCACACCGGCGAGGCGATGCGGACAGTCTCCAAGGGAGAAAAAGTGGTCGTGACTTTAAGAGGACGACCTTTTGCTTTGATATCTCCCGTGACCTCTGCCCTGCTGGAAAAAGTTTCCATGCGTTTGCCCGAAGAAGCATGGAAGGATATTGAGACCACCCTAAGAAAGACCAAACCGAAATTCAAAAATTTCCGGGAGGCGATGAATTGGACAAGAAAAAGGTGACCCTCTTTATTGATACCAACATATTTATCATCGATCTTCGATATCCTCGCGACCGTCATTTCAAGATCAATCGCCTCTTTCTGGATTTTGTCGCCGCACAAGGGAAAGGGATCACGAGCGTGATCAATCTCCTGGAACTTTGCGGCATCTTGTCCTTTAATCTGAACCGCCGACAGATTTTGGAGCTCTTCCATTATTTCCCCGAAAAATATAACCTGGAAATCATCCCCTCCCATGATATGGATTCTTTTCTTCCGGAGACTTCCGTGAAAGAAGTGATGGAGCTGATTTACGAAAAGGCAAGTTTCGGAGATGCCTTCGTGGCCCGTATCGCTAATCGTTCTCTACCGGAAGGTTCAATATTCATCAGCTGGGATGCATTGCATTTTAAACATTTGTTGTCAGTCAAAGCCTTGACTCCCCTGGAGTTCATGCATTAAAAAGCGGACTAGGGATATTTCAATTTTCGGCTTTGTTCGAAAAGTACGTGATTCATCGCCCGGGCGTTCAAAAAAAGAAAGCTTGAAATGGGGCCAGAAATCTTGTTTAGTCAACCCCTCGCTGAAATCCCCCCCAACCCCACCTTTGATAAAGGGGGGCAGGGGGGATTTCCGGCAGGACCGGGATCGTAAGGAAAATCCCGGCTGCGGGGCGAGACTCTGGCCATTGACGAATTATTCCCTAAAATTCGTGGATCACGTACTTTTCGAACAAAGCCCTTTTTTGGTAACAATTTAGCCCTTTGAAAGAAATTCAAATCCCCCTCAATCCCCCTTTTTCAAAGGGGGAAAAATCCTCAAGATTCATCGAATTCCCGCAAATAACTTCTCCTCCCTTTGGCAAAGGGAGGCCGGGATGGATTTCTGGCAAGGCCGTTTCAAAACACTGATCTGTTACCTTGTTTGTATTTTTTCTTATCCTTATCTGCCTTTTTTTCCCTTCTGCTCCCTTTTTTTTCACCACGCTATGGCCGGACTATTTTTATTGACGGCGAAAAGTACCTTGGATATATTTACTTTTGCTCGTTTTGATGGTTGCCAAGGGGGTTTCTTGAAATGAAGGAGTTTTCTTCGCAGAAAGCGCTCAGCTTCACCGAATCGGTCATCCGGGACATGACCCGGGTCTGCATCCGCCACAAAGGGGTGAACCTGGCCCAGGGGTTTCCGGATTTTGCCGCCCCCGAGGAGATCAAGGAGGCGGCCGTCCGGGCCATCCGGGAGGATTACAACCAGTATGCCATCACCTGGGGGACGCCCAATCTGCGTCAGGCCATCGTCGAGAAATTCGCCCGCTATAACGGGGTGAAGATGGACCCGGAGAAAGAGGTCACGGTCTGCTGCGGGGCGACGGAGGGAATGATCGCATCATTGATGGCCATCGTCAACCCCGGCGAGGAGGTCATCGTCTTCGAGCCCTTCTACGAGAACTACGGGCCCGACACCATCCTCTGCGGGGCCACCCCGAAGTACGTCACCCTCCACGAACCGGATTGGCATTTCGACGAGGGGGCGCTGGTCAAGGCCTTCAGCAACAAAACCAAAGCCATCGTCCTGAATACCCCCAACAACCCCACGGGAAAGGTCTTCTCCCGGGAGGAGCTGCAGTTCATCGCCGACCTCTGCCAGAAGTGGGGGGTGGTGCCGGTGACCGATGAGATCTACGAGCACATCCTCTACGACGGGGCAAAGCATGTGAGCATTGCATCCCTGCCGGGGATGCGGGAGCAGTCCATTACCATCAATTCCATCTCCAAGACTTACAGCCTGACCGGCTGGCGCATCGGGTATATCCTGGCCCCGGCCCACCTGACCGCCTCCATCCGCAAGATCCACGACTTCCTGACGGTGGGAGCAGCCCATCCCCTGCAGGAGGGGGCCGTGGCCGCCTTGCGCATGCGGGAAAGTTATTACGATGAACTGGCCGAGGAATACCGGGAGCGGAGGGACTTCCTGCTGAAGACCCTGGAGGGGACGGGGTTCAAGGTTTACCGGCCCAAAGGGGCCTACTACATCATGACCGATGTGGCCCACTTCGAGTTCCCGGACGATGTGGCCTGCTCCTTCCACCTGGTGGAAAAGATCGGGGTGGCCACGGTGCCCGGAAGCTGCTTTTACAGCCGCCCCGAGCTGGGCAGGACCAAGGTACGGTTCGCTTTTCCCAAAAAGATGGAAACCCTGGCGATGGCGGCGGAGAAGCTTAAGAAATTCAACCCCTCAAAGAGGTGAGGGGAAAAAGGAGAAAAGTCGATCGAGAGTTCAACCCAAAGATTCCCTTTCGCCCTTTCTCCGTTTCCCCTTTCCGTCCTTGTTTTTATCTCCTCGTCCGGATCGTGACCTTCTTTCCCTTCCTCCACTCATAAACAATCGGGCTGGCCACGAAGACCGAAGAGTAAGTACCCACGCAGATGCCGATCAGCAGGGCGAAGGAAAAATCGTGGAGGACCTCTCCCCCGAAGAGGAAGAGAGCGAGACAGGCCAGGAATACGGTGATCGTAGTGACGATGGTCCGGGAGAGGACCTCGTTAATGCTGCTGTTGATCACCGCCGCGAGGGGGTCTCTGGGCCGCAGGCGGAGGTTTTCGCGAATCCGGTCGTAAACCACCACGGTATCGGTCAAAGAGTAGCCGGCCAGGGTGAGAAGGGCGGTGATGAGGAGCAGATTGACTTCCTTCCCCAGGACAAAGAAGACCCCCAGAACGGACAGAACGTCGTGGAAGGTGGCCGCCGCCGCGGCCACGCCGAAGACAAACTCGAAGCGCCAGGCAAGGTAAACGATCATCCCGATGGCCGACACGACGACCGCGATGAGGGCGTCATCCCGAAGAGTCTTTCCCACCTTGGGGCCGATTTCCGTAGTGCTGTCGACGACGAATTTGTTATCGGCGAACTCTTTCGTAAAAATGGAAACAATCTTGTCGGCCACTTTCCCTTCGGCGATGGACTTTTTCACCTGGATGAGGAGCTTATTGCCCTCCAGGAACTGTTGGAGTTCCGCGTCCTTGAAGCCGTTCCCTTCCAGGGCGTGCCGGGCCTTGTCCAGCTGGAAGGGTTTCTCGAATTTGAGCTGCACCGCGGTCCCGCCGGCGAAGTCGATTCCCAGGTTGGCCTGGCCCCTCCACATCTGGACCAGGGAAAAGATTCCCACACTCACCAGGACGGCGGAGAGGAGGAAAGAGTATTTCCTTTTGCCGATGAAGTCGATGTTGGTTTTTCCCAGGATTTCCAAACCCATGGACGGGTACACTCCTTTCAGATGCTCAGCGTCTTAAGCTGCTTTTTGAGGTTGATCCAGTCGAAGATCACCTTGGTCCCGATCAGGGCCGAGAAGAGGTTGATGATCACACCCAGGCTGAGCGTCACGGCAAAGCCTTTGATCGGGCCGGTTCCGAACTGGAAGAGCACCACCGCGGTGATCAGGGTGGTGACATGGGAGTCGATGATGGTGAAGAGGGCCTTGTCGTAGCCCGAGTCCACCGCCGCCCGCACCGTTTTCCCCAGACGCAGCTCTTCGCGGATGCGCTCGAACATGAGGACGTTGCTGTCCACGGCCATGCCGATGGCCAGGATGATCCCGGCGATGCCGGGCAGGGTCAGGGTGGCCCGCATGGAAGCCATGGCCCCCATGAGGTACACGATGTTCAAAAAGAGGGCCCAGTCGGCGATGACCCCGGAAAGACCGTAGTACACCGCCATGAAAACCACCACCAGGACGGCGCCGATGATCGCCGCCCGGAGTCCCTTGTCGATGGAATCCTGCCCCAGGGAGGGCCCAACGGTAACATTCTGGATGATCTTCACCGGAGCCGGCAGGGCCCCGGCCCTAAGGACGATGGCCAGGTCCGAAGCCTCTTCCGGAGTGAAGGAGCCGCTGATCTGAGCCTTGCCCCCGCTGATGCGCTCCTGGATCACGGGCGCGGAGTAAACATTGTTGTCGAGGACGATGGCCAGGCGTTTTTTCACGTTTTCCGCGGTGATCTGGTCGAAGAGCCGGGCTCCCCGGCTGTCGAAATCGAGGGATACGTAGGGCTCGTTGAAATCCGATTTAATCCGCATGCGGGCGTCGGTGAGAACGTCCCCGGTCATGAGGGCCCGCTTCTTCAAAAGGTAGGGCCTCCGGGTGACGACGCCACTGTCCTTTTCCGCGACCTTCTGGTAAAGAATTTCGCTCCCCGGAGGAAGGTTCCCCTTCAGGGCTTCTTCCAGGCTGTTTTCTTCATCCACCAGCTTAAACTCCAGGAGGGCCGTCCGGCCGATGAGCTCGATGGCCCGCTGGGGCTCCTTGATTCCCGGAAGCTGCACCAGGATCTCTTTGTCCCCCTGGGGGACGATCACCGGCTCGGCCACGCCGAACTGGTCCACCCGGTTGCGGATCGTTTCCAGGCCCTGACGGACGGCGGATTCCTCGATGGACTTGGCTTCCCGGGGATTCATTTCCAGAAGGTACAGGAACTTCCCCTCCTGCTCCCGAAAAGAGGCCACTTTGAAATTTCCATACTGGTCCGCCCGGACCTGGCTGAAGCGGTCATTGGCCTTCGCGTCCGGGAGGACGATGGAAATTTTTCCGTCCGGGGTCCGTTCCACCTGGCGGGCGGGAATATCCTTCTTGGCCAGGGTGTCCTTGATTTCGCTGGCGTATTTATCGAGGGCGCTTTCCACCGCCTTCTGCGTTTCCACTTCGAGCAGAAGGTGCATTCCGCCGCGAAGGTCCAGGCCCAGGTTGATCTTTTCCGTGGGCAGGAACTTCGCCCACCATTTCGGCAGGGGATCAATCAGCGTGGGGATGAGAAAGAGGATGGAGAGGGCCAGGAAGGCAACGATGAGCCCGACCCTCCACTGTATGCTTCTCCACATGTTTCGTTCTCCTTTGGATCGTCAAATGAAATCCTGCGGGGCAGGGGCCATTCATGAATGGCCTCTCCTTAAACCTGGCTTTTAATCACCCCGGCGATGGAGTTGCGGGCCACCTTGATGCGGACCTTCTCGGCGATCTCCAGGGTGACCACGGTGTCGGTAAGGCCGGTGATGTTCCCGTAAATTCCGGAGGAAGTGATTACGTTGTCCCCTTTTTGCAGGTTGGCCAGGACCTGCTTGTGGGCCTTGGCTTTCTTCTGCTGGGGCCAGATCAGCAGAAAGTAGAAGACCACGAACATGAGGATCAGGGGAAGGAATGCCGCCATTCCGCCTTGAGCGCCCCCGCCGGACCCTCCCATCGCATAGGCTACGCTGGAAAACATGGAATTACCCTCCTTAAGGATTTGGTCTGAATTCAAACGACGATTTCCTCCTGCCGTGAGGAAGAGGATCAAAGCGAGGGGAAAATGTCGTTCCCCTGCTTTTTCCCGTCCCCATGGAGGGAGAAGGGAGATTTTCGCAAGATCATTTCATTGCGTCTGCTCTCACGAATGCGGTTTTCTTCTTCCCCGCTAGCTTTTTAGGGGAAAAGGAGCGCCAGCGGTCCGGCGGCCCGGACTCGGTCTCCTCTTCCGCGGTTCCCTGAGCATAGCAAGTTTTGACCCAATCTTTCAACCTTTCTTCGGCGATGGCCCGGCGGATTTCTTCCATGAAGGAAAGGTAGAAAAAAAGATTGTGAATCGTGTTCAGGCGCATGGCCAGGATCTCTTCCGCCAGGTAAAGATGGCGAAGATAGGCCCGGCTGTAATTCCGGAAGGTGTAACACGGGCATCCGGGGTCCGCCGGCGATTCGTCGTCCGCGTATCGCGCATTCTTGATGATCAATCTCCCGCTCTTGGTGAAGAGCATTCCGTTGCGCGCGTTGCGGGTGGGCAGCACGCAGTCGAACATGTCCACGCCATAAAGGACTGCCTGGGCGATGTCCCAAGGCGTCCCTACCCCCATCAAGTATCGGGGCCGACCGATGGGTAGAAGGGGGGCAGTCCGGGACACGACCTCAAGCATCGTGTCCTTGCTTTCACCCACGCTCAGCCCGCCCAGGGCATATCCGTCAAAACCGATTTCCCCGAGGGATTCTGCACTCCTTTTCCGGAGGTCCGGGTACATGCCTCCCTGAACGATCCCGAACAGAGCCTGGTTCTCCCGCCGATGGGCATCCTTGCACCGCCGGGACCAGTTGAGGGTCAGCTCCAGCGATCGTTCGGCCGCCTCGTGGGTTGCCGGGTAGGGGGTGCATTCGTCCAGACACATGATGATGTCCGCCCCCAGGGCCTCCTGGATTTCCACCGCCCTCTCCGGAGTGATTTTATGCCTGGAGCCGTCGATATGGGATTGGAACTCAACCCCTTCTTCCGAGACCCGGACCAGGGAATTGAGGCTGAAAACCTGGAACCCCCCGCTGTCGGTGAGGAGGGGATAGTCCCAGTGCATGAAGCGGTGAAGCCCTCCCAGCCGCAGGACCCTCTCGTGCCCCGGCCGTAGATAAAGATGATAGGTGTTGGAAAGAATGATCTCCGCACCCATCTCCCGCAGGTCCTCCGGGGTCAGGGCCTTCACCGTGCCCTGGGTACCCACGGGCATGAAGGCCGGGGTGTTGAAACCCCCATGGGCGGTTCGGCATCGGCCCAACCGGGCCCCGGTCGTTTCATCCTTCTTCAATATTTCAAAATGAAAGGCCATTGTTCCAAATGAAATAAGAGTAAGTTGGGAGTCGGGAGTTGTGAGTGGCAATGAAGGAAGGGTTTTTGCCTTTCACACCTCACACCTCACATCTTAATGCTTTAAAGGATTAACATCGCATCCCCATAACTGTAAAACCGGTATCCCTGCCTTACGGCCTCCTCATAGGCGGACAAAATGAATTCCCGCCCCGCGAAGGCCGAGACCAGCATGAGGATGGTGGACCGGGGGAGGTGAAAGTTCGTCAACAAGGCATCGACGGCCCGGAAACGGTGTCCGGGAAGGATGAAAAGTCCGGTCATCCCCTGGTGAGCCCGGACTTTTCCGCTATCCTCCACCGATGATTCGAGGACCCGGGTCACGGTGGTTCCCACGGCCAAGACCCTACCCCCGGCCTTACGGGCATCATTAATAGCCGCCGCCGTTTCGGGCGGCAGGTCAAAGAATTCCGGCTCCAGGCGGTGTTCTTCGACCTCCTCGCTCTTCACCGGGAGGAAGGTGCCCATTCCAACGTGCAAGGTCAAAAAGGAAACCGACACCCCTTTTGCCCGAATCTCTTGCAGGGCCTCTTCGGTAAAATGCATTCCCGCGGTCGGCGCGGCGATGGCCCCTTCCCTGCGGGCATAAACGGTCTGGTATCTCTCCCGGTCCTCCTCCCTGGTTCCACCGTCCCCGTTGCGGCGGATGTACGGGGGCAGGGGGGCAAAGCCGATCCTCTTCAGGGCAAGGTCCAGGTCTTTAACCCCGGAACTTTCCAGGGAGAGATTCCAGAGTCCCTCCGGGGTTCTTCCCCGGAATTCCCCCCCCACTCCTTCCTCAAAAAAGACCCGCGTCTTTTCCCGCAGCCTGCCGGTACTCTGGGCCAGGCACTCCCACTCCTGAGAATTGGATATATTCGGCGGCCCCCATTTTTTTCGAACCAGGAGTACCTCGACCTTTCCGCCGCTCTCCTTTTGGCCAATAAGCCGGGCAGGAATCACCTTGGTGTCGTTCAGGACCAGGGCATCCCCCGGGTTCAGGTATTCGGGCAGATGAAAAAAAGACCGGTGCTCCCATGAGACCCTTTCGCGGTTTACCACCATGAGCCGGGAATCCCCCCGCCGGGCCGGGGGGCGCTGGGCGATCAGCCCGCTTGGAAGGCGGTAGTCAAAGTCGCTCGGTTTCATCTCCGATTCTTCCCGATTTCAACCCCGTGATAATAGGATTTTAGAATAGTGCGGTAGTCCGCCCCGGCTTCGGCCATACCCTTAGCGCCCCACTGGCAGAACCCGACCCCATGCCCCCAGCCCAGTCCGGAGAAATGGAAGAATCCCCCGTTTTCTTTCACGATGAAGTTCGTGGAACGGAGCTGATCATAGCCCAGGAGTCGGCGAAAATCCTTTCCCGGGATTATTTGCCGGCCCGTTTCCGACTGAATGGACACAGCCAACACCCGCCGGCTGGGACTTCGGTCACCGATTTCCAAGCCGAGAACACGGGACCCGGAAACCCCTCCTCCGCCCAGGGCCGAAGCCAGGCCTTCCCCGTCTATGGAGTAGTTCCAAACGAAATGGGGGGAATCCAGGCAAAAAACGCACTCCGCGCCGCGCAGGTAAGGAAAAAATCCAGTCCACATGTATTCCCCCGATTCGGTTTTACCCCCGCAGCAGGCCGAGTAAACTGAAAAGATGGGGCTTCCCTGATAAAATATCATCTCTCCCCTGGTTTCCTCCACGGCTTTGCGGGAACGGGCATCCTCTTTTCCCGTTCCGCCATAAACCTGGTCGCTGACTCCGGAGTCCACATCGTAGAGCTCTCCTGCCCGATTGGTCCGCTGATAGAAGGCGTAAGTGCGAGCGGCGATGACCTGGGCCTTTATCGCCTCCATGGGCCACTGGGAAGAGATCTCGGAGTTGATCAGACCCACCAGATACTCCTCCAGGGGAAGGATGTTGATGACCCACAGGTCCCGGTTGGGTCCGGGCAGAATCCTTAAGTAATCCCGGTAGGTGCGTCCGTTGATCCGAAAATGACTGCCCGCCGATTCCGCCAGAAAACCCGGAGCCAGGAGGTTTTGCCCCCGGAGGCGCACCCGTGCGCCCGAATCCCTCTCGAAGAGATGGGAGGTAAATTTTCGGTTTTTAAAGAGCGATTGCCCCGTTTTCATGTCGAAAAGGTTGAGACCCTCCGCCGACACTTTCACCAGGGACACGTCCCGCAAAATAAGGACCCGGATCAAGTCCCGGCCCTCGGCAAAAGACGGAGCAAACCCCCAGGAAAGCGCGATTCCCAGGAAAAAATATAAAATGCGGGGAGTTAGCCTCTGGCTTCGGTTCTTTCGGTTCACCCGGGGGAAGAGCCGCAAAAAATTTACTAAATAATCGATACTAATAGGAAATCCTCGCAATGTCAATGGAATTTCGGTTTCGGTCGAGCTTCAGAGAAGATTCCTGAAGAAACGCAACCCGGGGTAAGGCTTCAGGATGATCAGGTTTTGCCGGTCTTCTCTCAGGTAGGACTCGGCGACTCTCTTCACGTCTTCCGCGGTCACCGCCTGAATCCTGGCCAGGTAATCGGCGGGCAATTCAAAATGGCCGGTCAAAAGCCTTTGGCTTACGAATTCTGCGAGGGAAGAATTCCTCTCGGTCCGGATGAGGGTCCGGCCGCGGAGGTAGTTTTTCAAGTCCTCGAGCTCCCGGGGTGAGAGGGGCTCCTGCTGAATCCGGGCGATCTCCCGAAAGATGATCGATTTGACCAGGGCGACATTTTGGGGGGCGGTTCCCACGTACACCCCCCAAAACCCGGTGTCCGACAGGGGATGATAGATAGACCCCACCAGGTAGGAGAGCGCTTTCTTCTCCCGGATTTCCTGGTACAAGCGGGAGTTTCCTCCCGAGCCCAGAACGGCATTGATGATCTCAAAGGCGGGTCGGTCCGGGTCTCCCGTTCCCATGGCCTGCAAGGCCAGGACCACGATGGCCTGGTCCAGAAACTTTCTCTCCCGCACTTCCCGGAATTGATTCTGGCGGACGGGGGCGAGGGGTGGGGAGGTTTTGTTTTCCTTTCCCGACCAGGAGCCGAATTTCTGCCGGATGAGGCCGGGCAGATGGCCGCCATCCACATTTCCCACGACGGTGAGGCAGGCATTGGGGGGCACGTATTGGCGACGGTAGTATTGAAGGAGATCGTGGCGATTGATGGACTTGACCGAATCCTCGGTCCCGGAGATGGGCATCGCGAGGGTATGATCGGCGAAAAGGGTTTTGCCCACCAGGTTTAGAATGTAGGACGGGGGATAAATCTTCGCCAGGGAGATTTCTTCCAGGATCACTTTCCTTTCTTTCGCTACCATTTCTTCAGTCAGGAGGGAATTCCGGGCCACGTCGGATAGCACGTCAAGAGCCAAATCCAGGTGAGAGGGAAGGATGGAGATGTGAAGCTGGGTGTGCTCCCAGTGAGTATAGGCGTTGAAATAACCCCCCGCGGCGGCGATTTCCCGGGAAATGTCCTGGGCGGTGCGCCGGGCGGTCCCCTTGAAGAGAAGGTGCTCCACGAAATGGGAAATCCCGTTGGTCTGGGGGGATTCGAAACGCGAACCCGCCCGGACCCAGAGGTCCACGGAAACCGAGGCGGTTCCGGGGTTCGGGATCAAGACAAAACGCAGGCCGTTGGGAAGGGTTTCCTGCACCACCCCTCCCCATACAGGGGCGGCCACGAAGAGATAGAAGAGAAAAAAGAACAAAAAGGAGCGGGGAGGGCGGGACATTTTTTAACTCCAGAATTTCGGGCTGTCTGTGTCCGATGTGGGGGCGACCCGCCGGGTCACCCCCACAGGCACCCGGCCATTTTCCTTGAATTATACTACCTGAACTCTTCCCGCGGAACAGGGGAAGGAAGCAAAGGCTCGTTTATGATCTTTTTCATATTGATCCCCGGGGTCGGGTGCTATAAACTATGAATAAAGCATGATTGGATACGGCGGTGAAAGAAATTATTGGCCATCATTATGACCGCCTTGCTGGATTTCTCAGAGTCGTAGCCCTCCGCCTGCAGGTCCTTTTCGCCCTCGATTTTCTTCTCCGCTTTGCCACCGCCTTCATGCTCGCTCTTTTGGGTTGCTTGTTTCCGATTTATTTGGGGGACGGCTTTTGGTACGTTTCTTTATTTTATTCCTTCGGGGCGCTGGCCTTTCTGGGCTTCCTGTTGGCGGCAGGAACCCGCCGGGTCTTTTCCCGGCCGCCCTTAAGCCGGCTGGCCAAGGAGATGGAGACCAAATTTCCGCAACTGCGGGACGACGTGACCAACTCCCTTCTTCTCTTTCCCCAGTTGAAAGAAGCCGCCGTCCCGGGGCGGATTTCCTCGGGGCTGATCACCGCGCAGATCAAGAAAACGGCGGAGAAGGTCTCCGCCATCCCCCCCTCGGAGGTCATCGGGTTTGGAAGGGTCGGCCGGAACCTGCGCCTGCTCATCCCCGTTCTTGCGGCCTTCTGCGCGGTCCTGGCCCTGGAGCCTTCTTTCCTCTCCCGCTCCCTGGCCCTGGTGACCAATCCCTTCTCCGCCATTCCGGCACGGGAAACGGTCATTTCCCTGGAGCCCAAAGGATCGGTCATCCTGCGGGGCTCGTCGCTGGGCATTCAGGCCCAGGCCACGGGGGCTGTTCCGGAAAAACTCAGCCTGGTCATCCGGCCCGAGGCCGGGCAGGAGACGACGGTCCCCATGAACTCCCAGGGAGAGGGCCGATTTTCTTACCAAGTGACCAATCCCCAGGTTTCCTTCCGCTACCAAGCCTTCAACGGCCGTTCTGCCTCGCCCGCCTACACCTTGCGGGTAGTGGACCCTCCCGAGGTGAAAGGGGTCCGTCTGACCCTAATTCCCCCGGAATACGCCCGCATGCCGCGGGAAACCAAGGAGGGAGGCCACATCGAAGCCCTGAAGGGAACGGTCGTGAACCTGGAGGGACAGTTGACCAAGGAAGTCATCTCGGCGGAAATGATCCTGAATCAGGAAGCGACCCTTTCTCTGGAGACCCGGGGGGACCTTTTCCGGGGAAACTGGTTGGTCCTTTCCCCCGGCGAATATTTTTTCAAGGTTAAGGACGAGTTCGGGTTCGAAAACCCCGACCCCGTCCGGTACGCCATCCGCATCCTCCCCGACAAACCCCCGGAGGCCGAAATCGTTCAGCCTGCCCAGGACCTGGAAATTTCCGGGGAAGAGGAGATTCCGCTTCTTTACACGGCCACGGACGACTTTGGAATCACCGCCGTAAAACTGCTTTACCGCAAAGGAGAGAAGGAATACGCGGTGAGCCTGAAAAGCCCCCCGGGCGAACGGTTTCTCTCTCCCCAGGGGTTCAAATGGGAGATGAGCAGCCTGGCCCTAACTCCCGGGGAGAAGGTAACCTACCGGCTGGGGGTCTGGGACAACGACGCTGTTTCCGGGCCCAAAGCGGGATATTCCCGATCCTTCAGCCTATCGGTCAGGGATGAAAAGGCCCGGGCGGCCCGGGAGGGAGAAGAGGCCCACCGGATCTCCGAAGCCCTTCTTTCCCTTCTGGCGGACCACCTGGAAGAGGTAAAAGACCGGCAAGCCCTGACCCGGGCCATGGAAGATACCCTGAAGCGCCTGGATCAAAACCTGGAGAGGATGAAGGACCGGGCCGACCGCCCGGACTTCGAGGCCCTGAGAAAGAACCTTTCTTCCCTGAAGGAAAGGATGCTTTTCGAGGGAAGGGAGACCATTACCCAGGAGATGGAAAGGCTGGCCCTTCTGGCGGAGGAGATCGCCAAGCAGGCCCGGATGAGCGAGCTGGAGGCTATGGCCAAGGAACTGAGGAACCGCCAGAAAAGGCTCATGGATTTCCTGAAGGAGCTGAAGGGACCCCTGACCCAGGAAGCCCTCGACGAAGCGCTGAAGGAGCTGAAAAAACTCGCCGAGCTCCTCCACTCCATCATGGAAGCCATGACCCGATTGGCCCCCCAGTTGCCGGATGAATTCCTGAACAGCCCGGAGCTGAGCGGCCTGGACTTCCAGGACCTGTTCAGCGACTTGGAGCAGCTCCGGAAGAAGCTCATGGAAGGAGACCTGGCGGGAGCTATGGAGGCGGCGCAGAGACTTCTCCAGTCCCTTTCGGAGATGATGGCCGCCATGGGCCGGGCGGGGGCGCAGGCGGCCCGGTCCCAGATGGACCGCATGCAGGGGGAAATGTCGCGCCAAACCGGCGAGCTGGACAAACTCCTTTCCGAACAGAGGGAGATCCTCCGGGAGACGGAAAGGATCGACCGGGAGCTTCGGGAGAAAATGCTCGAAGAGGCCCAGAAGCGGCTGAAGGATGCCCAGCCCCTGCTTCGGGAACAACTGGAACGGTTCAAGCAATCGATTCCCCCCGAAGCCCAAGAGGGAGTTCAGGAGGGGGAAAAGCTCCTGCGGCAAGGAAGGACGCGGAGACTCGAGGACCAGGTCAAGGAATGGTTGAAAGAGTTTGAAAATAACCCCGAGGCCGGCCAGTTCCTGGAGGAGATGAAAAAAATGCTCAAAGGGCTTCGCCCCGATTCGCAGGAGGTCATGGGACAGGAGCAAAAAGGAAAGTTCCCCTCCCTTTCCTCCCGCCAGGAGGCCCTGAAAGAAAGGACCCGGGCCCTGAAGGAGAAGCTGGACATGATGGCCCAGCTTTTTCCGGGCATGGACACAGAGGTCCTCAAAAACCTCGAAGGGGCGGCGGACTCCATGGGTGAGGCCTCGGGGAAGCTGAAGGGAGAGGATGCTCCGGGAGCCATCCCTCCGGAACAGGAGGTCCTGCGACGATTGAATCGGTCCCAGCAGGCCATGCGGCAGATGTCCCAGCAGATGGCCATGCGCGGTCAGATCAACCGGTGGGGAAGGCCCTGGGGGTACGATCCCCGGCCCGGCTGGTATTACGGGCCTTGGGCCCCCATGCCCACCCTCCCCCAGCCGGAAGTCAAGAGGCCCCTGGAGAGGGGGTACACGGGAATCGACCGGGAGGAGTTCGAAACTCCCGGGAAGGACGCCTACCAGGTTCCCAAGACCTTCCGCGAAAAGATCATGGAAGCGTTGAAGGACAATGCTCCTTCTCCCTACAGGCGCGAGGTGGAGCAGTATTTCAGGGGATTGAGCGAATGATGTGATGGGGAGCAGATAGGCGCGGATTTTCAGGATTCGATCGGGCCAAAATAGAAATCCCCCCGTTCCCCCCTTTGAAAAAGGGGGGGCGGAGGGGGGATTTAAGAAGGCGATTTCAAAAAGCTGAATTCCGATGATTTTATGGGTTCCCAGACGATGAAAAAAATGAGCCTCATATGGGTCTTATTTTTTCTGCTGATTCCTTTCTCCTCCGGGCAGGCTGCATCCCCCGGGGTTCTTGCTTCCCTGGATGAGAAGGTGGAACGGTGGGAGGTGGAGGAGGCCTGGACGGAGGTGCAAAGCCTCCTTAAGACCGAGAGCCGAAACCCCCAGGTCCTGGAGCTGGCCGCCAAAGTCGCCTTCCACCGGGGGGAATACGGAGAAGCCAAAAAGCTCATCCAGGCGGCCTTGGAAACAGGGGGGGACGACGAAAAGCGGAGGGGCTTTTCCCTCTTTATCGAGTCCACCCTCGGGGTCCTGTCTTCCTTTCAAAAATTTGAAAGCCCCCATTTCATCATCCACCTGGACGAGAAGCAGGACGGAATTCTGGTGGATTACCTGAAGGACAATCTGGAGCGGACCTACCGGGTCATGGCCGACCGATACGACTTCCGGCCCAAAGAAAAGGTCCGGGTGGAGGTTTTTCCGGACACCAAGGCGTTTTATCTCTGTTCCACCCTCTCCGCCCGGGACATCGAAGTGGCCGGAGCGGTGGGCCTGGCCCAGTTCAACAAACTCCTGATCCTGTCTCCCCGGGCCCTGGTGTACGGATACCGGTGGATGGATTCTCTCAGTCACGAGTATCTTCACTACCTGATCCTGAAGCTCTCCGCCAACAAAGCGCCCATCTGGTTCCATGAAGGGCTGGCCAAATATGAAGAGACGAGATGGCGGGGCGGCCCGTCTTACCTGAACTCCGTTTCCCAGACCCTTCTGGCCCAGGCCCTGGGCAGGGGGAAGCTCATCTCCTGGGATAGAATGGAAAATTCCTTCATCAAGCTGGAGACCCCGGAGGAGGTGCAGTTGGCCTATGCCCAGGCCGCCTCGGTCATCGATTTCCTCCTGTTCCAAGCAGGAGACCAGGGGCTCCGGGAGGTCCTGCGCCGCATGGGGGACGGCAGCGCGCCCGGAGGAGCGCGGCAGGCGGTGGAGCAGGTCCTGGGATGGCCCTTCTCCGAGTTCAGCGAAAAGTGGAAGGAATTTTTGGCCCGAAAGGACCTGAGGGAAATGGAAGGAGTTCACGCCCGGCGGTACAAGATCAAAGAGGGGAAATCCGACGAAGAACGGGTGGAGATAAACGAGATCAAATCCCTGATCGCCCGGAATCGCGCTCACCTGGGCGACCGGCTCAAGGAACGGGGACGGATGGAGGCGGCGGTCCTGGAGTATCGCCGGGCATTGGCGGAAAGCCGGGAGTCGGTGCCGGTCATGAACCGCCTCTCGGACACCCTCATCCGCATGAACCGGGCGCCGGAAGCGTTAAAGGTTTTAAGGGAAGCCGGGGCGCTCGCGCCGGACCACCCCACGATCTACAACTACATGGGGAAGGCTTATCTCCAACTTCAGGATTTCTCCTCGGCTCGCGGGGCCCTGGAGGAATCCATCCAGATCAACCCCTTCAACCCGGAGGTGCACCAAAACCTGGCCCTGGCAGCGGAAAAGATGGGAGATTTGGACACCGCCGCGCGGTCGAGGGAAATTTTGCGGAAACTCATTCGATAAGGAAGAAGATGGAAAGCGCGTTAGAACCCCGGATAACCGACCGGGACCTGGCCCAAGTCGAAGAAATGGGCCGCAAAAAGGCCGAAATCGTGCAGGAGATCCACAAAGTGATCATCGGTCAGGAAAAGGTGATCGAAGAGATCCTGATTGCCCTCTTCTGCCGGGGCCACTGCCTTCTCGTGGGAGTGCCCGGCCTGGCCAAGACGCTTCTCATTTCCACCCTGGCCGGGATCATGGAACTCAAGTTCAACCGGATTCAATTCACTCCGGACCTCATGCCGTCGGATATTACCGGAACGGACATCCTGGAAGAGGACTCGGCCAGCAAGCGCCGTTCCTTCCGCTTCCTGAAGGGCCCCATCTTCACCAACATTCTCCTGGCGGATGAAATCAATCGCACCCCGCCCAAGACCCAGGCGTCCCTTCTCCAGGCCATGCAGGAGTACCGGGTCACCGCGGGAGGGGTTACCCACGCCCTTGAACTTCCTTTCTTTGTCCTGGCCACCCAGAACCCCATCGAGCAGGAAGGGACCTACCCCCTGCCGGAGGCGCAGCTCGACCGGTTCATGTTCAACATCTCCATCGACTATCCCCCCCTGGACCAGGAGATGGAGATCGTGGCCACCACCACCTCTTCTTACCAGCCGGTTTTGCAGAAAGTGATCGCCGCGGATAAGATCCTAGAGATGCAGGACCTGGTGCGAAAGGTCCCCGCTTCATCCCATGTAATCGGCTACGCGGTGAAATTGCTGCGGGCGACCCGCCCCCGGGAACCCGAAGCCCTTCCCTTTGCCAAGGAATGGGTGGAGTGGGGCGCAGGTCCCCGCGCCTCCCAGCACCTCATCCTGGCGGCCAAGGCCAAAGCGATCATGGACGGGCGCTACGTGGCTTCGGTGGAGGACATCCGGTCGGTGATCCATCCCATCCTCAAGCACCGAATCATCACCAACTTCAAGGCCCAGGCCGAGAGTATCACTTCGCTGGACGTCATCGATCATCTGCTGAAAGAGATCAGCCCGTGAACCTGTTCGACCCCCGGGTGCTAACCCGCTTGAAAAACCTTTCCCTTCGCGCCAGGTCCGTGGTGGACGGGGTCATGGTGGGCATTCATCCTTCCCGGGCCAAGGGGTTCAGTTCGGAGTTCGAGGGGCACCGGGAATACTCGCCCGGCGATGAAGTGCAGCACATGGACTGGAAGGCCTTCGGGAAGTTCGACCGCTATTTCATCAAGGAGTACCAGGAGACCACCCACCTGCGGGCCTACATCGTCCTGGACCGGAGCGGGTCCATGGGGTATGCCTCGGACGGGTACAGTAAATTCGATTACGGCGCCACCCTGGCCGCGTCCTTGTCGTACCTGCTCCTAAAACAGCAGGATGCGGTAGGGCTGATTCTTTTTTCCCGAAGGATTGAGAGAATGATTCCCCCCAAAGCCTTTCCCGGACACTTCTGGGCGATCCTGAAGGCGCTGGAGGGACAAAAGCCCGGGGGGGAGACTTCGGGGGGGGATGTGCTGCAGGAGCTGGCCGGCTCTTTGAAGCGGAGGGGGCTGATCATCCTCATCTCCGACCTCCTGGATGACCCGCAAAAGGTCCTTCGGGGATTGAAGCAAATGCGCTCCCGGGGGAGCGATGTCCTGGTCTTCCACCTGCTGGACCGGGACGAGCTGGAGTTTCCCTTCGACCAGCCGGCCATTTTCAAGGACCTGGAAGAAGACCTGCGCCTGCCCGCCGACCCGCAGGTGATCCGCTCGGCTTATCTGAACACTCTCCGTTCCCTCTTGCAGTCCTATGAAAAGACCTGCGCCTCTTACCAGATCGACTACCAGCTCTTCCCCACCTCGGCCGGCCTGGATAAGGCCCTGACGAAGTATCTGACTTGGAGGAAGAATTTTAAACCCCGTTCGGCGGGATAAATCCGAAGCACGAAATTCGAATCCCGCCAAACGCGGGACGAAACAAATTCGGATGACCCAAATTTCAATTTTCAAAATAACCCCCCCAAGCTCGCATTTTTCTTGTTTGGAATATTTGGACATTTGAATTTGCCTTTTGTTTCGGGTTTGGACATTCGGATTTCGAATTTGGTTCTTTCATGAGTATCACTTTTTTAAATCCCCTGTTCCTGTTAGCCCTGGACGCCGGGGCGATTCCGATCCTGATCCACCGCCTCGTCCAGCGGCATGGAAAGATCAAAAAATTCTCGGCCGTCCGTCTTCTCCTTCTCTCCCAGCAGAACTTGGTGCGGCCGGAAAGGCTGAAGGAGTTGATTCTCCTGGCTCTCCGGGTCCTGGCGGTTTTGGCCCTGGCCCTTCTCATCGCCCGGCCGGTCTGGCTCTTTTCCGGGGTTTTCTCCTCCGGGGAGGAGGGGGCCAAGGTTTTGATCTTGGACAACTCGCTGAGTATGGGTTACCGGGAGGGCCGGGGAGAGCGTTTTGAGCTGGCCAAGGCCCATGGCCGGGACATTTTAAAGACCCTCAAAGGCCGGGTGCTGGTCCTTCCCACGGTGACCGCTCCGGGGGGAAACCCGGACGGGCTCGCCGTGGAGTGGATGAATTCCGGGGAGGCTCTCCAGGTGCTGGAAAAAATCTCCCTTTCCTTCGGCAAGGGGGACCCTTCGGCGGCGTTAAACCGGGCCTTCCAGGCCGGAAAAGACATGAAGTCCCCGCTGGAGGTTGTGATCCTCACCGACCTGGCCCGGGGCGAATGGGAAGGGCTGCAGCAGGGTCAACTGAAGAATGTCCCCCCGAACCTGATCCTGACCTTCGTCCGCTTCGGTGGAAATCAGAGGGATGCCAATCTGACGATCAAGGATGTTCGTTTGAGCCAGGGAGAAGCCGTGGTGGGCGCTTCCGGCCGCCTGGAGGTTACCGTGGGGAATGCATCCGGTCAAACCGCCCCGGCTCAGGTTCAGCTTTTTTTAAACAACGTCAAGGTGGAACAAAAATCCATCGATCTGCCTGCAGGGGAGGAGGGGAAAATCTATTTCGATCTTGTCCTGGACAAACGGGGATGGATTCGCGGCGAGGTCCGCCTGGCCGGAGACCGCCTTCCCCTGGACGACCGGTTCTTTTTCCCCATCAAAGCGCGGGAGAAGGTGAAAGTCCTGGCCGTGGACGGAGACCCCCGGACTGCGCTCAAGGCGAGCGAGAGCTATTACCTGGTAAACGCCCTCCAGCCGGGCAGGGGGGAGGGGACTCCCTTCGACGTCCGGGTGGCCCAAGAGGGAGAACTGGAGCGCGTGGACCTTAAGCCCTTTGAAGCGATCTTCCTCCTGAATGTCCCCCAGCCCGCTTCTTCCCCGTTGGCCTCTTACCTGCAGGCCGGAAAGCCTCTGTTTATCTTCCTGGGAAACCGGGTGAACCCGGAGCATTACCAGCGCCTTCCCTTTTTCCCCTGGCAACTGAAGGAGGTGAAGGAAGGGGCGGCAGGGAGAATCAAGAAGGGACCGGCCGCGTTCAACCGGGAGGGCTTTCCATCTTTCTTGGAAATTCCGGAGGAAAGCCTCGGAAAGGCCTCCTTCGAACGCTACTACCGCGTTTCCAGGAGCGGCAAGACCCTCTTAACCCTGGAGAACGGAGACCCTTTGCTGATGGAGGCCGAGTGGGGAAGGGGCCGGGTCTTCCTTTTCGCCTCCAGCGCAGACCTGGACTGGAATGACCTTCCTCTGAACGCCGCCTACCTTCCTCTCATTCACGGGCTGCTGAAAGAGGGCGTGGGTTTATCCCCGAGTTCCCTTCCTCCCACCCTGAGGGTCGGCGGGGAGTTGCCCGGGGCCGGGTCGCCCTCGCAAATCTCCGGAACTCCCGGAGGCCCGGGGATCATCCAGGTTTCCACTCCTTCAGGAGAAATGTGGCAGGGAGTGAATCCGCCGCCGGAAGAATCGGAACTGCGGAAAATGACCGGGGAAGAAATGAAGAAAAGGTTGGTATCCATGGAAGTCAAAGTGATCGAATCCCGGGACGGGAATGGAGAAGCCTTCCTGGCCGGCCGGAAAGAGCTTTGGCCTTATATCTTGAGCTTTTTGCTTTTGGTCTTGGGGATCGAGATGGGGGTGGCCGCCCGGATATGATTTCCAGGAGAGAATTCTTGCTGTCCGCCCTGGCCCTTGCTGGGGGCGTTCTTTCAGCGCCCGCCCGGCTCCGCGGGGAAAGCGCTTTCCCCCATTTCTTTTTTGCCCAGGTCCGCTACCGGGGCGGTTCCTGGGACCCCAACCCGCAGTTCGTGGAAGCCATGATGGAGGAGCTGGAGCGGCGCACGAGCATCGATGGAGCCAAGGAAAGGCGGGTGACGGACCTTTCTGATCCCGATCTTTTCTTTTTCCCCTTCCTGTTCATGGCCGGAAAATACGAATTCGAACCCCTTCGTCCCCAGGAGAGGGAGGTTCTGAAGAGATACCTGACCTTCGGGGGGTTTCTCTTCGCGGAAGATACCCTGGGGGTGAAAGGATACGGCTTTGACCGGGCTTTTCGGGCGGAGATGAAAAAAATCTTTCCCGCCCAGGATTTGAAGCGCCTGCCCCTGGATCATCCGGTTTACCAGAGTTTTTACCTGATCAACCAGATCGGGGGAAGGCAGCCGGTCAGCCCCTATTTTGAAGGGATCGCCCTGGACCAATGGACGCCGGTGATCTACTCGCAGAACGATCTTTCGGGGGCCTGGTCGAGGGATGGGCTGGGAAAATGGGTCCATGAATGCACGCCCGGCGGCGAAGCCCAAAGGGCCCAGGCCTTCAAAGCGGGGATCAACGTGATCGTTTATTCCTTGACCTCCGATTACAAAAGAGACCTGGTCCATCACCCCTTCATCAAAAAGCGTCTGAACCTATGACTTGGGAGGACATCGCCCTATCACCCCTTCTTCCGCCCTGGATGGTCGCGGGCCTCCTGGGCCTCGGACTGTTGGCCCTCATCCTCCAGTATCACAGGCTGCGGTCGAGAGTCGGGCTTGGCCGGTGCCTGTGGCTCTCCGGCCTCCGTCTGGGAGCTTTGCTGCTGCTCATCGGCTGCTTCCTGGACCCCGCCTTCACGGAAAGGACGGAGAAAAAATCCTCTCCCGCCCTGGCTTTTTTCGTGGATACCTCGTCCACTATGGCGCTCCCGGGCAAAGGCGGGAAGAGCCGGCTCGACGAAGTCCTGACCCTTTTGACGGGGGGTGAGAAGGGGCTTTTACAATCCCTCGGGGAGAAATTCGAAATCCAGGTTTATTCCCTGGGGGAATCGGTCAAGCCCGTGGAACCGGGGGAGGTCCCTAACCTGAAGCCCGGGGGAGGTCGGGCGGATGCCGCGGCAGCCGCCGATAAACTCGCTTCCAGAAACGTATTGCCTATCCTCTTGAGCGACGGGAAGGTGAAGTGGGACGGAAAAGGACCTTCCCCGGTCCCCTGGGTCACGGTCCCGGTGGGAGACCCGGGAGAATACCGGGACATCTGGGTCCATGAGCTCAAGGCCCCGTCCATTGCCTTCCGCGGCCGGGAGGTCCGAATCGAGGCGGTAGTGAAAAGCCATGGCTTCCGCCCCATGACCCTTCCCGTTTCCTTGCGGGACGGCCAGAAGCTCATCAGCGCCCGGAGCATTCGCATCCAGAAGGACCCTGCGGAAATTCCCTTGTCCTTTTCTTTTACCCTTGAGGATACGGGCCTTCATCACCTCTCCCTTTCCCTCCCCCCCCAGGCAGGAGAGAGCAGCATCCACAATAACTCTTTCCCCTTTTCCCTCCGGGTGGTTAAGGACAAAGTCCGCATCCTCATGATATCGGGCCACCCCAGCCTGAACTACCGTTACCTGAGGATGGCCCTCAAGAGCGACCCGTCCGTCGATCTTCTCTCTTTCGTCATCCTGCGGACGCCCACGGATGTCCTCAACGTCCCCTTGCATGAGCAGAGCCTAATTCCTTTCCCGGTGGAAACCCTCTTTTCCAAGGAGCTTCCCGAGTTCGACCTCCTGATTCTGGATGATTTCCCCTTTCATGTGTACGTCAAATCCGAGTACCTGGAGAAAGTGAGGGACTTTGTGAAGGCGGGAGGCGGGCTGGCCATGATCGGGGGCCCCAACCTTCTCGACGGGGGAAAATATGCGGCGACCCCCCTGGAAGAAGTCCTTCCCGTCGCCACGGCGGGGAAGGGGGAATACCAGAGGGAAACCCCCATAGAGGCGAGGCTGACCCGCCCCGGCGGCAGCCATCCCGTAACCCGCCTGGAGGCGACGGAAAAAGATAATCTAAACCTCTGGAAGGAGATGCCCGCCCTCGACGGGATCAACCGGCTGCAAATCAAGACTTCGGCTACCGCTCTGCTGGAAGGCGGTGACGGAGCGCCTTACCCTCTGATATCCGTGGGAAAATATGGGCAGGGAAGAGTTTTGATTTTGGCCACTGACTATTCGTGGAAATGGCGAATGGGGATGGTTGAAAGAGGACGGGGGCAATGGGCCTACCACCGGTTCGTGGAGAGAACGGTTCGCTGGCTTACCAAAGACCCCCGTTTGGACCCCGTCCAGGTTATTCTTCCCGAGGAAGGCATCGCCAGGGGACAGAAGAAGGAGGTCCGGCTCCAGGTGCGGGCCGAGGAAGAGTCCCTCCCTGCGCCGGGAGCGGTTCAGTTTACCGTATTCGACCCGAAAGGCTTGAAGGTCGGGGCCGAGATTCGACCCTCGGGGAGGCCCGGCGAGTTTACGGCCTCCTTCCTGCCGGAGAAAAGCGGAACCTATAAATTGAAAGTGGACACTCCCGGTGGGTCCGCGGAGGAGTCGGTTGAGGTCTCGGAACCGATGGCGGAGCTGAACGGCCTGCCGGACCCCGAGCGCCTCAAAATGATCGCCCAGTCCACGGGAGGGAAGTTCCTTAATCCGGGCGAAGACTTTCTCCAAGAAGTCCTGAAGGCGGCGGAAAAAAGGGAGACCCTTTACGTGGAGGAAAAAAGGACTCCCCTATGGGCCCAATTTCCCCTTTGGGTCTCAGTCCTTGCCCTGCTTTCGGCGGAATGGTTTTTCCGGCGGAGGTGGGGGTTGATGTAATGCGGAATGGGGAATTCGGAATGCGGAATGGGAATAAATTGCAGTGATTTCGCATTCCACATTCCGCATT
>JACAEW010000190.1 GCA_013388675.1 Syntrophaceae bacterium | reverse complement strand
CCCCATCAACTCTCGGGCGGCATGCGTCAGCGGGTCATGATCGCCATGGCCCTGGCCTGTCGGCCGGAACTGCTGATCGCCGACGAGCCCACCACCGCTCTTGACGTGACCATACAGGCGCAGATCTTGGCTCTCATGAAGCGACTGCAGAGAGAGTTCGGAATGGCCATCATACTGATCACCCACAACCTGGGAGTGGTGGCCCAGATGGTCAACCGGGTGGTGGTCATGTACGCCGGGCAGGTGGTGGAAACGGGTGAGGTGGAGCGGATATTTGACCGACCGGCTCACCCTTACACGGTGGGATTGCTCGGCTCCATTCCCAAGCTAAATGAACGACGAGACCGGCTCCAGGTCATCGAAGGAACGGTCCCCAGTCCAAGTCAGTTGCCGGAAGGCTGCCGATTCCATCCGCGGTGCACCCGGGCGATGGAAACATGCCAGGTGAAGGAGCCTGTCTTGGTCGAAAATGAACCGGGGCACTGGGTGCGGTGTTGGCTGTACGAAAACGCAAAATCCGAAATTCGAATATCGAAACCCGAAACAACCTCAAAATCCAAATGATCGTATTGTTTAGGCATCTGAAAAGCGAGTTCAAAATTTGTCAGGAAACCCAGAAATCCCCCTTGCTCCCCCTTTTTCAAAGGTGGAAATTTGCTTTTATTCATCGGAATCATTCAAAAAAGCTTTCCTCCCTTTGATAAAGGGAGGGCGGGAGGGATTTCAGGGGAAGCCTTTTTAAATGGCTAAACAATTGCAAAGGATGAAACCGCATAGGCTATCCGAGGAGCGAGTTTGGGTATTTTGTTCCTTTAAGTTTTGTATATTCGAATTTGTTTCGGGTTTCGTGCTTCGGTATTCGAAGTTTCCCCGCGAATGCTGAAAAGGAAAACCGACTGGTGTCAATTTTGATGCCCACAGAGGCAGGCGAGAAACCGCCTCTTCTGGAAGTCAAGAACTTAGTCAAACATTTTCCCCAGAAAGCGGGCTTCCTCTCCCGGCGATCGGGCATCGTCCAGGCGGTGGACGGGGTGAGCTTTACCCTGGATTCGGGGGAGACGCTGGGGCTGGTGGGAGAGTCCGGCTGCGGCAAAACAACAACTGGCCGAATGGTTCTTTCCCTCATCCGACCGACATCCGGGGAGGTGATTTTCCAGGGCCGGAACGTACACTCGTTGCAGAAAGATGAGCTTCGACGGCTGCGCAAAGAAATGCAGATCATCTTTCAGGACCCGTATGGTTCCCTGAATCCCCGGATGACGGTCGGACAAATTCTGGGAGAAGCCCTGGGCATTCATCACAACCTGAGGGGAAAAGCGGCCAGAGACCGGATGAAGGAGCTTCTCGAAGCCGTGGGAATGAGCGGAGAGCACATCCCCCGGTTTCCTCATGAGTTTAGCGGAGGGCAGCGTCAGCGGATCGGGGTGGCCCGGGCCCTTGCCGTGCATCCCAAACTGATCATCTGCGACGAGCCGGTTTCCGCCTTGGACGTGTCGGTCCAGGCCCAGGTTCTCAACCTGCTCCAGGATTTGAAGCGACAGTTCCAGCTGACCTATCTCTTTATCGCCCACGACCTGGCGGTGGTTCGCCACATCAGCGACCGGATCGCGGTCATGTACGTGGGCAAAATCGTGGAGATGGCGGATAAGGACAGGATCTACGAAGGGGCGCTGCATCCCTACACCCGGGCCCTCCTGCGGGCCATTCCCATCCCCGACCCTCATCTCCGAAGGGAGTACAAAGAGCTGGAAGGAGAACTCCCCAGCCCGTTGAACCTTCCTCCCGGATGCCGCTTCCACACCCGCTGCGACCAGGCCATGGATATTTGCCGCATGAAGGAGCCGGCCTTCGTCGAAGCGGGCAAGGGCCATCGGGTTGCCTGCCATCTGTATTCCGGCTCCTGATCATGAAAGATTTTTTTCTTCTCGGCTCTTCCACAAAAGGGAGGCGGGGAGATTTTACGGTCCATTTCAGAAAACTGAAATTTATGTAAGAGGGTCGGGTTCATTTTCAAGAAACCAAGGAGGAAAAAAATGGAAAGAGTGAACAAATTCAGAAAAGTCATGGAAGAAGGAAAAATCGCTGTGGGGTCCTGTTCCGATTCTTACAGCGCCGCGGCGGTAGAGGCGATCGGCTACTGCGGCATGGATTTCTGCCGAATCGACAACGAGTATTCCTGGCGCAGGGACGAGGGGATGGAGAATATGCTGAGGGCCGCGGCCATCTCGGGAGTCACGGCCATGGTCCGGGTGGAAAAAGGAGCCCCCTATCTCATTTCCAAAATCTTCCAGGCGGGCGCGGGCGCGGTGCTGGTTTCGGACATCAGCAGCTATGAAGAGGCGCTGGCCGTGGTCAAAGCCTCGAAGTTCGCCCCGAAAGGCCACCGGGGAATGAGCACCTTTTCCTTTGCCGGGGGCTGGGGAACCCGCGCCGGCGAAGACTTCGCGGATTGGAGCGACACCCAGCTCATGGTGGGGATCATGGTGGAAAACGAGCAGGTTGTAGGCCAACTGGACAAGATCTTTGCCATCGAGGGACTGGACTACGCCCTTTTCGGACCTTCCGATTACAGCATGTCCCTGGGCTTCCGGACGACAAAGAAAAATCACCCCAAGGTCCAGGACGCCATAAAGAAGACCTGCGAGGCGGCGAACAAGCATAATAAGTTCGTTGGCATCGGGATCGGAGAGCCCTGGGTGGAGGAAGCCAAAAAGTACATCGACATGGGCTGTAAATTCATCGAAATCGGCCATGAGCTGGCCATTTTGCGGGGGGTTTTAAGTTCGGCGGCTTCGGGGATCCGGGGGATTAAATAAGGTTTCCCGAAACCGGAATGCGAAATCCCTTGTTTCGATGCAGGGGCGACCGGCCGGTCGCCCCTACGCCTTGGGGAAAAAACTATGCGACTCCCAAGCAACCCCGGCGGTTTTATATTCAAACATCTGCTCCGATTTGTTTCCGGATCATGGGTTTGATTCCGCCGCTTTCCAAAATCTTCATGACATAGTCGGACAAAGGCTGAGCCTGGGCTCTGGCCCCGGTAGATTCGTTGACCACTTCCCCGCTGATCAGATTGACCCGTAGCGTGTCTCCTTTTTTCACAAGCCCGTGGATTTTGGGACACACGAGGAGGGGTATCCCCAGGTTGATGGCGTTGCGGTAGAAGATGCGAGCGAAGGAATCGGCCAGGATCGCCCCGACCCCGATGGCCTTCAGGGTAATTGCTGCCTGTTCGCGGCTGGAGCCGCACCCAAAGTTGGTGGAGGCGACGATGATATCGCCGGGTTTGAATTCTTTCACCAGGTTCGAGTCCGCTCCCTCCAGGGCGTGCTTCCCCACTTCCTTCGGGTCGGTCAATTCCAGGTAGCGGCCGGGATAAATCTGGTCGGTGTCGATGTTGGCCCCGAAAACGAAGACTTTTCCCTTGGCGATCTTTTCCATTTTTTTCCCCTTCAATCCAAGTATCCGGTTGGATCGGTAATTTTTCCCTCCAGCGCGGCCGCCGCCACCGAGGCGGGCGAGCCCACGTAGACCTGCGCCTGGGTGGAGCCCATGCGCCCCGGGAAATTCCGGCTGGAGGCGGTAATACAGATTTCCCCCGGAGCCAGAATTCCCTCATGCGTCCCCAGACAGGCGGCGCAGCCGGGAGTCACAAAAGTGGCCCCGGCCTCGACCAGAGCCTGCATGATCCCTTTGGCCATGGCTTCCAGGAGAACCCCCTTGGAAGCGGGAACGACGATAAAACGGGTTCCCCGGTGTACCCTTTTCCCCTTTAGAATCTTCGCGGCGACGGCCAAGTCTTCCACCCGGCCCCCGGTGCAAGTGCCGAGAAAGGCCTGATCGATCGGGGTGCCGATGAACTTTTCCAGGGGATGAACATTGTCCACGCTGTGGGGGGCGGCCAGTTGGGGTTTCAGCCGGGAGACATCATAGGTGTGCTCGGCGGCATACCTGTACCCGGAATCGGTGGAGAAAACCTGGAAGTCATGTTTGACCCGGGAACGGACAAAGTCCAGGGTGATTTGGTCAGGCTGGATGTAGGCGGTTTTGGCTCCCATTTCCGTGGTCATATTGCACAGCGCCATCCTTTCGGAGACGCTGAGGCTCTTGAGCAGCGGCCCGGTGAATTCGATCCCTTTGTAGATTCCGTAGTCGGCTCCCAGGTCCCCGATGATCTTCAGGATCACGTCTTTGGCGAAGACCCCCCGGGAAAGGGTTCCGGTCAAGTGGAAACGGACGATCTCCGGAACCCGAAACCAGAGCTTGCCGGTGATCATGATCACGGCCATGTCGGTGGCCCCCACGCCCGTGCCGAAGGCTCCGAAGGCCCCATGCGTCGTGGTGTGGGAGTCGGTGGCGACCAGGATCATGCCCGGGGAAACCAGGCCGTTGTCCACCATGGCCTGGTGGCATACCCCCTGATCTACGTCGAAGAATAGTTCGATATTCTGCTCCCGGCAGAATTCGCGGAACTGTTTCTGGTTGTCGGCCTGCTGGATGGTCGAGGCCGGGGCGTAATGGTCCATGATGAAGACCAGCTTCCTGGGATCGTGGACCCTTTTGCCGCCCATCTCATAAAAGCTTCGAACCGTCTGCAGGTAGAGATCGTTCACCTCCCCCAAATCCACCCGGCAGTTGACGATTTCCCCGGTGACGACGGCATCTTTCCCCGCGGCTTTGGCCAATATCTTTTCGATTGCGTGCATGATGTCTCTCCGTTTTTGGTTTCTCCCTTGAGTCTCTCCCATCGCGGCAAGGGGCGAAAAGGAATTATTTTCTCTCGCCCGTTTCGCGGAAGAAGCAGGGGCCGCGGAGGAAACTCAAAACATCATCGAAATGCAAAGTCAAGATGTCTTTCTTTTCGAAATCCTATTTTTTACCCTTGCGTTCTCTCCGCCTTTGAGCGAGAAAAGCTTCTTCTTTTTAAACGATAAAAACCGAAATCGCATGCTCCCGGACGCCGTTGTTCCCGTAGCCCAGGACGTTCCAATGAGCCTCCATGGGTTGCTCATTTCCTTCCGAGTCCACGGCCCGGGCCATGAGGCAATGAGTCCCTCTCTTTTTTACCGTCCAAACATACTGCCACTGGCGCCAGGCGAAGCGCTCGTGGGGACCGATGAATTCTGCCGGGAACCAGCTTCGCCCGCCGTCCACCGAAACATCCACCCGCGAAACCCTCCTCTCCCCCCCGTAGGATGTTCCCAGGATGACGATCGTTCCCGGCTTCAGGCTCTCTCCCGGAAGGGGCTGGGTGATGAAGGATTTCAGGGGGAGTTGGGTCACCACGGTTCCGGATTTCGGATCCTGCCCCTTCTGGAAGACCCGGTACACTTGATCCATGTAGTGCCCCTCGTAGGGACGATCCAGGACCGTTATCTTCCTCAGCCACTTGCAACAATTAGCCCCCACCCATCCGAGAGCCAGGGCCCGGAGGGGAAAACCATGGGCCAGGGGCAGCGGCTCCCCTTTCATTTCGTAAGCCAGCAGGGTGGAGGTCATGGCCTTATCCAGGGGAATGCTGCGGATAAATTTTAATCGGGCCGCGCCGTAAGGTTCGTCCATTCCCTCGAAACCGACGTGCCGGGCGGATTCTTTGGGTTTGACGATCCGGAGCAATTCCTTGAGCCAGACTCCTCCCCACACCGCGTTCCCCACGCCCCCGATGGTCCAGGGATTGCCGCTGGCCTTTTCCCGCAGAAGGGACCGACCGTTTCCCGAACACTCCAGGGTGTTGGCGCAGATGGCCTTTGGGTAGCGAAGAATTTCCCCAAAGGAAAACTCTCCGGGGTTTTCAACTTCTCCTTCCACGGTTAGCTTCCATTCGGTCAGGGAAACGGCGGTAATCAGTTCCGACTGGTTACGGTGGAAAAAAACCGAATTGGCGGTAATCCAAGAACGAAGGGACTCTGTGGGCGTTTCCGCATTCAAGGGGCGTCCAGTCAGGATTCGCATTTCTCGCTTCCTGTATATTTTTTGATTACTCGATGGGCTCCACAATCATAGGCTTTTTCCATTTTAACCCGGGCCGGGGGATTTGAAAACCGGGCCTTTCTCCCCTCCCGAAATCTTCGCCGGGGTCCTCAGCAGGAAAAACAGCAGGAAGAACAAAAGGGAGGATACCATGACGCAGGTTCCCCCCATAAAAAACCCCCCCAAATAGCTGCGGCTAAGATCAAAGATCTTTCCGGCCAGAAGGGGACCGATGGCTCCTCCGATCTGGCCGGATAGAATCAGGACCCCCAGGATGGCACCGAGCGAGGGGAGCCCAAAGAATTGGGCGACGACCAAAGGAATTTGAGGACCCGTCCCGCCATAACCAAAGCCGAAAAGGGCAGAAAAGAGATAAAAAGGAAGGGGGTTACGGGAAAGGATCAGGCCGAAAATGCATAGGCCCTGGAGGACTAAATTGATAACCATCACTTTCTGAGGTCCGATGCGATCGGACAGCATACCCATGAAAAGCTTGCCGAAAATGCTTCCCCCCCCGATGAGGCTGACCGCGAGGGCCGCTCCGGCCGGAGAGAACCCCAGGTCGATACCATAAACGGCCAGATGAACGGAGATCATGTAAAACCCCGTGCACCAGAGCAGGTAGCCGAAAAAGAACACCCAGAAAACCCGGGCGCCCAGGGCTTCGGTGAGGCTCCAGTCTTTTGTGGACGGGCTCAGAGGAGAAACCGGGGCGAGCCCTTTCCCTCCCGGAGTTTCCTCGCTGGGAGTAGGCCCTTTTTTGAGCAAGAAAACAGAACCGATGATAACGGTCCCGGTAATCAAGCCCAGGATGGCGAAGGAAAACCGCCAGCCAAAGGCGGAGATGAGATGGCTGGATAGAAAAGGAATGACCAAAATGCCGACACTGATTCCGATGGACATGATCCCCATGGCCAAGCCCCGCTGGGCGGGAAACCAGCGGGGGACTGCGGCGGCCAGGGGGCCCCACCCCGCGCTGACGGCCAGGCCGATGGTCACCCCGTAAAAAAGATATAACTGCCAAAGGCTTTGCGTCCCGGAGCTCAGGAGCAGCCCCCCGGCCATGAGGATCCCTCCTGCCGCTACAACATGCCGAGGCCCCCAGCGATCGGCCATTCTTCCGGCAAAAATGGACCCCACCCCGAAGAGGAGAATACTCAAGGAGAAAACCCCGGAGGTGCTGGCTCGGTCCCACCCGAAATCCCGGGCCAGGGGAGCGAAGAAAACGCTGAAAGAAAATTGGGTCCCCCAGGAAACCATGAGAATCAGGAAGCCTGCGAGGACCATAAGCCAGCCGGAGGAAAACATGGGAAAAAGGCCTTTACCTGTTTTTGGGACCATTTTTACGGAAAGAAGGAGGAGCTTTCCGGCTCCGCCTGGAAACTATAACACAATCGGGTGATTCGCTGTATCCCCCCCGGGCCTGAAAAATTTTTTCCTGCGGCCAATAAACGAAAAGGATTCCAGGAAAAACCCAAGAGGGTGGAATTTCAACCTGCCGAAATGCTATGATAGGGACCTTGAAAAGAAAGCGCGTATTCATTCCCCAAAATGGATTTTATCCGAATAGAAAAAGGAGGATTTTTTATGGATTGGGGCATGCAAAATCGGTTGGGAAGGCTGATTAAAGAGGATGGACATTGTTTCTTCCTGCCCATCGACCATGGATATTTTCAGGGGCCTACGAGCAAGCTGGAAAGGCCCGGGGAAACGATCAAACCCTTAATCCCTTATGCGGATGGGCTTTTCGTGACGCGGGGAGTGTTGCGGGCCGCGGTCGATCCCAGGAATTGCCCTCCGATAATCCTGCGGGTTTCCGGGGGAACCAGCATCATCGGCAAGGACCTGGCACACGAGGCCATTACCACTTCCGTGGAAGAGGCGATCCGGCTGAACGTGGCGGCGGTGGGAATGTCCGTCTTCGTGGGCACCGACTACGAGTATGATTCCCTGGTGAACCTGGGGAAACTCGTCAATGAATGCCAGACCTATGGGATTCCGGTGATGGCGGTAACGGCGGTGGGAAAGGAGCTGGAAAAGAGAGACGCCCGCTACCTGTCCCTCTGCTGCCGGATTGCCGCCGAATTCGGGGCCACCATCGTCAAGACGTACTGGTGCGAAAACTTCGACCGGGTGGTTCATGGCTGCCCGGTGCCGGTGGTCATGGCCGGCGGTCCCAAATGCGAGACCGAACGGGAAGTCTTCGATTTCGTTTACGATGGCATGCAAAAGGGAGCCATCGGCCTGAACCTGGGAAGAAATGTTTGGCAGCACCCGCATCCTGTGGCCATGATGAAGGCCCTGCGGGCCATCGTGCACGAAAAGGCCAGCGCCAGAGAAGCAGAAAAAATATTCTTTGATGGGACAAAGAAAAAATAGCAGGATTTGGTAGGGGGAGGAGATTCTCAATCCAAATATCAAAACCTCTCCTAGCGGTGATTTTCGATGAAAAGTCCCTTTGATCCCCAAGAAGCCCAGAACATCGTCTCCCGGTATTCCAATATTCCACCCGAGCTGGCCCTGCGGGTTTATACTTCCCGTTTGATTGGCGGAGACCCCAGCCTGGTTTTACATGGGGGGGGCAATACCTCCGTGAAACTCCGGGTAAAGAATGTCGCGGGAGAAGAGCAGGATGTCCTCTACATAAAGGGCAGCGGGTTGGATTTGGCGGACATTGAACCTGGGGGGTTTGTGGGGCTAGAATTAGAGCCTTTGCGCAAACTGAAGAACCTCCCGGCGCTTTCCGACGAGGAGATGGAAAACCAGTTGCAGATTCACAAGATTCGGTCCTCCTCCCCTGATCCGTCGGTGGAAGTGCTCCTCCACGCTTTCTTGCCCCACCGGTATATCGACCACACCCATGCGGATTTCATCCTTGCCCTGACCAACCAGAAGAAATGGAAGGGCCTGCTGGAAGAAGCACTGGGAGCCAAAGCGGCAATCCTCCCTTATGACCCTCCCGGCCTTTCTCTAGCCAAGGTCGTATCCGAAGCATTCGGAAAAGATCCCGCAATCGAAGCCATAGTGGTCGCCCAACACGGGATCTTTACTTTCGGAGAGGACGCCCGAACGGCATATGAAAGGATGATCGAGTATGTAGAGCGGGCCGAGGCGTTTTTAAAAGCGAAAGCCCCCAGAAGGATAATCGGCATCCCTCCAACCGGAAGCCCGCCGCCAAAGGAGTTGATCTCTGCCGTCGCCCGCCTAAACCAGGCCATTCGTGGGACCTGTGCCTTCCGATCCCCGGGGGGCTTACGGCGAAAGTTCTTTGCTGAGGTTCGTACCGCCGATGACCTGGTAGAGGCTTCTTTATCTCCCTCAGCCGCAAGATGGTGTTCCTCCGGGGTGCTCACTCCCGATCATGTCATACGGACAAAAAATAAATGGGTTTTTTCCCCGGAAATTCCCCCCGATGACTCGGGGCTGAAAAAAATCGTAAAAGAAAAAATTGACGCCTACGTTCAGGATTACGATCAAGGCTTCGCCGAGCAGAATAGGTTCAAGGGACGGGAAAGGGAGAAATTGGACCCATATCCCCGGGTTTTTCTGGTAGCCGGGGCGGGAATCATCGCCCTGGGATTCACCCGCCGCGAGGCGCGTATTGCCGCCGACATTGCCGAACACACCCTGCGGGTCAAACTTCTGGCCGACGAAGTGGGCGAGTATGCTCCCATCTCCGAATCTCACGCTTGGGATATGGAATACTGGCTTCCCCAGCAGAAAAAGCTAACTAGGATTGCCCCTCCTCGGCTCCAGGGGCATGTCGCAGTTATCACCGGGGCGGGGGGAGCCATCGGCCTGGGGATTGCCGATTGCTTGATGGCCGAGGGAGCGGCCGTTGCCCTATCAGACATCGACGAAGCCGGCCTGCGAAAAGTCCGGGCGGCACTGGTAAAGAAATACGGCGAAGGGCAGATGGAAAGCTTTCTGTTCGATGTGACCGATTATGGCGCAGTGGAAAAAGCCTTTCAAGAAATAAGTTGGCGGTTGGGGGGAATCGATGTTCTGGTGCCGAACGCCGGCGTTGCCCATGTGGCCAGGGTGGAGGATCTGGACCCGAAGAAGTTCGACCAAGTCATCGCCGTGAACCTGAAGGGGACTTTCAATATCATCAAAGCGGCGATTCCCGTATTCCGGCGGCAGGGAACCGGCGGGAGCGTTGTAGTGATCAGTTCAAAAAATGTATTCGACCCAGGTGCGGCCTTCGGCGCCTATAGCGCCTCCAAGGCCGGGGCCCATCAGATCTCCAAAATTGCCGCTCTGGAATTGGCGGAGATAGGTGTCCGGGTGAACCTGGTCAATCCGGACGCCGTGTTCGGGGACGAAGAAGTTCCGTCCAAGCTCTGGGAACTCATCGGGCCCGACCGGATGAAATCCCGGGGCCTGGATCCGCAAGGGCTGAAGGAGTATTACCGTCAAAGAAACCTGCTCAAGGTTTCCGTTACCGCCGAGCACGTGGGCCAAGCGGTCGTCTTTTTGGCCTCGGAAGCCAGCAGCGCCACAACCGGGGCTACGCTGCCCGTGGACGGCGGAATCCCGGCCGCGTTTCCAAGATAAATCCGCAGATTGCGCAGATACAGAAGAGGAAAAGCCAAGAAATAAGATGACTTTGTCACCGCTGTTTGAGCCGGGAAAAGACTTCACCCAAATGCGTTAAACCCTTACCAACCCCCGTTGTAACCTTGATCTGCTCCATGCCTTCCTGATATAATTCAATCAATGAGAGTCGATGCAGAAAATAGAAGGTTATGCTGCTAAAAATATAGGAATACATTGATGCCGCCAAAGGTCAGGGAGCTGATTGCTGAATTGGAAAAAGAAGGCTTCGTAAATCGAGGCGGGCAAGGCAGCCATAGAAATTTTATCCATCCAAATGTTTCCAAACCGATTACCATTTCAGGTTAACTTGGCGACGATGCCAAGCAATATCAGATGCGGGCTGTGCGCTTGGCCTTGGAGGAGCTAAAAAAATGAAAGACAGCGCAAAATATGTGAAAATTGTGGAATGGTCCGAAGAAGATCAGTGTTATGTTGGGAGTGCACCGGGACTGATTTATGGAGGTTGTCACGGTGATGACGAGTGCCGGGTTTTTGAAGAACTTTGTCAGATTGTTGAAGAAGCCATCGAACTGTATCGGAAAGAAGGAAGGCTTCTGCCTCCAGCCACCTCCGGCCGTGACCTCGCAAATCGTATGCAAAACGTCGCATAACATAGCGCTTCACTGAACGGTTACTCCGCCGCCCTCCCTTGCGACAAGTGAGCTTTAAAGTTATGCCTCAAGAATATGACAATAATTTTGGGGATAAAAGCAAAATAAGCCCAGGTTGAATGACCTGGGCTTTTCATCAATCCAAAATAGGCACCCCTTTCGATTTAAAAGTATCCTATAAATCTGCGTTTATCTGCGTCCCCAGCCCGCTTTTTACGCCGCCAATTTAAAAAACAGCGCCGCCGTAGTCCGGATCCCTCCTTTAAAGCAGTCGATGGCCAGGTTTTCGTTGGGCGCATGATTGTTTTCGTCGGCGTTTCCGTAAGGTACCGAGAGGATGGGGATCCCGAGGATGGAGCGGATGGCGGCCCCGGGAAAGCTTCCTCCGCCGGCGGGAATCAGGACCGGATCCTTTTCGAATCCCTGCCGGATGGCTTCGGCGAACTTCGGGGCCAGAGGATGATCCACCGAGGTGCGGGAGGGGGCGTAGGTGTTAAGCATCTTTACTTCCAGGTCGTCGAAGCCGCTTTTTTTCATGTGCCGCACGAATTTTTCATAGATATCCTCGGGGGTCTGATTTACCACCAGCCTCATATCCATCTTGAGCAGGGCCTTGCAGGGCAGGACCGTCTTGCTTCCCTGCCCGCCGTAGCCGGAGGTGAACCCGGCGATGTTGAGGGTCGGGCGGAACATGAGCTTTTCCATGAAGCTGATATTTTCGGGCGGAGCAAACTTTTTAAGACCATATTTTTCCATAAACTTTTTCTCGTCGAAGGGAATATTGGCCATCATCTCTTTCTCTTTTGGCGTGGGGGGTACGATGTTGTCGTAAAACCCCTCGATGGCCACCGTTCCATCCGGTTTTCGCAGGGTGGACAGGAATTCCACCATTCGCCAGGCCGGGTTGGGAATGGGCCCGCCGAAGTTCCCGGAGTGAAGGTCCGTGTTCGCCCCCTGAGCGTTGACCTCCACGTACAGGACTCCCCGGTTCCCAAAGCTCAGCCGGGGGCGCCCCGAGGTGTCCATGGGTCCGTCCGAGTTCAGGGCCATATCCGCGGCGAAGAGGGGCTTATTCTGGCGGCAGAATTCATTCAGGCTGGGGCTTCCCACCTCTTCCTCCGGGTCGAGGAGGAATTTTACGTTAATGGGCAATTTGCCATCGGTCTTTAGAACCGATTCGATCGCCTTGAAATGGGCGAAAAACTGGCCCTTATTATCGGCAGTACCCCGCCCGTACATCCGCCCGTTCCGAATGACCGGCTGAAAGGGAGGAGAATCCCAGGCTTCCAGCGGCTCGGGCGGCTGAACGTCGTAGTGCCCGTAGATGAGCAGCGTGCGTTTCGCTTCGGGATTCAGGATTTCACCATAGACCAGCGGAGGATTCCTTTTCCCGCCCATGGGAAGCACCCGGGGCTTGATCCCGACCTTCTCCATCATCCCGGTCAAAAGCTTACAGCAATCCTCCACCCCCTCCCACCTGGCGCTGATGGAAGGCTGGCGGACAAGGACGAAGAGCTCCTCAATGAAGCGACTCAGATTGTTTTCGATGTACTGGTAAATCTTTTCCATCATGGACCCCCCTTTTTGTAAATGCGGAATGCGGAATTCGGATTGCGGAATGAAAAACTCCGAGAATAAATGTAAAATTAACTTCCTGAATTTAAGATCTTAAGAATCCATTTTCCCTTTTTTGTTCTTGTCTGAATGAGTAAGTGTTAATTGAGGAATAAAACATCCCCTTTGGATAAAGGGAGAGCCATTTTCATTTCCGATTCTTTTTGGCCGTTTTAATTGAGGCTACGGTGATAGCCAAAAGTTCGTTAGCCTCTTTTATTAGAACCTCTACCTTTTCCATTTCTATGGTTTTACTTTCAACTAATAACTCCAGCCAATAGATGGATTCGTCGATCTCCTCTTCGACAATTGTCATTTTAGCAATAAAATCAGCACAGGATCTGGCTCGGCAAGCGGAACGATAATTTGCCCCTGCAGAAGTCCCCGACCGTAAGAGCTGTCTGCCCAGTATTTCGGCTGTTTTCCTTTTTGGCAATGACTCCACGAAAAGGATAATCGCAAGTGCGAACAATTTTGTTCTTTGTTTCAGGTCCCTCTCCGCCATAATATTCTTTCCTTTGTAATTTCTCCCGTCTATTTTGCACACATTTCCACTTGGTCTAATCTATGTTCCATTCCGCAATCCGCATTCCGACTTCCGCATTTGAATTTTTGTGCATTTCATTCCGCAATCCGCAATCCGCATTCCGAATTCCGCATTTGAGTTACCGATTTCGGGTATGCGGGTCCAGCCAGTCCCTCAGCCCGTCACCCATCAGGTTGATTCCGAGCGTGGTGAAGAAGATGGCTGAGCCGGGGATGGCGGCGAGCCACCACAGGCCCAGCATGTAGGACCTTCCCTCGGCCAGCATGCCTCCCCAGGAGGCGTTGGGGGGCGGAATTCCCAGGCCCAGGAAGCTTAGGAAAGACTCGCGGATGATCATGCGGGCCAGCTCGAAGGTGGCCAGGACGATGATGGAACTGGCCAGGTTGGGAAGAATGTGTTTCAGGATGACTCCGCTGTTGCGGCCGCCCAGGGCTCGGGCCGCGGTCACGAAATCCCGGCTCTTGAGTTCGATGACCTCGGCGCGCACCAGGCGGGTATAAATCGGCCACCCGGTGAAGCCTAAGACCAGGATAACATTGCGGTACCCCGGGCCCGTTGCGGCCATCACCGAAATCGCAAGAAGAATATAGGGAAAGGACATCATGATGTTTACGCAATTGCTGATGATGGAGTCGGCAATCCCGCGGTAATACCCGGCCAGGATTCCCAGGGTGATTCCAAGAAGGGCGGAGAAGGTCATGGTCAGGAAGCCGACGGATAGTGAAATCCGAGCCCCATAGATCAGCCGACTGAGCATATCCCTTCCCACCTGGTCGGTCCCCATTGGGTATTTTGCGTCGGTCTTCTCGTCCCAGAAGGGCGGGCGGAGTCGCGCCTGCAAATCCTGCTCCATCGGATCCCGGGGGGAAATAAAGGGGGCAAAAAGGGCCATGGCTACCATGAGAAAAACCATAGCCGATCCCACCATCCCGGTTTTGGCATGGCCCAGCCGGCGAAAAAAATATCGGTAGCCGCTTCTTCCGTTCATGACAGATCGTCCAGGGTATCCGGGAAAAATGAAAAAAATTAATTCCCCTCCCCGTGCGGGAGGGGATGAAGGGGAGGGGGATAAATTTGAATCACCCCCACCCTAACCCTCCCCCGTCAAGGGGGAGGGATGGATTCATTAGACTTCTATATTTTTCTTCCGGCGAGGCCCCAATAGTCTAAGATCCAAATCTGGTTTTCGGGTCGAGCCAGGCAACGGTAATGTCGGTAATCAGATTGGCAAAAACAATCAGAAGGGCAAAGAGCGCCACCGCGGCCTGGACCACGGGAAAATCAGAGTTGAAAATGGATTCCACCACCAGGCTAGCTACTCCGGGCCAGGCAAAGATGGTCTCGGTGATGACCGCGCCCCCCAGGAGCATGCCGAATTGAAACCCCAGGATCGTGACCACCGGGATCAGCGCATTCCGCAGAGCATGGCGGAAGAGGACCGCCCGCTCGCCCAATCCCTTCGCCCGGGCCGTGCGGATGTAGTCCTGGGAGAGGATCTCGATCATCCGCGACCTCGTGAGGCGCATCAGGATTGGGAGAAGAGAAACGGCAATCCCGGCGGCGGGGAGAATAATGTGCTTGAAGCTTCCCGCTCCCGAGGCGGGGAGCAGCCTAAGTTTCACGGCGAAAATAATAATCAGCATGATATCCAGCCAGAACAGGGGCATCGCCTGTCCCAGCACGGCCAAAACCGACGCGGTGTGGTCCTGGATACGGTTCCGGCGGATGGCCGCCAGGACCCCCAGGGGAATGGAGATGATCAGGGCGAGGAGCAGTCCCGACGCCGCCAACCATAGGGTCATGGGCATCCGCTCCAGCACCAGGCTCAATGCCGGCTTGTGGGCGACGAAGGATTTTCCGAAATCGCCGCGCATCATGCCGGCAAGGAATTTGAAGTATTGCAAAACAAGAGGCCGATCGAGCCCCATCTCCCGGCGCAGGAGCTCCACGTCCTCTTTCGTGGCTTCAGGGGGCAGAAGGATCAGCACCGGATCGCGGAACAAATGGAGAAGCGAAAAGGTGATCAGGCTGATCCCCCAGATGACGATGACCGCCTGGAACAATCGGTAGAGGATGTAGGATTTCATGAAGTCATAGCTACAAGGGGGGTAGGGGCGATTCATGAATCGCCCCTACGAATGGTCGGAACTATTTAATCTTTTAGCTTTGCCTCAAAGGTCCGCAGAAACTCGTCCGGAGGGGCCTCGTAAACGACCCGCTTGTTGATCCCCAGGATGGAATATTGGGCCCACAGGGAAACGGCCAGGGCTTGATCGTTGATGTACTTGCCCGCGTTGTAGTAGAGTTTCTTCCGCTGTTCCATGTTCATGGTGGCGCGGGCATCGTCCAGCCACTTGTCCATCTCCGGAGAAGAGCCGTAGCAGTAAGCCGCCCCGGTGCGGAAATAGCTGTAATAGAGGGCGTCGGCGTCATAGACCCCGCCGCTTCCCCAACTGTGGATATGCATGTCGTTCTGCTTGCCTTCCCGTCCCAGTCGGTCCCACATGCCGATATCGGTGAAGACATTAATGTTGGTCTTGATCCCTACCTTATTCAAATACCCCCCGATGGCTTCCACCAGCGCCCTGGGGTTCTGAATGCTGCCGGTATAGGTAACCAATCGCAGAGGCTGATCAGAGGGAAAGTTGGCTTCCTTGAGAAGCTGTTTCGCTTTCTCCGGGTTGTAGGGGTAAGGATTTTCCAGGGATTTGTCGTACCCGAAATGCTGCGGGTTGAGGACCGCCGCGGTGCGCAGGGCATTTCCATTCATGACGGTTTTAATGAGGGTGTCCACATCGATGGCATGGCTGATCGCCTGGCGAACCTTCAGATTTTGCACGGGGGACTTCCCCGCCCGGCCGGCGGAGTCAAAAAGGAGATAGACAACCCGTAGCGTGGGTGCCTTGGAAGTGCGGGCGATGCCGGAGTTTTCGACGAGGGGGATCTGATCGGGGGGAACATCGCGCACAATGTCAATACCGCCGGTCATGAGCTCTGAAATCTGGGTGGCGATCTCCTTGATAGGGCGAAAGATGATGGTTTTGATGGCCGGCGCCCCTTTCCAGTAATCTTCCTTGGCCTCGAGGATCACATGGACCCCGCGCTTCCATTCCTTCAAACGGTAGGGCCCGGTCCCGTTGGCATTCGTAGCGATGAATTCGAGCCCCTTTTCCTTCACCCACTTGGGCGGGAGCATCTGGTAATTGGCCAGGCGATCAAGGGCCACGGGATATGGTTTTTCCGTAAGAATCCGGACCGTGTAGTCATCCAGGATTTTGACCTCTTTCACCCAGGAGACCGAAGGCCGCTGGGGGCACTTCGGGTCCAATCCTCGTTCGATCGTGAATTTTACGCTCTCGGCCGTAAAAGGTTCTCCATTGTCGAACTTGACCCCTTTGCGCAGTTTGAATTCCCAGGTGTTGTCATCGATGATTTTCCAGGACTCCGCCAGATGGGGACCGATCTTCAAAGTCTTTTGGTCCCGGTACACCAGATTATCATAGAGGTGCCAGCCCACGATGTAGTTAACGCGGATGTTGTGATTCTGGGGGTCCAGCGTACTGATGTCCGAAGACAGGGCATTCACGAGCTGCCCCTTGGGGGCGGCAAGGGCTGGACCGGGAGAAAGGAGCAGAATCCCCCCAATGGACAGGAATCCTACGATCGCTGCTTTTCTGAAAAGTTTCATCATCAACACCTCCTGGAAAAGATTTTCCCCTCGTTGCGCTCCCGGACGACGACGGGGTCCGCACCATGAAAGAAAGCTTTTTCTTTCCAGGGCATTAGAGGGAATTGAGACCATTCATAGCATGATTGGCCGTCAAAGGAAAGAAATTTCTTCGGGAGCCGGTTGAACCCGTTCCGCTGCTCTTCTCAGCCTTTGGACCCGTTCCCCCAGAGGCGGGTGGGAGTAATAGAACCAGGCATACAGGGGATGGGGGGACAAGTTGGCAAGGTTATCCGCCGCCAATCTCTTGAAGGCCTGAATCAAGGGCTCCTTGGAGGGGATCAAGGTCAGGGCGTAATCATCCGCTTCTCGCTCGAATTTTCGAGAAAAAGCTGACCCCAGGGGCTGGGCGAAATACCCGAGCGGGCTGAAAAGAGCCCCGATCAATAAAAGCCCCACGTAGAGGATGGGTTCGGAAAAGCCGAAGGTTTGGTACATGAGCGGCCATTCAAGCAGTTTGGCCAGGATAAAAAAACCGATCAAGGACAAGGCTTCCATGAAGGCCAGCTGTTTCAGGATGTGCTTCTTCTTCCAGTGCCCCACCTCATGAGCCAAGACTGCCTCGATTTCATCGGCGCCGTGGGACTGAAGCAGAGTATCGAAGAGGACGATCCTTTTGCTCTTTCCCAGTCCGGTGAAATAAGCATTGGTATGTTTGCTTCGTTTGCTGGCATCCATCTGAAAAACTCCTTTGGCCCGGAGCCCCGCCTTTTCCATTAATGTTCGAATCCGCTGGACCAGCGCCTGGTCGGCCACCGGCTCGAACTTGTTAAAAAGAGGGGCCAGGAGAACGGGATAGAGCCAGATCATGAGCAGTTCGAAGGCTCCCACCAGAATCCAGGCCCAGAAGAACCAGGCTTTTCCCCCGTAAAGAATCAGGGACAGGAAGAGCCCTAACAGAAGACCGCTCAACAGGGCGGAAAGAAGAAGGCTTTTCAACAGGTCCACGAACCAGAGCCGGAAAGTTTGGGTGTTGAACCCATAGCGTTTTTCGATTCCAAAGGTTTCGTAAAGTTCGAAAGGCAGGTCAAAAAGACGGGTTAGGATTCCAAGGGAAGCAAAGAACAATAGGCCGTTCACGATCGTTCCTGTCCCCAGGCGGGCAATCTGGTAGGCCAGCCAGGGAAGAAAGCCGGATAATAAAAGGACCAGGAAAAAAATCTGTGCGGCAAAGGCGGAAAATACCCCGAAACGGGCGGAGTCGATGGTGTAAGCGGAAATTTTTCCGAGCTTCTCCCGGTCGATGGTATCCCGGAAAACTTCCGGTACCGTGTCCCCGCACCGCCGGAGGTGGGAAATGTTCAGGCGATTCAGGAAAAACTGGGTTCCGGAGCGCAGGAAGGAAATGATGAGATAGGCAAGCAGGAGGGAATTTAGCTGAACCATGTCCCGCGCCCGCTAAGGTCTTGTCGAAATCCCGCCGTCCACCGGGATGACCACGCCGTTGACGTATGCGCCCGCCCGGGACGCCAGATAAATCGCCACGCCGGCCATGTCCTCGGGCGTGCCGATCCGCCCCAGGGGGCAGGCGGCGATAATCAGGTCCTTCATCTGTCCGAGCATCCACTCGGTCATTTTACTCTCGAAGGGGCCCGGGGCCACGGCATTGACCGTGATTCCCTTCTTTCCCAACTGCTGAGCGAGCACCCGGGTCAAGTGATGAACGGCGGCCTTGCTGGCGGCATAGGCATAGTTCTCCACCAGGGGGACGCGGAGGCCGTCGATGGAGCCGATGTTGATCACCCGGGCCGGGTCTCCGGGGCGGACTCCTTTCTGGAGGAGGGGAAGGAAGGTGCGGGTAATCAGGAAGATGGCTTTAACGTTCAGGGCCTGCACCTTATCCCAACCGGATTCGGGGTAGCTTTCCAGCGGCGCCCCCCAGTTTGTCCCCGCATTGTTGACCAGAATGTGTACGGCGGACTCTCGAGCCGCCACCCCTTCATAGAGCCTTTTGGCCCCGGCCTCATCCGAGAGCTCGGTCGGAAGGGAAATACACTGCCCAATGTGGGAGAGTTCTGCCGCAACCCGGTCACATACCTCCTTTTTCCGGGAGGAGATGTAAACCTTGGCTCCGGCTTCCACGAAGCCCCGGGCGATCATCAATCCGATGCCCCGCGACCCTCCGGTGACAACCGCAACCTTTCCGGCAATGGAAAATAGGTCTTTGGTCATATTACCCGGAATCGGATTCATTCGTTCCTCCTGCCAAAAAATCGATGAGGGGACAAGGAAAGGCACGCCGCAGCGTGCCCCCACTCATTCCGGTCCGTTTCGCCTCCTGCCCTGAAATGCTGACTATTGACTCTGGCCTGCGCAATGGCGACCCGCCGGGTCGCCCCCCCAAATCCCGATCGTTTTTGACTTTTGCCCTGAACTCCGTAGGGGCGATTCATGAATCGCCCCTATCGAACTACTTTGCGTCCCTGTAAATTTCCATGATCCTCTCGACATCATTTTTCGAGCCGATAAAAAGCGGGACCCGCTGGTGAAGTTCCTGCGGGTCGATGTCCAGGATCCGGCGTTTCCCATCCGTGGCCATTCCTCCCGCCTGCTCTACGACCATGGCCAAAGGGGCCGCCTCGCACAGGAGCCGCAGCTTTCCGCTGGGCTTTTTCGGGTCGCGAAAGTCGGCGGGATACATAAAGATTCCTCCCGCAAGCAGGTTGCGATGGAAATCGGCCACCAGGGACCCGATGTAACGCAGGTTGTAGGGGGATTTGTTTTCGGGGTTTTTGAAATAGGAAACGGCCTTGCGAGTGGGTTCATCCCAGTAGGGCCAATAGGATTCGTTAACCGAATAGAATTTCCCCGCCGGGGGGATTTTAATGTCCGGGTGGGAAAGAAGAAATTCTCCCACGATGGGGTCGAGGGTAAACCCATGGACCCCCTGGCCCGTGGTGTATACCATCATGGTGGAAGACCCGTAGATAAAATAGCCGGCGGCGACCTGCTCGCTTCCCTTCTGCAAAACGTCGCTCAGGTCCACGTTCCTGGTGGGAGGGCTTTTGCGCCGGTAAATGGAGAAAATCGTTCCGATGGAAACGTTGCTGTCCACGTTGGAAGACCCGTCCAGGGGGTCGATAATCAGGATGTAATCTCCCATGGGAAAAGCGGGAGGAATTTCGATGATGTCGGCGTTTTCTTCGGAAGCCATGGCGCACAGGACCCCGGCCCTTTCCATCCGGTAGATCAGGACCCGGTTGGCATATTCGTCCAGCTTGACCACCTCTTCTCCCTGGACATTGATCTCCCCGGTGAAGCCTAGGATGTCCACCAGGCCGGCCTTGTTCACCTCCCGGGAGATGATTTTAGCCGCCAGGATCAGTTCATTGAGGAGATGGGTGAACCGGCCGGTGGCCATGGGGGATTCCTTCTGGAGAAACAGGAGATGCTCGGTCACGGTAGTGATTCGCTGCATAACAGCCTCCTGTAGGCTACCTACCTGCAAACCCTCCAGGAATTTTGGAAAGCAAATTCCATTTGGGTAAGGCTTCTTTGAAACCCCCCCTTGAATCAAGGGGGGCAAGGGGGGATTTTTCAAGGGTTGGAAACAGCGCGGCGTGGGGGCAGGTTTGAAACCTGCCCCTACCGCGAATTAATGAGATTCGGCGTAAAAGGCCGGCAGCGGCTCTCCGAGCTTTTTCCACTGTTTGATGACCGCTTCCGCCTTCCCCGCGCAGTTCAAAACCTGGAGTTTATGCTTGACCGTTTTGACGATGGCCTCGCGTCCCGGCCCGAGGTAATTGCGGGGGTCAAATTCCGAAGGCTTTGTGGCAAAGACCTCGCGGATCTTGGCGGTGAGGGCCAGGCGCAGGTCGGTGTCGATGTTGACCTTGCAAACACCGTACCGGGTCACCGCCAAATGGATCTGGTCCTCGGGGACTCCCCGGGCGTTGGGCATATTTCCGCCGTATTGGTTCACCAGGTCCACGTACTCCTGGGGCACGCTGGAGGAGCCGTGCATCACCAGGGGAAGGCCCGGGCAGGTCTTCATGATCTGCTCGATCCGGCCGATCGCCAGTTTCGCTTCGTGCTTGAATTTGTAGGCCCCGTGGCTGGTCCCGATAGCGATGGCCAGGCTGTCCACTCCGGTCCGTTGCCAGAACTCGGCGGCCTGCCGAGGATCGGTCAGGTATTTCTCCACGTTCTTTTGGTATTCTTCGGCGCCAAGCCCTACCACATGCTCTTCGATTCCCCCCAGCACCCCCAGTTCGGCTTCCACCACAACGCCTTTCTGATGACCCGCCTTAGCGGCTGCGGCGCTCAGCTTGACGTTTTCCTCGAAAGGTAAGGGAGACCCGTCGATCATCACGCTGGTAAACCCGTCCTTTATGCAGGCTTCCACCAGGTCCCCCGTGTCCCCGTGGTCCAGATGAATGACGATGGGAAGGTCGGGGTATTCCTCCACCGCGGCATCGATGATGTGTTTCAAAAAGCGCATGTTGGCGTACTTCCGGGCGCCCTTGGAGATCTGCAGGATGAGGGGAGCCTTTTCCGCAGCGCAGGCGGTGACGATCCCCTGGGTGATCTCCATGTTGTTCACGTTGAAGGCCCCGACGGCGAATCCCCCGTCATAGGCCAAGTCGAACATGGGTTTCGTGGTCATGAGAGGCATGGCTGGGCTCCTTGATTTGGCAATGGAGAAAAAGAGTAAACCCTGAATATGAGTATATTCTATTCACTTCCGAAAAGTCAAAAGAGGGAAGGGAAAGAAACGACGGACCCGATTCAAAAGAGAAGAGTCGGGCTTTTCGGTTGATCCGGGGGCGAAGGGTGTGTTAGAAAAAGGATGGCATTCCGCTTAAAAAGGAAGGTTCATCATGGATATTGGGGGAAAAAAGCCGTCCGGTCCGCCGCCCTTGCGGGGAATCCGGGTCATCGATTTAACCCGGATCATCGCCGGGCCTTACTGCGCCATGGTCTTGGGAGACTTGGGAGCCGAGGTGATCAAGGTCGAGCAGCCGAAAATAGGGGACGAGAGCCGGGCCTGGGGCCCACCCTGGGTGAAAGAAGTCAGCGCCTATTTTATCTCCATCAATCGGAATAAGAAGAGCCTTACCCTAAATTTCAAACACCCCCGGGGGATCGAAGTATTCAAAGACCTGGTCCGGCATTCAGACGTTCTCCTGGAGAATTATCGGCCGGGGACGATGGATGAATTGGGAATCGGGTACGGGGTGCTGCGGGAGGTCAACCCCAAGCTGATCTACTGCGACATGACCGGATACGGGACGGACGGGCCTTACCGTGACAAGCCGGGGGTCGATGTGATTGTCTCGGCCATCGGCGGGCTGATGTCCATCACCGGGCCGCCGGAAGGGGAACCGGTGAAGGTGGGGGTCCCACTAACGGATGTCCTGACCGGCCTGTATTCTTTCGGGGCAGTCACTTCAGCCTTGTACCAGCGAGAGCAAACGGGAAAGGGGCAGCGGATTTCGGTCAACCTTCTGGCCATGCAATTGGCCACGCTCATCAATATCGGCTCTAACTACCTGGTGGGAGAGGTCATCCCCCGCCGTTGGGGCAGCGCCCATCCCAACATCGTCCCCTATGAAGCCCATCGGGCCAAGGATGCCTTTCTGATCTTCGGAGTAATCAACGAGAGGATGTGGAAATCCTTCTGCACCCTCCTGGGAATGGAGGAAATGAAGGACGACCCCCGGTTTGCGGACAATGCCGCCCGGATTAAGAACCGGCCGGCCCTGATGGAGATCATCGACCGAAAGCTGGCCGAAAAGACGGTGGACGAATGGATTCCCCTTTTCGATCAGGCCGGCATCCCCTGCGGACCCATCAATACCTTCGACCGGGTCTTCAGCGACCCCCAGGTGCGGCACCTTGGGATTGTCCAGGAAGTGGAACACCCCCATTACGGAAAGGTCAAGGTTGTCGGTCCTCCGGCTACCTTTTCCGAGAGCGCCGTGGGTATCCAATCTCCCCCGCCCTTACTGGGAGAGCACAACGAAGAAATCTTAACTCGCCTCCTGGGATACTCGGAGGATCAGGTCAAATCCTTACGGGATCAAGGGGTCATATAGAAAACCGAAAAAAGGTTTGTCCTGTTCCGCAATCCTTTCTTTTTTTGGGTCTTCTCCCAATCGAGTGGATAAAAAGGGAGAAAACGACTCCATGGCACAGGCCCAGGGCGGCATCCCGCCCGGGGCGGGACAGCCTCGGCGGGAAAAATCCGGGGTTCCGGAGCGCCGGCCCGGCTTCCGCAAGGCACCGGTCCCCGAACCCTTCGCCT
>JACAEW010000133.1 GCA_013388675.1 Syntrophaceae bacterium | reverse complement strand
GCACATGCCGATTTCATAGACCTGATGGGCGTCGCTCCCCCCGGTTCCTGGGAGGCCCAGCTTTTCCATGGCCTGGCGGACCTTGGCGATGGCCGCTTCATCGTGGTCCGGGTGGAAAAGCTCAATCCCATCCAGGTCCAGCTCGTAAACCCGGTCCCCCGCGCCGTAATAGCGGTCCTTTCCGAAGCGGGACCACTTATAGGGATGGGCGGCGATCAGGATTCCACCCTCCCCATGGACCCTTTCCACAAGGGCCTTGGCGAAAAAATCCGACCCAAGACTTTTCTTTGCCCCGAAAACCAAAAACTCTCCCTCCATCCCGTTCTTCGGGCTGTATGTTTGCACTTCCTGGGCATCGATCAAAACGAGCCCATGGGGTTCGGCCAGCCTTCGGAGGAAATCGAATTTGTCATCCGGCCAGCGAATCCCATGCTCCGTCACCGCAATTCCGTCAAGCTTTAGGGCAACCGCCTGCCGTACCAATTCTTCGGGGCTGATCGCCGAGCAGCTGGAGTAATAATCGGTATGGAGGTGAAGGTCGAAAAGCATCATGATCAGAATGCCTTACATGCCTCTGGTGCGCCAGGATGCCTTAAATCCAAAAACCGGCCCAAGCAACGGCTACCCCGGAACTCCAAACCTTTCTCATTCATTTATACCCAAAATCGTGGTAAATATAAACCAGCATTCCCTCCCTTTGCCGAATATTTCAACCCTGTTTTTCATTTTGTCAACCTGCATGGGTGATCGGGAATCATGAAGATAGAAACCACCGATTTCCTCCGGATCCTGGTCTTGGTTACCTGCATCATCTTCTTCGGGACCGGAATCCTGATCGTGGTTAAGAACATAGCCAGTGAAGAGGCCCGTTGGTTTTTTGATATCCTGTCGGCTTCCCTCTTTCTGCTTATTTTCTTCTGGCTTCTCGCCCAGGAGGAATCTCTCAAACGGGGCCATTGAGGGGTTGGGGAAGATTTGAAAGGAAGGAACCGGATGGGAAAGTCAATTAAAGCGGTTGCAGGTCCCTTTGCCCGCATTCGGGACACCGCAGCAGGTCCACGTTAAACTCCTCCAGATCGATCTCCCCCCAGGATAAGGGGCTACCATCCGGATGGTTTTCGAATTCAATCAGAATAAAATCAAACATACCCCCGCAAAAGGGGCAGAGGAGGTCCGCTCCAAAACCATAGAACCCCTGTTCTTGTCCCTTTTCTCCCAGGAGAACGGGTTCACGGAATTTCTTCGCGGCCAATACCCGATTCCGGAGGGGGCCGGCCGACTCGCAGACAGGGAATCTAGACTGGATGAAATCTTCTGGATCAAGGTATCGGGCCATGAAAGGATCTGCTCCCCATCAAATATGACACGGATGGTTGGGAAAATGACCTCTTCGGCAGTTTTTTCCTTGCCTTGGGCATCCCCTGAAGAACGATTTGCCCTCCTGCTGGGATGTGAAAAACCTTGGGAATCTTCGTGAAAGCCTTTCCCAACCCAAAAAACTCATCAATTTTCATTCGGCCCTAAAAGATTAATCCCGCCAAGCAATTGTCTTCCCCCTCAATTATGCCAAAACCATGCCAATCCCAACCCCAGCTTTCCCCTGAGGCGCTTTCCCTCTCGCCCCTCACTCCAACCTATTCCCACCGGGGGAAAGGATGTGCATATTGAAATAAAAAAATCCCCTCCCTCTGAATTTGCATAAGCGCTGACTTTACCCTCTCTTTGAAAAAGCGGGGAGGTAAATAATAGTCTTCCCATCCCTTTTTTCTTCTTGACCTGCTCCCGGGCGGCTGATATTTTCAAAAACGAACGTAGCAAAAAGAAACAAGTCCCCATCGGGCTTTTTCGCTTTCAGACGTCATTCCAAGGAGGATGGAACATGGCCGCCAAACGGGCGCTCATCATGCATCCGAAGGATAATGTGGCCACCGCCGTGGAGGAGATCCAGGCTGGCGAGCAAGTGAAGACCGCCGGGGGCGGGGAAGCTCGCACTCTGACCGCGGCCGAAGCGATTCCCTTCGGCTTCAAAATCGCCCTGGAGGAGATCCCCCCGGGGGCGATCATCGTAAAGTATGGCGAGACCATCGGAAAAGCCGGTCAGCCTATCGCCAAGGGCGCCCTGGTTCACGTTCACAATCTGGAGGGCACCCGGGCCCGGGGAGACCTGGAAGGGAGGGAGAAACGATGAGCTTTCTGGGCTATCAACGGCGCAATGGGTCCGTGGGAACGAGGAATTACGTTTTGGTCATCCCGCAGGGGATCATCTCCAAGTCCATCTGCGACTTCGTCGCCGGGACCCGGACCATCCTGACCGTGGACCACGGGTCGGGCCGTACCGCCAATGACCGGGAGAAGATCGCCCGCGTATTGATCGGACTCGGCAGGAACCCCAACGTGGCTTCCGTGATTCTCCATGCCGCCAGTCCCGGGGTCGGCTACCCGGAGCTTAGGGCCGAGCGCCTGGCCGATGAAATTGCCGCTGGGGGCAAACGAGTGGAACTCCTCGACCCGGTCAAGGACGGCGGCGTTTACGGGTGCATCGCTAAGGGAATCCAACTGGCCCGCAGGATGGTGCACGAGGCCTCGAAACTCAGGCGCGTGGAAGCGGGGGACGAGCACCTTTGCCTGGGGGTTAAGTGCGGGTACTCCGATACAACCTCGGGAATCGCCGGCAACCCGGCCATCGGGTATCTCTTCGATAAGGTCGTGAAAGCCGGGGGCACCGCTTTCCTGGGAGAGACCACCGAGATCATCGGGGCTGAACATTTTTTGGCCAAACGAGCCGCCAACCCGCAGGTGGCCAAGGCGATCCTGGATGCCGTCGCCCACCGGGAGGCGATGGCCAAGTCAACCGGCGTGGATATCCGGACCATCAATCCCATACCGGCCAATATCAAGGGAGGACTCAGCTCGCTGGAAGAAAAGAGCCTCGGGGCGATTCACAAGGCGGGAACGTCCACGGTCCAGGGCGTTCTGCAATACGGTGAGCGGCCGAAGGGCAAGGGGCTCTATTTCGTGGACTGCTGGATGGGATCCTACTCCATCTTCGCCGGGTATGCCGCGGCGGGGGCCAACCTGGTCATGTTCCAATTAGGGGGCGGGGGGCTCGCCGGCCGTGAACTCATGGAAGGTTGCCCCGCGATCGTAGCGCCGTTCCTTTGGTGCACGGCCAACCCAAAAACCTACGAGATGGCCAAGGACAATATCGACTATTACTCCGGCACCGTGATCACCGACGGGGAAGACCCGCAGGAAGCGGGGGAACGCCTATACCGAACCGTGATCGACATCGCCTCGGGCACCCTGTCCAAGAGCGAAACCCTGACCCACACCGATCCGATCGATTTGTGCCTGGAGGAACCGCGCTTCTGATCGAAGCAACAAAAGGGAAAGCCTGAGTTCTTTTTTCTCCTACATCCGGATAAGGCATTCCTGGACGGCCGGTTCCTCGGGGAGGGAAGTCGAGGGGGGGCAACATCGTCAAGAGCCGTATGATCGTCGCAAACCGCCGCTGACAAATTCGCCATTTGATGGCTAAATATTCGCCAGGATAGGGCGTAGGTTGGTTCGAAGGCAACTTTGCTCTGATTTCCTCCCGCACCACGGTTTATTTGGCGAACATGTGTATCGATCCGCCATTCACCGTGAGTTGTCTTTGAAACCCCATCTCCTTTGGAACCTCCCCCTTGTTCTTTCCATGTTGCATTCCGGCTTCGGCGCGTTTGGGGATCGCACGCTACATCCTCCTCTCCTCTATGAGCCGGGCATCAGGCGACACTCTACGAAGCTGCAGTACCCTTCTTTTCCGACGATCAAATGGTCCAGGACCCGGAGATCAATGGTCCGGGCTGCTTCCATCAGGGAGCGGGTTAGGTTTCTATCTTCTGGGGACGGCTGAGCGTCGCCGCTGGGGTGGTTGTGGACGAAGATGATTCCGGCGGCCTGGCGATCCAGGGCCTCCTTCACGATCCGGCGGGGGTAGATGACTGCCCGGTCCACCGTTCCTTCCTGCATAATCTTATGATCGAGAACCCGGTTCTTGGAATCCAGGAAGATGACCATGAAGGCTTCATGGGGCATTCCGGCCAGCTTCATCCGGGCGAAATCCAGCACCGCCTGGGGGGAGGAAAGTACCTCCCTTCCCTTGATCTTTTCCGCCAGGTAGGCTGCGCACATTTCCTTAACGAGCCGAATCAGGGTGGAGGAAATGGGGCCGATCTTGGCCACTTCTTCAAGCTCCTTCTGACTCGCATCCAGGACCCCGGAAAGGCTCCCGAAACGTTTGATCAATGCCTTGGCGTAGGGCTTGACATCCTTCCGGGGGATGGCATAGGTCAGGAGAAGCTCCAGCGATTCATAGTCCTGCAAGCCGTCTCCTCCCCCCTTCTGGAACCGCTTTCTTAACCTCTCCCGGTGGCCGAGATAATCTTGTTTGTCTTCCATCGAAGCGGCTTCTTTCTTGTCTCATGTCATCCGGTTACGGCATACTCGACGGACCTTGGGTTTTCCATTTTCTTAGAGGCACTCAGCACTTCCAGCCCGACTATATTCCCATCCTTGTCATAGTCAAGGATGACTCCGGGCTTATCTTCGTCGCTTTCTTCAACGGGGGCGTTGCTGAAAACGATCCGCAAAACATCCACTTCGGGATCATAAAGAATTTTCATATACCCCTCCAATATTTGCTGATTTTGCTCGTCCGGTACATCGTGACAACGATCGGAGGATTGGCATCTTCTGCCACGATGACTCTTACCAAATAATTTTTACCCCCGCCAAAATCGATTTTTGATTGGTAGGCCTTCAACCCGCCCAACATGGGAACAACCTGATCAGGACGGGAAAGGACTTGCTGGAGGAGTGCGGGAGGAATGCGTCGGCGGTCCATTTCCTGTTCCGCATGCTTGGAAAGCTTAAATTTGATCCGCGAGCCCATTTCCCCCACTGCTTTACCGGCTTTCTCTTCAACGTATTGTACGGTTTATTTAAGCGGGAAGCAATTCCAGATTATTATAAGGAGAAACGCCTATCGCAATAAATGAATATTCCCGATCCTTGCGTTTCTAACTCCTTCCTTCTGAGCGACTTTCAGACTTTCTTGCGCCGCCGCCTTATGAATCAAGGGCAGGTCGGACATGAAAAAATGGGGATAGAAAGCCAGGAGGCTGTAAGGAATCTCGGGGTTGATGGCGGCGATGAATCGGGCGATGGACCTTACTTCTTCTTCTTCCACATAACCGGGAACAAGGAGAGTGCTGGCGATGACCAGGGGAGGAACAGGACGGTTTGGAATCCTCTCTCCTGCCCGCCTGAAGTTCTCCAGCGTCCTCCGGTTGGTAATCCCTGTCAGGGCCCTGTGCAGGTTCTCGTCCCATGCCTTCAAATCGAATTTGATACAGCCGCCCGATCCAAGAGCGATCTCAATCATCTCTTCGAGCAAGTTTGGGTGCATGGACCCGTTGGTTTCCCAGCAGATGCGGAGGATTTCTTTCCTCTTCCGGGCCAGGGCTTTCCGCGATGCGGTCAGGGAAAAGGGGAGCTGGGCTGCCGGGTCCCCTCCGAAATAGCAAATACAGGAGGTCCTTTCATCCACATCGGAGACCAGGCGGCTCACCGCAGTCATCCGGGGCTTTAAGGTTTCCTCCCGGAAGTTCCAGTTCTGGCAATAGAGACAGTTGAAGGTGCAGGCATGGAAAAAAACGGCAAGGTTCTTAAAGCCTCGCTCGGGCCCTTCACAATGGGCATATTTAGGAAACCCGGCCCCGATGCCGCCGGCGCATACCCAATCGGCCACGCAGTTGGTAGGAAGAGGATCGAAATACCAGGAAAGCTTCCCTTCTTCTGCCGAAACGCCGGTGATCTTTCCCGCCCTATTCTCCCGGAGCCCGCAATATCCCAGTCCACCCTCAGGAATCCGGCATTCATTCACGCAGAGGTTGCAGGGGATACCCCCATCGTCTTTTGGCGGTGCTTCAGGAAGGTGATAGGCGGCCCTGCTTTTCCGATGGGCTTCCATGGCAAGGGGCAAAGCTTCATCGGGTCTCGTTTTCAGGCAATTCGCACAGACGTTGATTTCCCGGGAGATCAGATTGGATGCGAGGTTACAGAGACGGCATCGGGTCATGGCTGTGAAATCGCGGCCAGGTTCCCCCCACCCTGCCCTACCCCGTCGAGGGGGAGGGAAAGATTGCTGGAAATGGGCGGGGTAGGCGGAGAGTATGCAAATCAGAGGTTCTTTGTTGATCCGCTTCAAACGACCCCTAAGATTCTCTTGGCCTGCTCAACGTCTTTTTTAATCTGGGTGATCAGCTCCTCGGGACTGCGGAAGGTGACTTCGTCGCGCTGACGTTCCACGAATTCCAATCGCAGGGTCTGTCCATAGATATCTTTATTAAAATTGAGGATATGAACCTCGATGGAGAATTTGCCATCCTGGAAGGTCGGGTTCCATCCGAGATTGGCGACCCCCGGAAATTTCTGCCCCCCGCAAATAGCCCAAACCGCATAGATCCCAGGCTTGGGTACTAGGACCTTCTCGATCTTCAGGTTCGCCGTGGGGAAACCCAGCTTTTTGCCTCCCCGTCCGAACCCGCGGATGACCTCGCCGACCAGGAGGGGGGGGCGTCCCAACAGCTCCGTGGCCCCGGGAATATTCCCCCCACGGATCAGCCTGCGGATCCGGCTGCTGGAAATGAGGGTTCCCTTCACCTCCACTGCTTCCATGGCCTCGACGGCAAAGCCGTAACGCTCCCCTAATTCCTTCAGCAAAGCGACGCTTCCGGTCCGGCCGCGACCAAAAGAAGTATTCTGGCCCACGTAAATCTGGCGGACCCCGATCTGTCGGTGGAGGATGTCCCGTACGAATTCCTCGGCGGTCAGGGAGGCGAATTCCTGGGTAAAAGGGGCACAGATCGTCACGTCCATTCCCGTTTCGCCGATCAGCCGGATTCTCTCGGAGATGGGCAGAAGAAGAAAAGGTTCCTTTTCAGGTTTCAAGAGTTGCACGGGATGGGGGGCAAAGGTATAGGCGATTGACTCTCCCCCGATCTCTTGAGCCTTGCGACGCACCTGTTGGAAAATGCGCTGGTGCCCCAGATGGACCCCGTCAAAATTTCCGAGAGTGAGAACCGGGTTTTTAAAAAACCGTCCGAAATCCTTGGCTTTGCAGATGACTTCCATATCAGTGTGCTTAAGTGCCTCAAGTGCCTTAAGTGCCTAAAGTCAAAATGAATTTGAATGCGGGTCGTTATATCTCTTTCTTCTCTGCGAAATCGGCCCAATCTGCGGATAAATCATTTTTGGGCCTTCTCCCAATCGAGTGGGTAAACAGGGAGAAAACGACTTAATCGCCCAGGCCCAGGGCGGCATCCCGCCCGGGGTGGGACAGCCTCGGCGGGAAAAATCCGGGGTTCCGGAGCGCTGGCCCGGCTTCCGCAAGGCACCGGTCCCCGAACCCTTCGCCTAAAACTAAATCCCAGCTTAAACTGCGACAACCCCATTCATTTCCGACGCGACCCGATGGAAGAACCGCTGCCTCAGGATGTCCGGCCCCGGGCGGGATGCCGCCCTGGGCCCGGCCAACTCTCTTCCG
>JACAEW010000067.1 GCA_013388675.1 Syntrophaceae bacterium | reverse complement strand
TCCATTCCCTTCCTACCCACTTCCCTAACTTTGAAGGAAAAATTTTTTAATGGGCCGATTTAAAATAAAATAAATGGTGCCGAAGAGGGGACTCGAACCCCTATGTGGGAACCCACACTAGACCCTGAACCTAGCGCGTCTACCAATTCCGCCACTTCGGCATTTGATCGAATTGGATATTAAAAACCTACAATTAAAACAGGCCATTGTCAAGGATTTTTTCCCTTTTCCAAAGCGTTGAAGAAGCCCCCTGATTGTGGTATAAAAAATAGAATTCTCTCGAAGGGGCCGCGCAGTGTACAGAGAAAAACCCGATACAAATAGAGCCCGCCTTACGATGAAAAACCCGAATGCCCGAAGCCTTTTTAATCGCCGGCGAAGATTCCAAAACCTGTTTGCCCCCAACCCTTTGAATTTTTATCCATTCTCCCGGGCCTGAAATGGTCCCCAACCCCCTTACCCCTTCGATGGCCATTTTATGAATTCCAAGAGGTAAATATGTCCATTCATAACCATTACCCGATCATCACGCCAGAGGAAGCGGTCGCCCAAATCCAAAATGGGGACACGGTGGCCTTCAGCGGCTTTACCCCCGCGGGGGCGGCCAAGGCAACCCCACGGGCCTTGGCGGCCAGGGCTGCGGAATCGAATCGGAAAGGGGAAACTTTCAGGCTTCGGATCCTCACCGGGGCGTCATGCGGAGAAAGCATCGATGAAGCCCTGGCCCAAGCCGGAGCCGTTGCCTGGCGGGCCCCCTACCAGAGCAGCCCCAAGCTGAGGCAGATGATCAACCAGCAGAAAGTGGAATACGTGGACATGCACCTGTCACACGTTCCCCAGACCGTCAGCTTCGGCTTTTTCGGGAAAATCAATGCGGCGATCGTCGAGGCCACGGAGATCACTCCCGACGGCCGGGTTTTCCTGACTACTTCCATTGGGGCATCCCCAACCTACTTGAAATGCGCCGAGCGGGTGATCGTCGAGATCAACCGGTATCATTCCATGCGCCTGCGGGAAATGGCGGATATCATGATCGTTCCCCCTCCTCCCCACAGGAACCCGATTCAGATCCATGATCCCATAAGCAAAATCGGCTGGCCCTATGCCCAGGTGGACCCGAAAAAGGTCATCGGGGTTGTGGAAAACGATGAGCCGGACCACGTTCCCCCCTTCAACCCGCCCAGCCGGGTAAGCATGAAAATTGCCGAGCACCTGATTCGATTTCTCTCCGATGAAAGGAAAGCAGGCCGCATTCCCCGGGAGTTTCTCCCCCTGCAGGCCGGGGTCGGGAACATTACCAACGGGGTCATGGCCGCGCTGGGGGAAAGCGCGGAGGTCCCTGCCTTTAAAATGTTCACCGAGGTCTTCCAGGATTCCCAGGTGGGCCTCATGGAAAAAGGAAAGCTCCTGGCGGCGAGTTCCACCAGCCTGGCCGTTACGCCGGAGAAGCTGCAGCAGATTTACGCCAACATGGATTTTTTCGCTCCCCGCATTGTCCTGCGTCCCCAGGAACTCTCCAACCATCCGGGGATCATCCGCAGGCTGTGCGTCATCGCCATGAATACGGCGTTGGAGGTGGATATTTACGGAAATGAGAATTCCACCCATGTCTGCGGAACGGATGTGATCAATGGAATCGGCGGGAGCGCCGATTTTTCCCGGAACGCTTATCTTTCCATTCTTATGTGCCCTTCTGTCACCAAGGGAGGTAGAATCTCCACCATTGTTCCTATGTGCCCCCATGTGGATAATACCGAGCATTCCGTGGCCATCATCGTGACCGACCAGGGGCTGGCCGACACGCGCGGTCTGGGCCCCATGCAGCGGGCCCAAGCGCTGATCGAGAACTGTGCTCACCCCGCCTACCGGGATTATCTAAACCGCTACCTCGAAGACTCCCGCGTCGGCCATATCCGCCACAACCTGGAGAAATGCTTTGAACTCCACCGCAACCTGCTGGAGTTCGGCGCCATGCTGCCGGATTATAATCCGGCCGACTTCCAGGATTAACCGGTTTCCCCAATGGTTTTCTGGAATCAAGCATTCCTGGGTTCGCTGGGGTTGGGGCGACGACGGCCCTCCTGATTTTTTAAGAAGCCATCCAGAAGTAAACGAAGGCCAAAAAGAGACGGTGATTCTGGGGTCGGATATCCGTATTCCAAAATGGTACCGGATTTCTTATAATAGGGATGACTCAGCGCTCGGATAGGAGGGACGCTATTCCCATGGAGACCAAGATTCGCCTTGGAATCAGCACCTGTCTGCTGGGGGAAAAGGTCCGTTTCGATGGGGGCCACAAGCTGGACCATTTCCTCACCGACACCTTGGGCCAGTATGTGGAGTATGTTCCGGTATGTCCCGAGGTGGAATGCGGGTTCGGAATTCCCCGGGAATCTTTTCGGCTGGTAGGCGATCCCGAGAACCCCCGCCTGGTCACCACCCGGACCAACGTGGACCATACGGACCGCATGCTTGCCTGGGCGAAAAAGCGGGTCCAGGAGCTGGAAAAGGAAAACCTTTGCGGATACATCTTTAAGAGCGGGTCCCCCAGCAGCGGAATGGAACGGGTGAAGGTTTATGACCGCAACGGCGTGCCGGCCAAAGTGGGGGTGGGTATTTTTGCCCGGGCTTTCATGGATCACTTTCCCCTTCTTCCCGTGGAGGAAGAGGGGCGTCTTCACGATCCCAAGCTGCGGGAAAATTTTATCGAACGGATCTTTACCTTAAAAAGATGGCGGGAAACGGTGGCCGAGAAAGAAACCCTTGGGGGCCTGGTTGATTTCCACACCCGTCACAAGCTGCTGATCCTCTCCCACAGCCCCGAGATTCACCGGACCATGGGAAAAACGGTGGCGGAGGGAAAAAAGATTCCCCTTAAAACCCTTTTCGAGAAATACCAGTCTTCCCTGATGCAAGCTCTCCAGCTTCGGGCCACGGCTAAAAAAAACGCCAATGTATTACACCATATGCTCGGATATTTTAAAGATCAGCTTTCCGCGGATGAAAAGCGGGAGATGCTGGAAATTATCGATGAGTACCGCCAGGGTTTATTCCCCCTTATCGTTCCTCTGACCCTGATGAACCACTACGTACGAAAGTACGATCAAGTTTACCTGAAGGAACAGTATTATTTAAACCCCCATCCGTTAGAGCTGCAGCTCAGAAACCACGTCTAAAAAACGGGGAATGCGGATTGGGAAATCAAAAACAATCCTGGACCCAAAATCGGCAAAACGAACTTCCATCCCCTATTTCTGAGGAAAATGCAAAACCAACCTATCTTCACCGCCCGTCCGGGCAAATTCCAGGTTGATTTGCATACTGCTGTTTCTTAAACCCAAGGAAAAGGGTATTTTCCCCTGCTCTTTATCCAGATGCACCATGTCCCGTGCCAGAGAGATAACCCGGTCGGTCAGATGAGCGCTGGGAGCGGGAAGCTGATAATTCCCTCTGGCCTCGACCGAGAATAGAACTTTTCCTCCTTTGGACTTTTCGATGGATATTTTTTTGGCCTCCTCATTGGCCCCGTAAAGCAGGGTCAATCCTAAAAACTTTAAGGCCAGTTCTTCGGGGTCTCCCCCAGGGTCGCCGGATAATCCCTTGCAGGCTTTTTCCAGTTCCTTCCGAAAGTCCGTCTCCATGAAACAGTCGCAAAATTCCTGAAGTCTCAAATGGTAACTGCGGTCGTCCTTGATCATAAATTTTCCCTCCTTTTTCCTTTAGATGGATTTTTTTGATGAAATGATTCACCTCCTCAAGAGGGATTCATGAATCTCCCCTACAACCTTGGCCTGTCACCTTGCACCCCGAGGTTGCCGCAGCATGCCCGGCTGCGCCTTTTCCGCTTCGACAGGCTCAGGACGAACGGCCGTCCCTTCCGTGGGCATTCAATTTGGTTTGATTCGATCTGCAAGTCCGTAGGGAAGCCTACGCCCAGATTCCGGCGATGGGTTTCCCGCAGAACTTGCATTTCCCTTTGTTGATATGGATTTCGCCGATGGAATATCCCTGCCGGAAGATGACCATTTTTTTACATTGGGGACAATAGGTTTTCTCTCCTTCATGGCCGGGCACATTGCCGATGTAGGCATATTCGAGTCCCGCATCCATACCGATTTGGCGATTTCTTTCCAATGTAGTGACAGGAGTGGGGGGGAGGTTCCGCAGCTTGTAGAGAGGATAAAACCGGGAGAAATGGACGGGAGTATCCGGGCCCAGTTCGTCCTTGATCCAGGAGCACATTTTCCCCACGGTGTCCGGGTCGTCATTCTGGGTGGGAACGACAAGGTTGGTGATCTCCAGATGGACCTTCGCTGCCTTCAGCGTTCTAAGGGTCCGCAGGACAGGGGCCAGTCGCCCCTGGGTCATGGAGCCGTAGTAGTCTTCTTTGAACCCTTTCAGGTCGATATTCGCCGCATCCAGGAATTGGCAGAGCTCTTTCAACGGTTCCGGGTCGATGAACCCGTTGGAATGGTAAACGTTGAGGATTCCTTCTTTCCTGGCCAGTTTCGCAGTGTCCAGCATGTACTCGTAGAAAATGGTCGGTTCCACGTAGGTGTAAGCAATGGAACGGGAGCCGGCCTTTTTGGCCAGTTCAACCACCCGTTCCGGGGGCAGGTCATAGTTGAAGGTATCCTCCGGAGTGACCTGAGAGATTTCCCAATTCTGACAGAACTTGCAGCGGAAGTTGCACCCGGCAGTGGCGATGGAAAAGGAAGTGGAAGCCGGAAACAGGTGGTAAAAAGGCTTCTTCTCCACCGGGTCCACGTGCACGGCGCAGGGATTGCCATATACCAGGCTGTAGTATTTTCCGTCCCGGTTTTCCCGGACCCCGCAAAATCCCCTTCCTCCCTTGGGAACGATGCATTCCCGGGGGCAGAGCCGGCATTGAATTTTTCCATCCTTTAGAGGTTGGAAATGAGGAGATAGTTTTACGCCCAGGAGGCCTTTCTTTCCTCTCTGGGCGAAAGCCGGAGAAGGATGGCCGGAAAGGGACCAGAAGAGAGCGCAGCAAGCTGCCGCCTTCAGGAAACGGCGCCGGGATGGGTTAAAAGTCTCCTCCCCCGCTGGATCGATCATAGGCCGTATTTTTTCAGGATCTTGCCCGTGCGGGCGTTTTCCACGATTTCATCGAACTGGGGCCCCAGGTCCGCCCCCAATTCTTTGGCTCGTTTCTTGGCCCACAAGCCGATGTTCCTGGAGTCCTTGTAAAATTCTTCCCCCGGGGGCTTTTGCGTGTCGAACTCGTTCAGACGGTCCCCTTCGGAACGGTGGTAGGTCACCCGGGAAATCACTTTGGACATCTTCTTGCTTCCGCATCTCAAGCAAGCGATTTTTTTTTGGTCTTCCTTTTTCATCACCAGAAAGCCGCTTACGGCCTCACATTGCTGGCATTCATATTCGTAAATGGGCACGGCTGGAACCTCCCAAAGATCGATTCAATGGGGCGAAGATTCACGCAGATGAAGGCGGATCCATATCTTTTACGAAAACAAAAAGCCATCGAAGGCGCGCCCAAGATAACGCGATAAAGCAGATCAAAAGATGGAAGAGCCCCTGCAATAGCCCCGAAAATTCATATTCTTTCGGCGTTCATCTTCGTCCCCGGAAATCAAAAAATATCCGCCGAGAACAGGTAAATCTCAGTGCCCTTTTCCTTCCAGGCATTCCTCGGCAGGCCCGCTTTCCGGCAGGTCTCTTCCAGGAATCTTACCCGGTCCCAATTGTACTCCGTAGCCACCTGGGGAAGCAGAAGGCCGGCATAGAAACCCTTTTTGATGTAGAGCCCATGCTTTCCCACCTCAATTTCGTCGATATCCTCGACCTTTTGAAGGGGAGTCAGAACGGAAATTTCCACATCCAGGTCCTGCAGCTCGGCAGTCGAGAGGGGCGAAAAGCGGCTGTCCTCGAAGGCCGCGGCCATGGCCATATCTTCGACTACCTGGTAAAGGGGTCGATTCGGTTGAATGGTTCCGACACAGCCCCTTAGCTGACCGTGCTTGTGAAGAGAGACAAAAGCCCCCCGGTTTTCCCTCAAATGCTCGCCGGAAATGTCGATCTGAGGAGGTTTTTCTCCCTTCAATCTTCTTTCAATCGCTTCCCGGGCGACCTGGTGGAGGGTTTTTTTTTCCTCCTCCGTCAATCCCAAGCTGATCCCAGCCTTTTTTCGTTCGGGTTCTTTTTCCAGCCCTCCGGAATTCCGGAAAAAAACCGCGGCGGCGTATCCCACCACCCCGGAGCGGTCGCCGGTGACATCGCCCGAGTTCATGTACTTTAAGACCTTAGCCCGGTTGGCCCCCAGTTCTTTCGCCGCAACCATCACCGCCACCACCGGTCCCCCCCCGCAGGCTTCCCCCTTCCCGATGTCCAAATCCCGGCTCAATTTCTGGGCATCGAAGGCCTGGAGGTTGTCCAGGATGACCCGGTCCAACTGAACCGCCCGGTCGTAGGGATGATAGTGGGAAAGGTCGGTGCTGGCCACGAGAAGGACCTTCTTCCCCTTCACCGCCCGGGCGATCGCCTTGCCCACAGCCTCACAGGACCGGTAGTCCTGACTACCCAGGACCAGGGGCACCAGGCTGAACTTGCCCAGGACCTACTGGAGAAAGGGGAGTTGAACCTCCAGAGAATGCTCGTGCGCGTGGGCCCGGGGAAGGGTCTGGATGATTTCGCTTTCGCCTTTGAGCTTTTGGCAGAGCTCCTGCTCGATTGGCAAGACGCCCAGCGGGGTTTCATAGCCTTTTCCGTCGTATAGCGACGCTCCTTGAAAAGGGACGCGGTGGCTTGGGGCCAATACCACCACGGCGTCGAATTTCATCCCTTCCACGACCCGAAAGGCGTGAGCGGCCACCAGGCCGGAATACATGTAGCCGGCATGGGGGGAAACCAGGGCGATGATCTCCCCCGCCACTTCCTCCTTGGTTGCCTTTGAAAGGTAGTCCCTCACCTCGCGGGATAGGGTCTTGCTGTCCCCGGGGTAAAAGGAACCAGCCACTGCGGGTTTTCTCACCTCTTCTTTCATAGCTTTCCCTTCCTCTTTGGCTCTGCCCGGCTCCTGGCAGTTTGCAGAGGTTAAAAGGACCCCGCTCCCAGCGATCGCCAGGATGAAAAGGGAAAACCATTTCACCCGGGCATGAAAAATCATTCTGATGGCATTCGGGTTTGGTTCTGTTTCTGAATGGTTGGGGGAAAGGCCGTTCCCCCGGAAAGAACGATTTTTAATCCCTCTTCGATGGTAAATCCGGTAACGATCAGGTCTTCTTCCTTGAACAGGGCCACGTGTCCAAGGTACAGATTGTTGGTGGGAATGTAAACCGAAACCATGCGCTGTGCCTGCCCCGACCCCTGGAGGGAAATCTGGCTGGTTAAAAACCCCACGGAAAGGGTCCCCCCTTTGGGATATTCGACGAGAACAACTTTCTGGAAGGAGGAATTGCTGGATGGGTGAAAGGCCTCCACGAGCTGTTTAACAGTGGGGTAGATGTTCTTGACTACGGGAATCCGCATGAGCAGGGTCTGGAACCATTTCAAGACCCGGGACCCCAGGACATTGGTGGCCACAATCCCCACCAGAAAGATGAACACGATTTCGATAAGAATACCCAGGCCGGGGATCTCTCTTCCGACGATTTCATGGATGAGGGGGCTCAGGAATCCGTCAAGGACGTGGAAGAGCCAGTAGAGGGCAAAGGCCGTGATCAGGATGGGGATGACCACCACCAAGCCGGTCAAAAAGGTCCTCTTGATCGCCCCCCTGGCTTTCTCCATGGAAATTCCAACCCGAAAAAGGCCGAACCGATCAATGGCAGGTACTGCAGTGATGGCTGGAACAGCTGCCGCATCCGCCCCCTTTGGAGGAAGCGGCGACAAACTTGGACCCGCTCTTGAAGCTGAAGGCAGAGACTTTCTTGCTTACCTTGCCGTTGCAGCACTTGGGGCACTGAACTTTGGTTTTATCGTTGAAGACGATCTTCTCGAAGTCCTCCTCGCATTTGGGGCAGTGGTATTCAAAAATGGGCATTCCCGATCTCCTTTTTTTCTTTAATTATAACAAAGGGATGGGGGGAAGACAATCCAAATGGCCAATGGCGAATGCGGAATTCGGAATAAAATAAAAAGAACCCGAGCCCTCCAAAATTCCGCATTCCGCACTCCGAATTCCGCATTCAGAGGGTTTTATGCCTTCTCGATCCTCACCTTGGAGCCGTCGGCGACTTTCTTGAAGACCCGGGCGTCTCCGGAAACTTTTCCGATCACGTTCACCGCGCTGGCCGGACGCACTTCGTTTCCCCGGCTCATCGGGGTGGGCCCGAAGAAGATGCAAAAAGCGCTCCCCGAGGGCCAATACCCCAGGTCTCCCACTTCTACCAGTTCCTTGGCATCCTTCTCCAGAGAGGATTTTACCGGGATGGCAAAGTAGATTTCATCGCCCCAGGTGTTTCCCCGGGCTTCGATAGGTAAAGCCTCATAGATTTTCTTCGCCGTGGGAGAATCGTTTAACACCGCTTCCGTTTCGATGTTTCCCGCTTTGATTTTGATCTTGCCGCTCATGACTTCCTCCCGAGGAATGCTTCCCGGGTCTGCAGCCCTTTTCCCGGGTCAGAGCCAGGGCTACCCCCATTCAAGATATGATTTTGTCGGCGGATTTCGGAATGATTGTATTGGATGAGAAGAGGTTTGTCAAATCCCCTAACGGCCTCCTTTTAGCTCAGGAAGCGTAGCTGTGCAACCCGGACAGAAGGTAATTGACCCCGAAATAGGTAAACATGACGGAGACAAAACCGATGAGGGAAAGAATGGCCGTGCGTTTCCCCCGCCAATCCCGGGAGATCCGGGCGTGGAGGAAGATGGCGTACACGAACCAGGTGATCAAAGACCAGGTCTCTTTGGGGTCCCAGCTCCAGTACGCGCCCCAGGCATAATTGGCCCAGGCCGCCCCGGTGACGATGCCGATGGTGAGAAGCGGGAAACCGACCACGATGGTCCTGTAGATCAATTCATCCAGTGAATCCAGTCCCGGAAAGAAGGCCCCCTCTTTTTCCCTCTTCCCCTTTTTTCTGAGCTTGATCAGGTAAACGATACTGACCGCGCAGGACAGGGCGAAGGCGGCATAAGCGAGGAAGCAGGTTATCACGTGGGCATGGAGCCAATTGCTCTGCAGAGCGGGGATCAAGGGATCGATTTTGGCGGAAACGCCGGGCGCCAGGGAGGCATAGGCGTTGAAGGCGAAGGCAAAGGGAAGCGCAAAGGCCCCGATGACCCGGGACTTCAGGTTCCGTTCCCACAGCAGGTAGAGAAGGGCGATGCACCAGGAAAAGAACACCAGGGATTCGTACATATTGGTGAGAGGAGCCCGGCCGAAGCCCAACTGGTAAGACTCCACCCACCGCAGGAGAATGGCCGTCGTCTGAATCCCCAGGGTGGTCCAGGCAGCACCCGTGGCGAGCCTTCCCAGCCGCTCGGCCCGGAAAGCCAGAAAGATAAAGTATAGGACCGTGCAGAGGAGGTAGAGAAAGGTAACGGCGCTGACCATTTTGGCGCTGGTCATGAGGAACCTCCCGTCCCACTCTGCTTTTCGCCCGAAGAAACCGCCTTTTTTACCGCCTGTTCAATGCGATCCAGCTCATTTTCAAATTCCGCCCGGTTCCGATGGCTTGAGCCGGCCATTTCCACCTGCGTTCTTCCTTTCTTATCCATCATTCTAACCCAAATCCGCCGGTGGGACATGAAGAAGGTCATATAGAAACCGGCCATCATAAGGAAGCACCCTGCCCAAACTACCCAGACCCCCGGGTCTTTGTTCACCTGGAGGCCGGAATAATATTTGGGCTGAATCTCCCGGACCCGGAACTGGTAGCGCCCGGGCTTTTGGGGTACAAAATCGGGGTGATGCTGGAGGATGACGACATTCTCCACCGGCCGGTCCCCCTCCAGGAGCGTGCCCTGGAAGGCTGGGCCCATTCCCCGAAGGTCGGGGGTGAACCGGTCGATTACCAAAGAGTTGGGGGTCCCCGGGATCTCGGCCTGCACCCCCGGCTGAACGGAAAGAGTGAACCCTCTCCGGGAAGACCGCTCGACCACCTCGAGAATGGCCTTTTCCACCGAAGCCACCCCGTAGCTGGATTGATAAAGGGAAATGCCTTTGTAAGTCAGGGGCTCATTGACCCGGATGGGCTCGGTCAGAATCTTCCGCCCGCCTTCCAGGATGGTCACCGTGCTTTTGAACTCCTGGGGGGCTCCCGTGGGGTAAAAAGAAACGATGAATCGCTCGAGCTTGACCTCGAAACCCAGGGGCTGGACCTGCTGCCCGCTCCGCAGAAAGGCCCGGTCCACGGTTTCACCCTCGGTGATGTTCACGTAACCTCGAAAGCCGTAAAAGGACCCGATCATGGCCCCCAGTAGAATCACCAGAATGCTGAGATGAAGGCAATAAAACCCCAACCGGGACAGCTTCCCTTTTTCCGCGAAAAGGTAACCCGCCCCTTCCTCCTGGTAGACCCGGGGAGGGGAGAACATCCGGGAAAGACCCGTCTGAATTTGGCCCAGAGAGTCCCTCGCCGGCGATGCAAGGGAAAAACTTTTCCTGGAGGATATCTGTTGCCATTGTACCTCTTCGAGTTTGATTTCCGGCGGGGAGAAAAACCTCCGGACCGAGGGCCATCTTCTCAGGGAACAGGCTATCAGGTTCAGGCTGAGGAGAGCCAGGAGAAAGATAAACCACCCGGCATGGTACATGTCCAGAAAACCCAGAATTCTAAGGATCCGGTAAGTGGAAAGTTTATAGATGCGCAGGTATTCCTCGGGAGAGGCATTCTGGGGGATCAGGGTGCCAAAGATGGAGGCCACGGCCAGGACAATCAGCAGGGGGATCGTCAGGCGGACCGAGGATAAAGAATCCCAGAGAGATGGCAAAAATCCTTTTTCTTTTTCCCGGGCGGACAACGGCGGCCTCATAAAAAAACTGGCGTTGAGCCTGGGCCCAACGCCAGCATTAAAAAATCCATTCTCCGGTCGTTTATCCCTTTTTATGGCACTTGGCGCAGTCGGCATCGGTGGTCTGACCGAAAGCCTTCTTCCCGTTGTGGCAGACCCCGCAATGTTTGTCCTGCCCGTGGGCTTCTTTGGTCATTTTCAAATCCTGCTTTTTCATGGGGAAAATCTTGGTATGGCAGTCTGTGCACTTGGCCTTGTGCTGGCTTACATGGGTTTCATGACTGAAAACGACGGGGTCCGCTCCCTTGGGCGTAAATTTAATGTCCCCTCCCCCGACCTTCTTCGCCTGGGCAAAAGCGATGCCCAGAATGGCGAAGCAACTGATACTGACGGCGACCACCGCAACCTTCCAAGCTCGATTCCTCAATTTCCCATCTCCTTTCCCAAAAAATTCTTATCGCGATTTTATTTTTGGCAGGCCCCTTAATTTTTGCGTAGAAAATAGTTTATCCTTAGAGATAAATTCGCGTCAAGGAGAAAAAACAGGTTTCCCCGCAGGGATTCAAAAGGGATAAGGGTTTAAGCCCATTCTATGGTAATTGGGGAGCAGGAGACGGTGGCTCCCCCTCCTTGGCCAGATCGGCGATATAACTCGGGGGAATCCAAGAGGAGCGGTCATGGTCCGGGAAAAGCAGGTCAAGTCCATTCTTTCGAAATCAGGGATTCCCGGGGTCGATTACTGCCTGAACCCCTATGTCGGATGTGCCCATGGCTGCAAGTACTGCTATGCCGCCTTCATGAAAAGATTCACGGGGCATACCGAGCCCTGGGGGGCCTTCGTGGACGTCAAGGTGAATGCCCCGGAGGTCCTCGATCGGCAAATAAAGAGGACCGCCAGGGGATATGTCATGCTCAGCTCGGTCACCGATCCCTACCAGCCTCTGGAAAAGGAATACGGGCTGACCCGTCGCTGCCTGGAAATCCTATTGAGGCACGAATTTCCCGTGGGAATCCTGACCAAGTCCCCCCTCATCCTTCGGGACCTGGATTTGATTGAACAGTTCGATGAAATGGAGGTAGGGATTACCATCACGACCGACGATGACGAAATCAAGAAAATTTTTGAGCCCGCAACTCCGCCCCTGGACGCCCGGATTCAGGCGCTAAAAGAAATCCATGATCGAGGAATCAGCACCTATGCCTTCATCGGTCCGCTTTTGCCCCAGAATCCGGAGAAACTTGCCGGAAGAATAAGCCCCTATGTGGATTCCGTGTTGGTGGACCGGATGAATTACCTCAACAAGACCATCGGCCTGTACCGCCGCCATCGCCTGGCCGACTGGTTGGAAAGCGACTTCGTCGATGAAATCATAAAAAGGCTGAAGGCGGCTCTTTCAGGAAAAAAAGTGAATATTGGTTGAGATGATTTCCGGTTGACTTTTATCGGATATTCCGAATATCTTTACCCTGCACCCCGGCTAGCCCCCCGTTTTCCCAGGAGGAACCCATGTTCAAGACCGCCGTCACCGCAATGTTCGGAATTAAATACCCCGTTATTTGCGGAGCCATGATGTGGCTGTGCAAACCTCCCTTGTGCGCCGCCGTTTCGAATGCCGGGGGGATGGGAAACCTGACCGCCGGAAATTACACTACGGAAGAAGAATTCCGGGGCGCCATTCAGGAGACCCGCCGCCTCACCGACAAACCCTTCATGGTAAACATCACCCTTCTTCCCTCCATACGGCTGACCCCGGAGCATTACCGTATGTATTACAAAGTCTGCGCCGAGGAAAAAGTTTCGGGGATCGAATTCTCCGGTATGCCCGTGGACAAAGCTGCCGGTATGGAGACCATCGAAAGGCTAAAAAAAGCAGGGGTGAAGCTTTTCCACAAGGTGGGTTCGGTTCGCCATGCTCTCCATGCCCAAAAGGTGGGGTACGACGGGGTCTATGCCGCCGGCATCGAGGAAGGGGGACATCCCTTGAACGATGATGTGACCTCGATGGTCCTGATTCCCCGGGTTGTGGAATCGGTCAAGATCCCGGTGGTGGCCGTGGGCGGAATCGCCGATGGGCGAACCATGGCCGCCGCCTTGACCCTGGGGGCCCAGGGGGTCATGATGGCCAGCCGTTTCGTCGCCACCGAGGAGTGCCAGGTCCACGAAAACATCAAGAACGAACTGATCCGCAGACAGGAGTTCGAAACGGTTTTATTCGGCAAATCCATCGGCCTCCAGGGACGGGCCATCAAGAATAAGGTCATCGAAGAGATTCTCTCCATCGAAGAAAGGGGCGGTGGGCTCCAGGAACTCATCCCCTTAATGGGCGGGGAGCGGATCAAGGAAGCCTGGGAGGAAGGAAACGTGGAAAGCGCCCCCCTCATGGTGGGTCAATCCATCGGCCTTATCAAAAAGGTCCTGACCTGCCGGGAACTCCTCGACACTATGGCCCGGGAAGCGGCGGAATGCCTGGACCGGACCCGGCAAATGATCGGTTGAACCTGGTAAGCATGTCTTGTTGGACATTATAACTATGCATCTGCCGGCCCCCTAAACCAATGATAGCTTCGGTTCTATTGTTATCATTGAATTTCTATGGTAAAAGAGCCTCAGAGGACCGAACATGACCCAAGGGAAAATAAAAAAGGCAATTCAATTATTTAAGAAAGAACTGATTAAACGATTCGGCCAGGATGTTGAACTTCGGGTCTTCGGCTCCGTGGCCCGGGGGGATTATCACAAGCACTCGGATATCGATCTATTGGTCGTCCTGCCCGGTTCGGTCACGAATGCCATCGAAGAACAGGTTTTTGATATGGCCTATGACATCGAATTGGAATACGGACTGGTTATCGGGACAATCGTCTATTCTAAGGATTTTTGGTACTCGGACCGTGCGGCGACCATGCCGCTGTATAAGAACATCCATCGAGAAGGCCTCTTGGTATGAATGAGGATTTAATTCGATACCGGAGGGAAAAATCAAGGGAGACGCTTGAAGATGCCCGAATTCTATTCCGCGCGGGAGGACTATTCTCAGCAGTGAATCGAATCTACCAGGCCCTTTTTTATGAAGTCTTGCTCTTCTCATAACCAAGGGTCTTTCCATGGCAAGGCATACCGGCATAAGACCTCTATTTAACGAGCATTTTGTCAGGACGGGCAAAGTTAGTGTGGAATCGGGTCGATTCTTTTCGCGGATGTTCGATTTTCGACAAAAAGGGGATTACGCCGATTTTGTCCAATTCGAAGAGGAAAAAATCAGAGAGTGGCTGGGATTGGCGGAACGGTTTATCAGCGATCTGGATCAAGCCATTGAAAAAGAGGGTCTTCTCCAAATCGAGTTGTAAAAAAGGGCCCAAACGACTCCATCGCACAGGCCCGGGGTGGCATCCCGCCCGAGGCGGGACAGCCTCGGCGGGAAAAATCCGGGGTTCCGGAGCCCTGGCCCGGCTTCCCCAAGGCACCGGTCCCCGAACCCTTCGCCTAAAACGAAATCCCAGCTTAAACAGGGATAACCC
>JACAEW010000039.1 GCA_013388675.1 Syntrophaceae bacterium | reverse complement strand
TCGAAGCATCCCTCTTTCCCGCCGTAAAAAGCAACAAACCGGGCCTTGGGCAAAATCCTCCCGATTTCCTGGTCTTCATGGCACCGATCGCAGACCGGAACCGGCTTTCCCCGGACATCTCTCATGACCCCGCCGTTCTTTTGGCAGGAATCGCATAGCCCGCCCTCATCCGGAATGGCCAGCGGCTCCAAAATCTCCCCAAAGTCAATCCATTTACCGCCGGCCTGTAAGAAAGATTTCAGAGGTTTTTCTTTCTCCCTTCTCAGGGCCTCGCTCGCCTCGTCCAAGGAGGATGAAAAATCTTTCAGCCCTCCCACGGAAATCGGGACCGAGGCGATATTGACTCGGATTTCCCCACGGGTTTCCTTGATTGACCAGCGATCCATCTCCTCCCTAACCTGACTCAAAACCTCACTAGATTTCTGCGTATTGGGAAGAAGAAGGTAGGACTTTCCGCCCGAAGAGATGAGGCAATTGGTCAAGGGTAAATCGACACTCCTCAGGACTCTGTAAACCAAAGAGTCGCCCAAAAGGCTTACAAAAAAAGACCGGGCTCTCAACCGCCTCGCCAGCCCACCGGCGCCGCTGCGGATGGAATAAATGTAGTTTTGAATGCCCGCGAAATCGGTGACCGCCAGAAGAAAGGGCTCCGGAGAATTGCCAGCCTCGGCAAGGCATGCGGAAATCGCCGCCGTCGTCTTCAGGTGGTCATAGAGAGAAATATCCGGAAAAACATTGGTCGCCGATGGTATGCACCAGGTGAAGTGTTCGAGGATCCCAAGGCATCTGTTGACATATCCCCATGGATCGGCTACCCGATTCCCGCCCCATGCTGCTATGAATCCTTCCCAAAGGCCCCTATATTCGCCCGTCAAATCCCCGCCTGAAGTCCCCCACTCGTCCTTGAGGGGAAAAGGAAACGGTTTTTCGGGATGCAAATCCGTTAGGAGGTAAGCCCACCCGCTTCCTTTTTCCGGCAAAGCCTGCCCTTGGATCCGGACCTCGTTGATAACCGGGCGCAGGCGGATCTTCCTGAACGCGGTCGGCCCGCCTGCATATTCCTCGTCTTCCTCCCTTTCCATGCCCGAAGAAAGCATATCCGCCTTATGAATGATCTCCTGTTCAGCGGTTCCAGGACGGTGATGATAGGAGGCCAGGTTGGTTATAACCTCCTTGTTCAATCCCCTCGGCAAATTTATTAAATAACGGTCGCAAAATTCATTGGTGAAAAGGACATGTCGATGGGTATATCGGCCCTGGAAAGAAGGGCAAATCATATTTTCCATACCTTTGCTGATTCTGCTCAGCTCCGAGTCGGAGGAAGTGGCTCTTTGAAAAAACTTTCCGGCGTCGTGGACAAGCCCGCCGACAATCATTTCATATTTTCGCGTCGAATTCATTTTCCCATTCCCCCTAAGTTGCCAAAGTATTTAAAATTCAAGATTCAATATAATGATGGTGTTTGAAAACCAGGATTCAAAATTTGCCGGGTTCGTTTTTGAATTTTGAATCTTGAATCTTATTTAAGATTTCGTATTTCCCCAGACCGAAGCTCGATCCTTTGCCCACGTGAACCAATTCCCCGAGGATGAGGTACGGCCAGAAAGGTTTCAAGTCGCCGGAAAAGGCAATCCTTCCCATAAACCCGCCTAATTTCATGCGGTTTTCCTGACGGGTCGAATATCTTTCCCAGTCCCGCCAATAAAGATTGTCTTTTAATGTCTGCACCGATTCCGCTTCTTTAATCAGGCCCCGAAAATTCACCTCCAGCGGCTTTCCGCAATGAAAATAAGAAAGAAGAAAAATTCGCCGGAGCAAACTGCGAAAAAAAACATGGAACGACAGCTCCGAGGTCAGTTCTTCCCGAAATTTTAGGCGAGTGGGGGTTAGGAATAGGAAATGGATCGGAGAACCGGATGCCGGCAAAGCAGAAGGCTTTATAGAAAGATTAGAGTATTGAAATCCCGGGCGGAGAATTTTTTCCTTTCCCGAATATATTGATTGCTCTGAACCCTTTTCCTCTGAAGCCCCTTCGGATTGGACAACCCTGACCTCTTCGAGGGAGAAATTCCCCTTCCCCCTCCCCAATCCCATTTTTCCCAATTCCTCGATCGAGTAGATAAAATAGGGGAGATAATCGATGGCCTTCCCTATGAGAGTCAGGTGGAACCGAAAGAATTCCCCCGGTTCATAGATCCGGTCATCTTCGAGCGGCGGGCATAGGACAAACGGGTGGGGGGCCGCCGGGTACTTGCGCATGATCCGGGTATCCGAAGGGGGAGGAGTTTCAAAAACATAGGAGTAAATGCACTTCTCTTTCAAAAGGCAATCCCGGCATTCCTTGTTCTTCAGGGCGCAAACCACCTTGCGGAAGGCATACCCGAAGCCTCCCCGGAAAGTGGCTCCTTTATATTCGGGAACACGGATTGGGGTTATTGCTTGGAGGTCAAACAAGAACCGAGCGGCCCTGAAGTGGCAAATGGCGGGGTTTTCTTCTTGGCTAAAACCTGTCATTTTGCCCTTCTGCTTTCCACCCCTGACGGATGAGGCATCGATCACATTCCTCTTATCTCTTTTATTAGATTAATGGAGATAGATCGCGTTGAATACTGAGCTAAATTCCTGGATAGATCCTTGCGAACCATTTCCTTGAGCTTTTCCGGCTCCAAGACAACAGCCTCTGGGCCGAAGCTCAATATCCAGCGCTTGATCTCTTCCAGGCCGGCCACTTGGAAGCTCATTTCCATGCTGCCGTCAGGCATCTTTCGGGTCTTTTGGCTCTCGTGCCAGATCTTCTCCCCTACCCATCGAGCCCAGCCGGGGGATATTCGGACCTTTACCGTGTAAAGCTCGTCGTGCATGACTTTAAAGCTGTGGCGCATGAAATCGTCCAATCTCCTCACGCCAAGGCGCAAAGGGCGCAAAGGAAATACTGGGTTCTAGGTCATAGGTCTTGGGTCCAAAATCCATAAAACAGGACTGAGTGCTGAATGCCGAGCCATAATAACAGGGCTTCGCCATGCGGACTGAGAAAATCTATTTACGATCATACGAGGCTCTTTTTTCTTTTAACTGGAAACCGATTTTCTTGGGCGGCCTTTCCGGCGCCGCCATCAACTGGCGGAAGGCCAACACAAGGGATTTAATCGCCTCATCGTGCGTTTCAATCTTTCCTTCTAATTCAGCCAGTTTGTTGGCCAGAC
>JACAEW010000038.1 GCA_013388675.1 Syntrophaceae bacterium | reverse complement strand
TAGTACCGACGAAGCTCCCGAACAAAGCCGGTGAAGCGGTGGCGGAGGGGGTGGAGGGAAGGGGGCTGGCCAAGGGGAACTCGCGAGAGCAAAACGTGCTCCGGACACAGGGCCGGGTCAGTGCGCAAAGTGCGCTGGAGCGGGTACGCGAGGCAGTCAGGAGAGATAGGAAGCAACGGCTCACCGCGCTTTTTCACCACGTGTACGACATCGATCGCTTGCGAGAGAGCTACTTCGCGTTGTCGAGGGAGGCGGCTCCGGGGGTCGATGGAGAGACGTGGCGCAGCTACGGGGAGGATTTGGAGGCCAACCTTCGAGACCTGTCCGATCGGCTGCGACGAGGGGCGTACCGGGCTCTTCCGGTCAAGCGGGCCTATGTGCCGAAGCTGGACGGAGGACGGCGGCCGATCGGTGTTCCCGTAATGGAAGACAAGATCGTCCAGAGGTCCGCCAGTGAGGTGCTGACGGCGGTGTACGACGCGGAGTTCTTCGGTTTCTCGTACGGGTTCCGGCTGGGGCGAGACCCGCATCAGGCGCTGGCAGCTCTCCGGACGGCCCTGTTGACGAGGAAGGTGAACTGGGTGCTCGACGCCGACCTGCGGTCGTTTTTCGACACCCTTCGACACGACTGGTTGGTGAAGTTCATCGAGCATCGGATCGGGGACCGGCGCATCGTGCGGCTGATCCAGAAATGGCTCAGGGCCGGTGTGCTGGAAGACGGGGAGCACACGTGCAGGGAGATAGGGACGGTACAGGGCGGAAGTATCAGTCCGCTTTTGGCCAATATCTATCTTCACTACGCGCTCGACCTGTGGGTCCAGCGATGGAGGACGAAGCGTGCCAAGGGGGATGTGGTGATCGTGCGGTACGCCGACGACTTCATCTTGGGATTCGAGCATCGGACGGAAGCCGAGCAATTCCAGCGCGATCTTCAGCAGCGGATGGCGAAGTTCGGCTTGGAGGTGCATCCGGACAAGACCCGGCTGATCGAGTTTGGACGGTTCGCCGTTCAGGATCGAGACCGCAGGGGCCAGGGGAAGCCCGAGACTTTCGATTTCCTTGGTTTTACCCATAGCTGCGGGACCAATAAAGCGGGGAGGTTCGAGGTGTGCCGGCAGACGATGCGTAAGAAGTGGCAGGCCAAGCTGAAGGAAGTGTATGCGACGCTTCGGAGCAAAATGCATTCGCCGGTACCGGAGCAGGGGTGTTACCTGCAGGCGGTGATGCGCGGGCATATCAATTATTACGGGGTGCCCGGGAACCGACCGTCGGTCGCTGCCTTCCGCTTCCGTCTGGGTTGGCTCTGGTGGAAGGCGCTTCGGCGCAGAAGCCAGAGGACAACCGTCACGGTGGAACGGCTGCGCCGCTTGGTTGAAAAGTGGATACCCGAGCCCTATCTTAGCCATCCCTACTTTCCTAGATTCCGAGGCGTCCGACCCGAGGCAGGAACCGTATGAGGGAAAGCCTCACGTACGGATCTGTGCGGGGGGCGCCGGGCGACCGGTGTCCCTACCGCGAAGGGTGACGACTTAGAAGACCTTTTACGAGTTCATCAAAAATGATGTTCGATTGTTGGATGTTTGGATTTCGGGTTTGTTTCGGGTTTCGAGGTTCGAATTTCGGATTTATTTTTCATAGGGGAGCTTTATGAAAGTCATCGGCGTCCATTTGGATCGGTGCACCGGATGCAAGACCTGTGAGCTTTATTGCGCGGCGGAAAGGGGAAGCGATGGGAAAACTCTCCTAAAAGCCGTACAGGAATCTCCCCGGCCCCGGTCGCGCGTCCGCGTGGAAGGAAGCAATCAGTTGCCCATGGCCCTGCAGTGCCGCCATTGCCTCAACGCCCCCTGCATCGATGCCTGCCTGACCGGGGCCTTAACCCGGGAGCCCAAGTCCAACCTGGTGATCGTTCAGGAAGACCGCTGCATCGCCTGCTGGACCTGCACGATGTTCTGTCCCTATGGAGTAATCTATCCCTGGCCGGACCGGAAAATCGCCCTGAAATGCGACCGTTGCGCCTTCATGGATAACCCGGTTTGCGTCGAAGTCTGCCCCTGCAAGGCCCTGGAACTGGTGGATGTGGAGGAGTTCGATAATGCCTTCGGGCATCGGCGGAAAGAAGTGACCCAAAAAATAGGCAGGGTTAAAGCCGGTGGAATGCTTTTGCTCGATTTGAAATGATTGGGGATATAACCTTGGAGGATTTTCATGGAATCGATTCAGGTAAAAACCGTGGACCCCATCGGTCAAGAGCTTCTGAAGTCCGCGTACCAAAGAGGGCTCAAGCTGAGCTGGGATCGGTTCGAAAAACTTCAACCCCAGGACGGCTTTTTACGAGTCGGGCTGAGTTGCCCTTATGGCTGCCTCCAGGGCCCTTGCCGCATCGACCCCTTCGGACGGGGAGCGGAGCAGGGGTTCTGCGGGCTGGACCGGGATGGGATGGTCGCGGCGTTGTTCCTTCGACTCGCTCTCAGCGGAGCAATGGAGGCGATGCCGGAGGAAAAGGGGGGTTCCGAACCTTCCTGGCCTCCCGCTCTGAAAGATGCCGTTTCTCGCGCCCTGAAAAACTTGGGGGGAGACCGAACTTCCCCAGCTGAGGCCCAACGGGCGGCAGCCCTTTTAAACCGCCCCATGGAGTCTCCCGAAAGTCTGATTCGGCAGGCGCTGCGGCTGGCCCTTCTGACCGTCGCCTGGCTCCTGAAGGGCCCGGCATCCGATGCACGGAAAAAATCTCTACCCCTGAAGGTCGGCTATGGCCTTCTTGCCCAAAAGGAGATCAACATCGGAGTCTGCGGCCGGCCTTCATCGGAGTTTCTGAAATCGCTTTTGGCCGAGGTGGATAGAATCCATCCCGATAACGGACAGGTCCTCTCCCTGGGCGAATTCATTCCCCTGGACGCAGGCTGCCTGCCCTTTACCTGCACCTCGGGGGAGGCCGAATCGGTCCTAATCTCGGGCAGAATCAACGGCCTGATCGCCGGGCCGGGGACCGATCCTTCCATTATCGAACTCTGCCGCACTTTGAATATACCCGCAGCTTCATCCATCGATCCCAAAACCATCCGGGGTCTGGTACAAAAAGCAGGGGAGAAAAAACCCCCGGGCCTTCAAGCCGTTTTGCAGCTGCAACCCTCTTGGGTGGAAGAAGCCGAGGTTGTCGTCGCTCCTTCGCATCTGGAAGAATCTTTCCGGCAAGGTCCTGCCAAGAAAATTGCCGTGCTGGGAGGAGCGGATCATCCCTGCCATCCCCTGGGTTGGATTCCGACGGAAGTCACTCCCGCCCTACTGGGCAAAGGTTTTGCGGTGGCAGGGTGGGGGGATGGTGGACTATGGATGATCAAAAAGGGCCTTGCCTCTGAAAAGACGAAGCGGCCGGTTCAAATCCTCGGAGGGAAACGGGGACCGGTTCTGGCTTTGAAGGCTCTGGCCTCCTCCGGCAGGTTGAAGGAGGTCAAGGGGATTTGTTTTACGGGATTGAAAAGCTGCCAGGACCTGGCCATGGCTTTGGGGTTGGCCTGCCTGGGTCTCAGGGTCGGCATGGCGGTTCCCCTACCCTTGTGGGGAAGCGAAAAAGTCCGGAACCTCCTCCAGGAGAGGCTGGCGGCCGCGGGGGGAAGCCTGACTCACTTCGATCACCCCGCTCAGGCGGATGAAATTCTGGATTGGTTTTTAAAATAATCGTTTCGAGTTTCGAGTTCCGGGTTTCAGGTTTTGGGTTTTTACTCGAAACTTGAAACCCGGCAACTGTTTCGCCAAAAGGGAAAAGAGTTCCCAATATGCGAGGGATCCTAGAAATCCCCCTTGGTCCCCCATTTTAAAAGGGGGGATTTTCGCTTTTTTTTATTTGAATCAATAAAAAAAGATCTCCTCGATTTGAAAAAGGGAGGACGGGAGGGATTTTGGGGGAGGCCTTTTTAAATAGCTAAACAATCACGAAACCCGAAACCCGTAACGCTAGGAAGTCTTTTATGGGGATCGTAATCGTCGGCAGCGGGCCTGCGGGTATTCACGCGGCCCTTCAATGCCGGGAGAGCTGGCCGCACAAATCGGTTACCCTGGTCGAAGGGGAGAACTACGCCGGGTACTGCCGGCCTCTTCTCCCCCTGTACATGGCCGGGCAAGTCAAGGAAGAGAAGCTCTTCCTATTCAAGCCGGGGGAGGACCATCGGCTGCAAGTGAAAACCGGGGCGAAGGTCCAATCTCTGGACAGGGATAGGCAAACCCTTCGCCTGGAAAACGGGGAAGAAATCGAATACGAACGGCTGATTTTGGCGCCGGGGGGCCGGCCCATCATTCCTCGCCTGGAGGGGGCCGACGGCCTGAGGGGAGTTTTTCCGGTGCGCAATTTGCCCGACGCCCGGAGCGTTCGCGGCTGGATTGCCAAGGAGCAAAAGATCGTTGTCCTGGGCGGCGGGCTCGTGGGAGTCAAGACGGCGGCCTACCTCCGGTCCGGCGGGTTTCAGGTCGCGGTGGTGGAAAAGGAGAACCGTCTCCTTCCGCAGGCGCTCGGGGAGGAGCCTGCCAGCTATGTGGAAAACCATTTCCGCAGCATGGGGATCGACCTCTTCTTGGGCGGGAGCCTCGAGGCGGCAGAAGGAGAGGGGGGAAAAATCGCCCGAGTGAAAACCGGCGGGCAATGGATTCCTTGCGATACCCTGCTCCTGGCAATCGGTTCGGCTCCCAATGTCTCCTTTTTGAATGGCTCGGGATTGCTGGAGGAGGAAAAACTTCGGGTTTCTCAGGCCCTGCAGACCAGGGACCCCCGGATATTTGCGGCCGGGGACGCGGTAACGATTTTCACCCCGGGTGGAAGGAGATTCACTCCCTGGACTTGGCCGCAGGCCGTTTCCCAGGGAAAGCTGGCCGCGGTGAACCTGTATCGCGCTCAGCCGGTTCCTCTCAAGACATTAACCCGGGTGAATTCCATGAACCTCCAGGGATTGTCCCTCACCATGCTGGGGGCCTTCGAGGAAGGGTCCGAGGAGGTCTCCTACGCGCTTCCCGGCGAAGGCATCTTTCGGCAAATCTTTCTTAGAGAGGGCCGGATTGCCGGAGGGGCTCTGGTGGGCGATATCACCGGCGCGGGACCCATGCATCACTTCATGATCGGGGGCAAAGACCCTGCCCCAGAGATTTCCAGACTCATCAGGCCTTCCTTCGGCTTTCTTCCCCGCGGCCTGTCGGAGCGCGGCCTGGAGCGCAGGAGGGCTAGGGTCATTTCCGGAGAGGGAAAATAGCCATGCTGATCCGCAAAGACCTTTGTGTCGGCTGCGGCCGGTGCCAACCCTACTGCCCGGTTGGCGCCATTCATTTCGAAGAGCTGAAGAGCGCCGTGGACCAGGAGGTTTGTTACGAGTGCGGGACCTGCCTGCGGTCCGAGGTCTGCCCGGTGGAGGCCATCGAGGAATCGCCCTTTGTGTACGATTACCCCCGGGCCTTGCGGAAATTCTTCAGCGACCCCAACGCCACCCATAAGCTTACGGGTATCGCGGGGCGGGGAACGGAAGAGTCGAAGAGCAACGATGTCATCAACCGGGTCCTGCCCGGGGAAGTGGGCATGGCCATCGAATTCGGCAGGCCCACCCTGGGAATGGACCTGACCAACATTCAAAAGGTCACCCGGGCCATGGCCAAAGCCGGCTTCACCCAGATCGAACCCGAAAACCCCTTCAACGACATGATCCAGAACTATGAAACCGGGGACTTGAAGCCGGAGCTCATGGGAGAGAAGGTCCTGAGCGCGATCATGGAATTCAAGATCACGCCCGATCGACTCGGCCTGGCTCTTCGGACCATCAAAGAAGCGGCCAAGGAAGTGGACAGCGTCTTCGTGGTGGACGTATACACCCGGGTCGGGCCGGGGCTCACCATCCCGCGGGAAGTGCTCGACCCGATTGAGGCCGAAGGCTACACCTGGCGGCCGAATGCCAAAATCAACATGGGCCTGGGAAGGGCCAATAAGAGGAAAGACCCATGACTCACAGCTTGCACCGTGAAGGGCCCCTGGACCTGCTGGAAAAGGAGTTTGTTCTTTTCGTTTACCCGGCGAGAGGATTTAACTATGACGGCAGCGGACCCAAGGTCCGCCGCCTCGGAGAGATGCTCTTCCACCAGGGTCCGGCCAATCTCCTCGTGACCACCCTCCGGCGGAACATGTACCTCGCCGTTTCCCAGGAGGAAATCCTGAACAGCATTAAAGACGGGGCCAAGATTTTCTGCGTGCTGGAAGGCCGGGAAAAGATCAAAGACACCCTGGCCAAAATCAAGGAAATGGACGAGGGGATTTCCATCGTGGTCAGCGGAGTCATCGACCGGGTCCGGGAAATTTCGGCGGAACTCGGCATCGATCCCCATACCGTCAACCTTTCCCTGGGAATCCATGGAAAAACGGACCGTCTTCCGCCGGCGGACATCCGCCAGTTCACCGCCATGTGCGGGCATGGCATGGTGTCCCCCCGGCTCATCCGGGACCTGATCCGCAGGATCAAAACGGGAAAACTCGACTTCTGGGAAGCCAGCCTGCTCGCCGCGGCCCCCTGCAGTTGCGGGATCTTCAATCCCTGCAGGTCCGCGGAAATGCTGAAAGACCTGGTTCCTCTCTATACCGTAAGCCGGCTGTAACCGAAGCCCGGTTGGACGACCCGCCGGGTCGCCCCTCCAAGGGTTTTGAAAAGTCCGGCAAAATCTCTCCCAAAACCGGGAGGCTGCCGCTTTTTATTGGGGGAAAGTATGAAGGTGGATTCCGAGAAATGCATTGGATGCGAAACCTGTTTGCCTTATTGCAACGTGGGCGCCATCTCCATGCAGGATGACGTGGCGGTCGTGGATGAAAAAATATGCGTGGAGTGCTGGGTTTGTTATCGCAACCGAGTATGCCCGCAGGATTGCTTCGAGCCCACCCCGCTCATCACTCCGGGGGACGTGTTTAAACACGTCCTGAGCGATCCCACGGTCACCAGCGAAGGAACGGGCGTACCCGGGCGGGGCACGGAGGAAGCGAAGACCAACGACGTGACGGGGAGATTTACCCCCGATACCTATGGGATTTGCATCGACATGGGAAGGCCCGGCGTGGGCACCTACATGCGGGACGTGGAAAAGGTGGCCATGGCGGTGGCCGGCGCCGGGGTCCGGTTCGCCAGCCCGAAAGAAACCCCTCTTTCCGGGTTGATGACCGACATCCGAACCGGAAAAATTCGGGACGAATATCTCCCGGTCCATGTTTTATCCGTGATCATCGAGGGAACTTGCAAAAGAGGGCAGCTCGGGCCGGTTCTGGAAGCCCTCTTGAAGGTGGAAAAGGAGATCGATACCGTCTTCAGCCTGGGGATCGTTTCCATGGCCGTCGGCGATGGCGACGAACCTCTCTTCCAGACCCTGCGGCAGCATGGCCTGGAGAGGCCGAAGCGAGGGAAGGTGAACGTGGGCCTCGGAAGGCCACTGAGATCGTGAGGCGTAAGGGGCCAAAGCGTTTCACCACTTCCCACTAACCCCTTATGGTTTTTTTAGGAGACCCAATATGACCCACAGCTTGCATCGTTGTGGAAAACTTCAAGAGAAGGACTTTGTCTGGCTCCTGTATCACGTGAAAGGGGTCAATGACCAAAACTTGGTCGAAAGGCTCCGCAAGGCCATTGCGGTCATCGAAGAAGTAGGGTCGGTAAACTGGGGCGACGTAAAGTCCGGCCCTATCGTGAGCGTTTCCGTGGCCGAAATCAAAGAGAAGCTTACCGAGAAATCGAGGATCCGGGGGGTATTCACCTCCCGGGACCAGGTGACGAATTTCCTGAAGAAGATAAAGGAAGCTGATCTCGGGTTCTGCGTGATCCTATCCGGATTGCTGGAGCAGGTTTTCGATTCCTGCGGTGAAGCGGGGGTGAAGCCCCATACCATAAACTACTCCCTTGGGGTTTTTGGCAAAAAAGAGCTGTTGGCCGATGAGGATACCCTGGCCATCACGACCATGTGCGGCCATCATATGATTCCCGACGATTTCGTGGCCCAGGCCCGCAAGAGAGTAAGGGGAGGAAACCTCTCCCCCGAGAAGGCCAGCCAGGAATTCGCCGAGCTGTGCCCCTGCGGAATTTTCAACCAGGAAAGGGCCAAAGAGTTGTTGATTTTGGAAAAGGAAAGTCAGGAGTAAATTTGGTATAATTTGCTTCCACCAGAAGGTTGGGGGCACGATTCCATTTACACTCGGCCGGGAAATTCTCCCGACCGATGAGAAGGTAAGCGCCCAAGCCGTAGGGGCGATTCATGAATCGCCCCTACGGCTGCCTGGCAGAGCGGATACTGTTTTCTTATCAACATGTTTATATGAATGAGGCGATAAGCGCCTATTGGGTAGGAAATCAAGGGAGGAGAAGGATGAAGATTGATCCGGAAAAGTGCACGGGATTCGAGGCTTGCATCCCATACTGCACCGTGGGAGCTATCCATCTGGAGAAGGAAAAGGGCATCAGCGTCATCGACCCGGATGAATGCGTGGAATGCGGAGTTTGTTACCGGGCGAACGTGTGCCCGACCGACGCCATCGAGCGGGTGGAGCTCAAATTTCCCCGCTCCCTGCGGGGAGCCTTCAGCGATCCCCTGACGGTCCACAAGGACACGGGGATCCCGGGACGGGGAACGGAAGAGATGAAAACCAACGAAGTGACCGGCCGAATCCGCCGGGGACACGCCGGAGTGGCCATGGAACTGGGCAGGCCCGGGGTGGGAACCCGTTTCAGGGACGTGGACATCCTGGCACAGGCCGTGGCCAAGGTGGGCGTGACCTTCGAGCCGAAAAACCCGGTGACCTTTCTGATGATGGATAAGGAGACCGGCAAGCTTCGGGAGGACATCCTGAACGAAAAGGTCCTGTCAGCCATTATCGAGGTGGACGTGGAGATGAACAAACTGGAAACCCTGCTTAGGGTCATCAAGGAAACTGCCCCGAAGCTGGACACGGTTTTTTCGCTGGACCTTATCTGCAAAGTGGGACCCCAAGGGGAGATCGAAACCCTGCCCATCGCTCAAAAGGCGGGTTTCACTCCTCGTCCCAATACCAAAAACAACCTCGGCTTCGGCCGCCCGTTGGCCAAGGAGGAGTAGGATGACTCACACCCTGCACCGAAAAGGAGATGTACCGAGCCTTCAAGAAGATTACGTGGTCCTGGTCATGGCCGCCCAGGGAATCAACGTCCAGGGGTCGGAACCCAAATTCCAGAAGCTCTGGGACATTTGCTCCCGGTATAAGATCGAGAATTTCGGCGAGGCCATGACCGGCAATAAATACACCTTCCGCCTGGAAGACCTCAAGAAGAAAAGATGCCTGGTCGGGCATGCGGTCTTCAGGGACAAAGAAACCCTGACCCGATTCATCAAGGAATTGAAAGAGGCCGATCTGGGCCTCTCCACCGTGGTTTCGGGACTGTATGACGAGGTGAAGGGCTGCTGCGGCAAGCTGGGGATCCACCTCCATACCGTGGAGCATTCGCTGGGAATTCACGGCAACACCCAAAGGCTCCCCCCGGAACCCGTTTTGGAGGTCCACACCATGTGCGGCCATGCCATGATCTCTTCCAACCTCATCAAGGCCATGGTGGAGGAGGTCAAGAAAGGAAAGAAGACCGCCGAGGCCGCTGCCGACGAGCTGGGGCGCCATTGCGGCTGCGGCATTTTCAATCCCTACCGGGCCGCCAAGCTGCTCAAAAAGATGGCGGCGGCATGATCTTTTCAATCTCGTAGGGGGCGACCGGCCAGCCGGCGCTTGGGGGAGAAAACCAACATGAAGGAAAAAAGGAGGGTAAAGATGAAGAAGGCTGTGATGACCGTTTTCCTGGGAGCGCTGATTTTGGGAATTTTCGCGGGATTGGCCCTGGGGCAGGGGAAGTACCCCACGAAACCGATCGAAATCATCGTCCCCTACTCGCCGGGGGGCGGGACGGATATCATGTTCCGCAACATCGAAAAAATCATCAGCCAGTACAAGCTGGTACCCCAGCCGATCAACATCATCAACCGGGGCGGCGGGGGAGGAGCCATCGGGAAGGCCTATTGCCTCTCCAAGCCGGCGGACGGCTACACCTTTACGTGCTTTGACCTGGGAACGGTTTCCCAGCAAATCGAGGGAAAGGCCAAATGGGACTTTCGCAAGGACTTTTCCTACATCGCCCGGTTGGTCAGCGACATCAACCTGCTCATCGTCAGGGCCGACGCCCCTTATAAAAATGTCAAGGAATTGGTCGAAGCCATCAAACAAAAGGGGCCCAAATCCATCTCGGTAGGAGGAACGGCGACCTATGCCGCCGATCATTTCGGAAACATCACCATGAACAAGGCCACCAAGCAGGAATTTGGTTATGTGCCTTTCAACAGCGGGGGGGAAGTCTTGACCAATCTCCTGGGAGGGCATATCCAGGCGGCCTGGGCGAATCCCAACGAATGCGTGGGGCAGCTCGATGCCAAGCAGGTCAAGATCCTGGCGGTAGCAACCGAAAAGAGGTCTCCTCTCTTCCCCGACCAACCCACCTTCCGGGAGCAGGGGTACGACGTGGTGAACACCCAGACCCGGTCCATCGTGGGACGCGCGGGCATTCCCCAAGAAGCCATCGATTTCTGGGTCTCCGTGTTGGGGAAAGTCCGGGAAACTCCTGAATGGAAAGATTACCTGAGGAAAAATCTGCTCGAGGACGGCTGGTTGGTTAAGGAGGAATTTTTCAAGGACGCGGAAAACGATTACCGGATCGCCAAGGCCATCATGGACGAGGCGGGGGTTTCGAAGAAATAGATTTTTCGATGGAACAATCCACCGGCCGATCGCCCGCAGTCCATCGGCCAGGCCAAGGGGCCTGGGGAGGACTGCGGGCCTTCTCCTGCGGACATCGTGATGCATAGGAAGGATTTCTATGTCGGTTTGATCATGCTCCTCCTCAGCGGAGCGATCCTGGTCCAGGTCCTGAGGAGTCCAACATCCCAGGACACCTCGGGCCCCGGTCCCTTCTTCTTCCCGGTGATCACCGCTCTCCTCATGGGGGGGCTTTCCGTTCTGCTGATGCTTCAAGGGTTGAAGGGGCCTTCCACGCCGTCCTCGGCCGCGGGGGGGGAGCGCATGTGGAAGCGGATTCTCTGGATCGTGTTCTGGTGTTTCCTTTATGGAATCATGATTGAAACCGCAGGGTATCTCCTGTCCACCGGAATCGTAACCTTTGCCCTGCTGGCTTATTTCAACCGGGGGAGATGGATCATGAACGTCTCTTTCTCTCTCCTCACTCCCCTTTCCATCTATATTCTATTCGACAAACTTTTAAAATCTCCGCTCCCGAAAGGCTGGCTGGATTTCTAAAGGAGGGGGTCTGGAAGTCCTCAACAACCTGCTCTACGGATTCACCATCGCTCTGGCGCCCCATAATTTCCTCTACTGCCTCCTGGGGGTCTTTATCGGCACGCTGACCGGCGTTCTTCCCGGCCTGGGGGTGATGAATGCGGTGGCGATTCTGATCCCCATGACTTTCGGCATGAACCCCACCTCCGCCATGATCATGCTGGCGGGAATTTATTATGGGGCGATGTACGGGGGTTCCACCACCGCCATTCTGATCAACACCCCGGGGGAAGCGCCGGCCATCATGACCACCCTGGACGGTTATCAAATGGCCCTCCAGGGAAGGGCCGGGCCTGCTCTGGGGATTGCGGCCTTTGGTTCTTTCATCGCGGGCACGTTCGCCACGATCATGCTCATGGTCCTGGCTAAACCGCTGGTGCGGGTAGCCCTGAGCTTCGGCCCCCCCGAATATTTCTCCCTGCTCCTCCTGGCCCTCTGCACCCTGGGGGGACTCCTGGGAGAATCCGTGTTGAAGGGGCTCTTGATGGCCGCTTTCGGAATTTTCCTCGGGACCATGGGAATCGACCCGGTCAGCGGGGTGGAGCGTTTCACCTTCGGAAAAACTGAGCTTTTGGACGGGATCGGTTTCCTGCCCGTGGCCATCGGCCTTTTCGCCATCGCCGAGGTCCTCCTCACCGCCGAAGCCAAAGCCATGAGGCCGGTGGTGGACAAAATCAAGGGGATCTTGCCCTCGGTCAAGGACTGGATCGATTGCAAATGGGCCATCGCCCGGTCGACGGTGATCGGTTTTTTGATCGGCTGCATGCCGGGAGGAGGAGCCACCCTGGCTTCGGTGGTCTCCTACCTGGTGGAAAAGAGGGTCTCCAAACACCCCGAAAAGTTCGGAAAAGGGGCTATTGAGGGAGTGGCGGCCCCGGAAACCGCCAATAACGCGGCCAGCGGAGGGGCCATGGTTCCCCTGTTGACCCTCGGGATCCCCAGCACCGGTGTGTCCGCCGTTCTCCTTGCAGCGCTGATGCTTTATGGGATGCGGCCGGGCCCGCTTCTATTCCAGAATAACCCTGAACTGGTATGGGGGCTCATCGCCAGCCTTTACTTGGGGAATTTTCTCCTTCTGGTGATCAACCTCCCCTTGATCAGCATCTGGGTGCGGATGCTCAAGGTCCCCTTCCCGATTCTCCTTCCTTTCATCCTGGTGATTGCCATCACCGGCACCTATGCCACCAACAACAGCGTGACCGAAGTTTACATCGCCCTGATCTTCGGAGTCATCGGCTACTTCATGAAACATGTGGACCTGCCCGCAGCACCGGTGATTATGGGCATCATCCTGGGCCCCCTCGTGGAAACCCATTTTCGTCGTTCCCTGATCATCTCCAACGGGTCCTACGCCATCTTCTTCACCCACCCGATTTCGGCCCTTTTTCTTTTTGCGGCGATCTTCTCCATTCTTTACCCCCTTCTCAAAGGGGCGATCAAAAAGAAAAGCGTCAAGCCGCAGGGGTAACGCTCCTCGAATCCCCCCCCTTAGCGGGGTGGTCCTGGAGGAAGCAGAGCGACTCCTGCCCGATCCACCCCGGGGCGTCCGGAATCTTCCCCATTTTTATTGACAATTATTGCTTCGTTTGGAACGATATACGACGAATCGTATGGCCAATAATTTTGACAGCCAAAAAGCGGAGTGGATCGAGCGGGCATTGGACCTTCAAGCCTTGCTGGGGAAAAGATCCCATTTTCTCTCTGGGCCCCGGCAGGCGAGCAAGACATCGCTCATTCGCCGTACCCTGAGGGGGTGCGGGTTTACGACCTCCTGGACACTTCCGTTTACCTGAGTCTGAGCCAAAATCCCGGACGAATCGAGCAGGAGATAAACACGGGGGAACGCTGGGTGGTGATCGATGAGATTCAGCGCCTTCCCCATCTCCTGAACGAAGTGCACCGCCTCATGGAGGCCCGCGGCATTCATTTCCTTCTAACCGGGTCCAGCGCCCGAAAGTTGCGGCGGGGAGGGGTGAATCTCCTGGGGGGACGGGCTAGAACGAAATATCTTCACCCCTTCACCCGGCGGGAACTGGGAGAACGATTTGATTTGCGGCGAGCCCTGAATAGGGGCTTGCTGCCCCCCATCTACTTTTCCGATGACCCCCGCGCAGACCTGGAAGCCTATGCAGGCTCCTACTTGCAGCAGGAAATCATGGCCGAGGGCGTCACCCGCAACATCCGCGCTTTTAGCCGGTTTTTGAAGGTGGCCGCCTTTTGCAACGGGACGATCGTCAATTTCACCAACGTGGCCAACGACGCTCAGGTGCCCCGAACGACCGTTTATGAATATTTTGAGATTCTCAAAGACACCCTGGTTCTTTTTGAATTGCCGCCCTGGCGGAAAACCAAGAAAAGGAAACCCCTGGCATCCTCCAAGTATTACCTCTTCGATGTGGGTGTCCTCGCTTCCCTTCAAGGGAGAGAAAGGCGCCCCGGCACGCCGGAATTCGGAGAAGCTTTCGAGACCTACCTCATGCATGAACTCTGCTGCTACCGACACTATACCTCGGGAGAGCCCCTGAGTTTTTGGCGGTCGACCACAGGGTTCGAGGTCGATTTCATCATCGGGGACCACACCGCTTTGGAGGTCAGGGCCAAAGAGAACGTTTCCCCCCAGGATATCAAATCCCTCCAAGCCCTGGCCGAGGAGAAATTACTGAAGCGATACCTCTGCGTAAGCCTTGAGCCCCGCCGGCGAAAGGTCGGAGAAGCGCTGATCCTTCCGTTCAAAGAGTTCCTGGAATCACTCTGGAGTGGTCAATTCAACTAAAGAACAACAGTATTTTCTTGCCTCCTTGCGAGCCCCAAAACTACCCCCTTCCCTTTCTAGCCCGGTTGATTGAAGATCCGGTTGAATTTCATCCCTGATTGTGTGATACTGACGAAAAATGCCGCGAGGTTTGACCGATGGGCCTGTTTCGTCTTCTGTTTTCGAATCCCTTTGCCTTTCTTCTCCTCATCATTCCCTTGCTCTACTCCATCATCATCCATGAGCTGGCCCACGGCTGGGTGGCTAAGAAGATGGGGGACTCCACGGCAGAATGGCTGGGGCGGCTCAGCCTTAACCCGATGAAGCATCTTGACCCCATCGGCACCCTCATGCTTTTCCTCTTCGGCTTCGGCTGGGCCAAGCCCGTGCCGGTGAACTTCAACAATCTCCACGATCCGCGAAAGGGGTTAATCCTGGTTTCCGCCGCGGGGATCATGGCCAATACCATCATGGCCTTTATCGCCCTTTTCCTCCTTCGGGTGATCAATCCCGCTCCCTTCGGAGCGTTTTCCCTCTTCCTCATTTTTTTGGCCCAGATCAATATCATGCTGGCCGCCTTCAACCTGATTCCCATCCCGCCCCTGGACGGGTCCAAGATTCTCATGGGCTTTTCCTCCCCCCAATTCCAGTACACCTTGATGCGCCTGGAGCCCTATGGGTTTTTCATCATCATCGGCCTTCTCTATTTGGGCATCTTAAACCCGCTCATCTCCCTCTTTGAGGGGATCATCACCGGCATCATCGGCCTCCTGCTGCCGTGAAAAACCCCGGGTGAGGGAGGAATGGCCTGGACCTTCACAGTCCTCGGCGGCGGCCAGGAAATCGGGGCGAATTCCTACCTCTTAAGCCTGTCCGGGGTTCCCCTTCTTCTGGACGCCGGCCTCCATCCCAAAAAATTCGGGTATGAGAGCCTTCCCGATTACGATGGAATCGAACGGGAGCTGGAGGCCGTCTTCATAACTCACGCCCACCTGGACCACGTGGGGTCCCTGCCGGTCATCCACCACCGGCACCCGCAAGCCCCCATTTTTGCCACCCTGCCCACGAAAGATATTGCCCTGCGGATGCTGCACAATACCGTTACGGTGATGAATATTTTTCGGGAAGAGAAAGGACTGGCGGAATATCCCTTCTTCGAGCATGAGGACCTCTGGCCCCTCGAAGGGGAAATCATGGGGCTGGATTATAAAATCGCCCGCAGTTCTTCCGCCCCGGGAAGGCAGATTTACAGCGAACAGCTCCATCTGCGGGGAGGGATTCAGGCCCGGTTCTTGCCCGCGGGACATGTCTTGGGGGCGGGGGGAATCCTCTTCCGCCAGGGGAGGCGTTACCTTTATTATACGGGGGATATTTCCCTGCAAGCGCAGGACTTGATTCCCGGGGCGATCCTGCCAGAGGAGAGGATCGATACCCTGGTCCTGGAGTGCACCTACGGAAACGACCCGGCCTACCATTCTCGGAACCGTCAACAGGAGGTCGACTCTTTCGCCCGGGAAGCGGCCAGGATTCTTGCCGCGGGGGGCTGTGTCCTCATTCCCGCCTTCGCCCTGGGGAAAACCCAGGAGCTTCTGAGCATCATTTATCAATTGATGCGCAACGGAAAGGTCCCCTCCGTCCCCCTCTTCATCTCCGGGCTGGGAAAGAGCATCACCGAAATCTACCAGGACCACCGCCGTTACCTTAGGCCCCAGGCGTCCGTTTTGAGCTTCGACCTTTTCTCCGTACTCCGATACGTGGATGATCTATCCATCCAGTCCCTTCTTCGGGATCCCTGCATCATCGTGGCCACCAACGGCATGATGGTGGAGAACACCCCCTCGGCCCGGATTGCCCGCTGGATGGTTCAGGAGGAACGACACGGGATCTTTTTCTGCGGTTATATCGACCCGGATACCCTGGGGTACCGGGTGTTTCATGCCCGCCCGGGCGAGGTGCTTTCCTTCTCTCCCGAAGGGGATCCGGTAACCATCCAGAACTCCAACATCCGCCGGTTCTACCTTTCCTCCCACGCCGACCGGTATGAACTTTTGGAGGTGGCCCGCAGGATCAAACCTCGCACCGTGGTCTTGCTCCACGGGGAAAAGGAAGGGATCGAATACATGAAAGGAGAGCTGGAAGGAGAGTTTCGGGTTTCGACCGGGGAGAGGGGGAAGACAATTACCCTTGACTGAAATGCGGAATTCGGAATGCGGAATGCGGAATGGAATAGACCCAATGTGAAATTCCAAATTCGGCACTCCGCATTCCGCATTTTGCTCGGCTGCTCGAATTCTATAATTTTTTGATGGCCCTACCCAGCCGCTTCAAAACTTCGTCCCTTCCCAGGATCCTCATCACCTCATAGATTCCGGGGCTGACCGCCTTTCCGGTGAGGGCCACCCGGACCGCCTGGGCGATGGACCCCAGCTTGATATTCTTCCGGGCGGCGATTTCCTTGAACATCTCTTCCAGGGATTTTTCATCCACCTCGGCAACGGATTCGAGCCGCCCCAGGAACATCTCCAGCGGTTCTTTGATCGCCGGGAGGAGATGCTTCTTTTCCGCTTTCTCATCGACCTGAAAATCGTCCCGGAAGTAAAACTTCGCCATGTCGGCCATCTCCACCAGGGTCTTGGACCTTTCCTGGAGGGTCTTCACGATCTGCGCCAGCCAGTCCATGGACCTGGGCTTCAGCCCTTGTTTCTCCAGGAAGGGGAGGAGCAGCTCGGCCAGGGTCTCCGGCTTTTCCTGGCGGATGTAAACTCCATTCAGCCAGTTGAGCTTCTCCGGGTTGAAGACGCCCGCCGATTTTCCCACGTTCTCCAGGGAAAATTTTTGGATCAGTTCCTTCATGGTAAAAACTTCCTGGTCTCCGTAGGACCAGCCCAGACGAACGAGGTAATTCACCAGAGCCTGGGGGAGATACCCCATGTCCTTGTAGGCCATCACCGAGGTGGCGCCGTGGCGCTTGGAGAGCCGCGCTTTGTCCGCGCCCAGGATCATGGGCACGTGGGCGAATTTCGGCAAAGGGTATCCGAAAGCCCGGTAGAGAAGGATCTGGCGGGGGGTGTTGTTCACATGATCGTCCCCCCGAATCACGTGGGTGATTCCCATGGTGGCGTCATCGACCACCACGCTGAAGTTGTAGGTCGGCCATCCGTCGCTGCGCAGGATGACCAGATCGTCCATCTCGGCGTTATCGAATTCCACCGTCCCCTTGATCAGGTCGGGGAGAACCGTCTTTCCCTCCTGGGGCGCCTTGAAGCGGATAGCCGGGCTTCGGCCGGGGACGAGGGACTGCTGAGCCCGGCATTTCCCGTCATATTTGGGTTTTCGTTTTTCCTGGAGGGCTCTTTGACGCTTTTCCTCGAGTTCTTCCGGGGTGCAGTAGCAGTAGTAGGCCTTGTTCTCGCGGAGAAGCCGCTCGGCATGCTCCCGGTAGATTTCCATTCGGTCCGTCTGGTAGACCGGGCCCTCATCCCAATCCAAACCCAGCCAGGTCATCCCTTCCAAAATGGCATCGATGGACTCCTTGGTGGAACGGACTTGGTCCGTGTCCTCGATCCGAAGGATAAATTTCCCCCCCTGGTTCCGGGCCAGGAGCCAATTAAAAAGGGCCGTCCGGGCTCCCCCGATGTGCAGAAAACCAGTGGGGCTGGGGGCGAAACGCAATATCACCTGACTCATGATCGTCTCCTGCGGGTTTATGATTTTATCTTAGCTTTTCGCTGGGTTAGGGTCAAGAGAGATATGGATGGGCCATTCGGGCCTGGCCCAAAAGGGGGGGAGGGAGCCTTAGGACCCTCGGGGGGCGATATTTTTTTTAATTTTTTTGTTGACAGGGATTTGACCACCGGTTATATTTTATTTTGGATGAGTCGGATGGTAGTTTTGGAGAACAGATAAACAGGCCGTTGGGTTGATGTCTTGAATCCCCAATGGCCTTTTTTTGTTTGGCCGAAGCGATATCCTGACTTGTTCCAGAAGCGTGAAGCAGAAGGGAGGGATATCGCTGTGGGTGAAGGATCGGTGAAGTGGTTCAACGAGAAAAAGGGCTACGGCTTCATCCAGCAGGAAAATGGGCAGGACCTGTTCGTCCATTACACTGCGATCCAGGGTGACGGCTTTAAGACCCTGGCGGAAGGCCAGAAAGTCCGCTTCGAAGTCGAAGACACCCCCAAAGGCCCCAAGGCCAAGAACGTTCAGGTCATCCAGTAAATCGACAGGCCTGGCGTCATGAAAAAAAGCGGCATCCCTGCAAACCCGGGATGCCGCTTTTTTATCGGCAGAAAGAGGAATCAACCCTCTTCTTCTTCCAGGGCGGAAGAAGAAGCCAGCCCCCGGAGAGTAAGCTCTTCCTCGGCCCTTTTCTGTAAGCGCATCTCTTTTTCCAATTTTGCCTGGCAGGAGACATCGTATTTAGCCAGGGGCATGACCTTCAAGCGTCCGGTTCCGATCCGTTCGCCACACTCCTCGCAGATGCCGTAGGTTCCGTCCTTCAATTTTTCCAGGGCCTCGTTGATGGCGTTCAGTTTTTCCTTATCCCTTACCGAGAGAAGGAGGGAAAGCTCCCGCTCCCGTTCATCGCCGGCTTGGTCGATGATGTCGCCGATATCGGACTGCGCGACCAGCACTTCCGGAATGGGATTCTCGGATATGCCGGCCAGCAGCTTTTCGCGCATTTCGAGCAGGGTCTTTCTGATTTCTTCCTTCTCGTCTGTTACCTTGGGAAATTCCATTTCTCGCGCAGGCTGCACCGTGTTGATCATGGGTCTTTCCTTTTTGGGCGTCGCCTTCTTGGGGGCCGCCTTTTTAGCGGGCCCTTTGGCAGCTATTTTCTTTTTGGGGATTGGGACCGGCTTTTTGGCCAAGGCGCTTTTTTTCTTTTTGGGTTTCGCGGTCGCCATGGAGGGCTTCCTCCCTTTCCGAGAAAGATGAGCGAAATTTCTCTTGTAAGGGATTTATTCTAATTCTTTTCCCCCGCTTGTCAAGAATAAAAATCGAATGACCCCAATAAAAAACTCGGCGCCCGCGAAAGGTTCGAAAAGCGTATCCAAAACTCTTTTTCCCCATCGGCTGGCATGGGGAAAAACTTCAATTTTCGGGAGACTCCGCCCGGTCAAGCCGGAACCAACCAGGGTTTTTTATTAGAGAGGCCAATCCCCGCGGCGGCATTGCTGGCAGGACGGGCAACCACTGAGGGTTGTCCCTACAGGTTGTTTCTGTAGCAAGAGTTCAGGCCGGGCCGAGGATTTCTCCGAAGAGGTCGTAGGGGGTCACATCCAGGACGCGCACATTCACGATCTCCCCGGGTCGGGCTCTTCCCTTCGTCAGGAAAGTGACTCCGTCAACCTCCGGGGCCTGCCCCCGATTTCTTCCTTGCCATAGAATGTCGGGGGACCCGCCGGGCCGTTCCACCAGGACGGGAATCCGGGAGCCGACCAAGGCTTTTTGTTTTTTCAGGGATATTCTCTTCTGCAAAAGCATGATTCGGCGGGAACGGCGGTTTTTGATTCGATCCTGGACCTGGCCCTTGAAAGACGCTGCGGGAGTCCCTTCTTCGGGGGAATACGAAAAAACTCCCAGACGGTCGAATTGAACCTCCCGGACAAAATCCAGGAGGCGCTGGAATTTTTGCTCCGTTTCGCCGGGGAAGCCCACGATCAGGGAGGTACGGAGGACCACTCCCGGGATTTCCCTTCGAACCCAGTCGATGAGGTCCGGGATTCTCCTTTCCAGCGGGGGGCGGTTCATGGCCTTAAGAATCGCCTCGTCCACATGCTGAAGGGGCAGGTCCAAGTACTTGCATACCTTTTCTTCATCGCGGATGGTACGGACCAGGTCTTCGGTCAGATGGGCAGGATGGGCATAAAGGAGACGAATCCAGCGAATCCCCTCCACCTTGGCCAACCCTTTCAGCAGTCGTACCAGGCTGGTCCCATCCTTTCGGTCCGTTCCATAAGCGGTAATATCCTGAGCGATGAGGTTGACCTCCCTTACTCCCCGGGAGGCGGCCTGCTCCGCCTCCTTGAGAATGGAGGAAATGGGGCGGCTGCGCAGTCTTCCCCGAAGGCGCGGGATTACGCAATAGGAACAGAAGTTGGCGCATCCCTCGGAAACCTTGAGATACGTGCTGCCGGGTGGAGAAGAATGAAGGCGGGGAGTCCGATGATCGTACAGGAATTCGGGGGGGCGGGTCCATTGCTTTTGACGCAACCGGCCCCGGGCGGACCGGTCCAGAAGGCCGGCGATCCGATGAAACTCCCCCGTTCCCACCCAGAGGTCCACTTCCGGCAGCTCGCGGAGCAGTTCCCGTCCATACCGCTGGGGGAGGCAGCCGGCAACCACGAGCTTCTGAACTCTTCCTCCTTCTTTGGCGGAGGCCACGGAGAGGATGGTCTCGATGGATTCCTCCTTGGCCTCCCGGATGAAGCCGCACGTATTCACGATGACCACCTGGGCATCATCCGCGGCCGAGGGGGTCCATCCCTTCTCCTTCAAAAGGCCGAGCATCACCTCGCTGTCCACCAGGTTCTTGGGACACCCCAGGCTGATCATCCTGACGGTCTTCGATGAATCGCTCATGAAAGGGTTACTTTCCGGGCTTCCCCGGCGGAGCCGCTCCCGGCATTTGGAAGACCTCCACTCCTTTGGGCGGAGTGAAGGTGAAAAGGGAATCGGGCAGGCGGTTGTTGAATTGGGTCTTGGAAAAGCTGATCTGGGTCGTGTTGCCCATGAGGTCCTGAATTTTGGCCCGGAGAATCCGATAGTTTTCCCGATCGATGAGGAGGAACAGTTTCTCCAGGCTTCCCTGGAATTCGTTGGGCGTGAGCTCCAGGAAATAGGGCTCTTGGGGCGAGGGCTCTTGAGCCCATCGGATTTGAAAGTCCATTTTGAGGTTTCCCAGTCCGGCCAGGAAGGTGGAAGGCACCTTTCCCTGCGCAGCCTGGGACATGGGGCTCACCACCACTTGCTTTTCCTCCGGGCGGTAACTCCAGAGGGTCTTCCCGTCGGAAACGATCTCCTGCTTGAAAGGCTTTTGGTAGTTCCAGCGCATTTTTCCGGGTTTCTTGAAGAAGACCTCCCCTTCGGATACCTGTTTCTTCCCCAGGCTCTTCACCAGGGATTCCTGGACGAAATCGGCCTTGAAATCCGAGTTTGTATCATACTGGTCCTGCACTTTGGTCACGATGTCATTCAAGGATGGGCTTTGAGCATCGACCAAAGTCGGAGAAAAAACCAGAAAGGCGACACCCGTCCAGCAAAGGAATATTTTTAACTTCATCGTTCTTCCCATTCTTCGCGTGTGCTTACCTTTCCCCCCTTAGAGCTTCCTGGCGTACACTTCCCGGGGCTTGCTGCCGTCGGCCGGGCCGACCACGCCTTCCTGCTCCATCTTTTCGATCATCCGGGCCGCCCGGTTGTATCCCACCCGGAGGCGCCTCTGGATCATGGAGATGGAGGCCTGACGGGTTTCCGTGACCAGGGCTACGGCCTGGTCGTACATTTCGTCGTATCCATCGGCATCGACGTCCTGAGCTTCTTCTTTGGCCTCCAGGATGGACGGGTCATAAACGGGCCGGCCCTGTTTCTTCCAGTGCTCAACCACTCTCAATATTTCCACTTCGGACACATAAGCCCCATGGACCCGGACCAGCCGGGAAGTGCCGGGAGGAAGGAAGAGCATGTCCCCCGATCCCAGGAGATGCTAGGCTCCGTTGGCATCCAGGATGGTGCGGGAGTCGGTCTTGGAGGAAACCTGGAAGGAAATCCGGGTGGGGAAGTTGGCCTTGATCACCCCGGTGAGGACATCCACGGATGGCCGCTGGGTGGCCAGAAGGAGGTGGATGCCCGCCGCCCGGGCCATCTGGGCCAGGCGGGTGAGGGACGCTTCCACATCCCGGGCCGAGACCATCATGAGATCGGCCAGCTCGTCGATGACGATGACGATATAGGGAAGGGGCTGGGCCGGCTCTCCCCCCTGGCCGTTCGTTCCTTCACCCCCCTGAGTCAGGGGCAGGGAGGGTTTTTTCCGGTGGTCCTTCTTCTCCTTTTCCGCCTTCTGGTTGTACCGCTCGATGTTCCGGACTCCCTTCTCGGCCATGAGGCGGTAACGGACCTCCATCTCCTGGGTGGCCCAGCGGAGGACCATGGCCGCCGCTTTGGGATCGAAGACGACCGGGTGAAGAAGGTGAGGAATCCCGTCATAGATCGAAAGCTCCAGTCGCTTTGGGTCGATCATCAGGAATTTCACCTCTTCCGGGTCGGCCTTGTAAAGAATGCTGCAGATCATGGAGTTCAGGGAGACGCTCTTCCCCGTGCCCGTGGCCCCGGCCACCAGGAGATGGGGCATCTTTTGCAGGTTGGTGATGAAGGAACTCCCGAAGATATCCTTGCCCAGGGCCAGGGTCAGCTTGGACTCGGAGGCCTGGAATTCGGCGGCCCCCAGAATATCCTTCAGATAGACCGGCTCCCGGATGGAATTGGGGATTTCGATCCCCACCGCCGCCTTGCCCGGGATGGGGGCGACGATCCGCACGCTGATGGCCCGCAGGGCCAGGGCCAAATCGTCGCTCAGGCTGACGATTTTATTGATTTTAATCCCGGGCGCCGGCTCGTATTCATACATGGTGATCACCGGTCCGGGGCGGACTTCGGTCACTTTGCCCTGAACCCCGAAATCGGAGAGCCGCTTTTCCAGAATCTTGGCATTGGCCAGGAGACTCTCTTTGTCGACTTTCACGTCCTTCTGCTCGGGGTCTTCAAGAAGGGAAAGCGGGGGCAGGATATAGGACCCCCGGGAGTCCAAAAAGGGGAAATGCTCCTGCTTCTCCTTCACGACCACCGCGGGCTTTTCTTTCGGCGCGCCGGCCTGCTGGTCGATGATGACCGTGGGAACCGGCTCTTTGAACCTCCGGGCCTCTCTGGCTTCCTCCTTCTTTTTCTTTCTTCGGTCCTTTAAGTACTCCTGCCACCTCTCCCGGGCGGAGGAGTAAAGGTGGCGGATTCCGTTCGTCACCTCGACCCAGGAGAGGTTGGTGATCACCATCATGCAGACGACCAATACCAGAGCCAGGAGGAGCGCTGCCCCGGTAAGGTTGAGAAACCGTTCCCCCGTGTGGGCAAGAATCTTTCCCAGGGCTCCGCCGCTGTTCATCGTAGCCCCCAGGAGATTGACCTTTCCCAGGCCAAGGGACAGGAGTCCGCTGACCGCGAGAAAGAGCCCGGTCCAGCAAACGGCTTTCGAGGGCGACACGGAAATCTCCGATGAACGGAACAGCCGGAGGGCAAAAAAAACCAGGGCCAAAGGCCAGAGAAAAGCGGTCAGCCCGAAGACCTGGAAAAAAATATCCGCCAGGTAAGACCCGACGACTCCGGCCAGGTTGGCCGTCCTCTGGGGCTCAGAAGGCTGATTGTTGAAGGAAATGTCGTCCGGGTCGAAGGAAAAAAGGCTGAGTGCCAGCAGGACCGCAAGGGCCAGGAGGGAGATGGCGAAGACCTCCCTTTTCAGATTGAACCGCTCTGAAGATGCTGCCTTTCCCATTTGAAAAAATGATAATCCCGAAATGGGGGAAAGTCAAAAGAAAACGGAAGGATAGTTGAATTTTCAGAAGGTGAACTTCTTCTTTTTGGCAGCTTTTTCCTAAAATTGGGATGCTAAGCGCCCAAGCGATTACCCGACCTCTCCCAGCCTTTCCAGCAGCATCCCGTATGCCTTTTGGCCTCTTTCGAAGCTGGAGAGGCGGAAGAATTCATTGGGCGAGTGCAGGCGCTCGTCCTCCAGGCCGAAACCAAAGACGATGGTATAGGCTTTCAGATGTTCCAGGAACATGGCATTTGCGGGGATCGTTCCGCCGCTGCGAATCCTGTAAGGTTCCTTACGGTAAAGGTCCTTGAGGACCGAGGCGGCGATCTTCAAGCCCCGGTGATCGGAGGGAATAAGGTAGGGAAAGGACCCGCTGCCCCGTCTGCCGATGGTTACCTTTACTCCAGGAGGAGCGGCCTTTTCGATATGTTTTGCCACCAGTTCGGCGATTTGACCCGGGTCCTGGTCGGCCACCAGGCGGCAGGAAATTTTGGCGTGGGCCGTGCTGGGCAGGACGGTCTTGAGGCCCTCTCCCTGAAACCCGCCCCATATGCCGTTGATCTCCAGGGTCGGCCGGGCCCAGGTCCGCTCATAGGTGGAAAATCCAGGCTCCCCGAAGACGGAGACCGACCCGGGTTCGCTCAGGTATTCGGCCTCGTCGTAGGGAATTCGGGCCATCTCCGCCTTCTCCTCTGCGGTGAGAGGCCGGACTCGCTCATAAAATCCTTCCACCGTGATTCGCCCCTCATGGTCGTGCAGGGAGGCAAGGATCTCGACCAGAGCATGGATGGGGTTTGCCACCGCCCCGCCGAAGGTCCCGGAATGGAGGTCATGATCAGGGCCCTGCACATCAAGGAACACAGCGGCCAGGCCGCGGGTGCCCATCACCAGCCCCGGGTGCTCCTCGCTCCATTGACCCCCGTCAGCGCTGAAAACCATGTCGCAGGATAACAGGTCTTTATGAGCGGCTATGAAAGGCTGCAGTTGGGGGCTTCCGATCTCTTCCTGGCCCTCGAAGAGAAATTTCACGTTTATCGGGAGCTTCCCGCCGCTTTTGATCATGGACTCGGCGACGGTAAGGGGGATGAAGAGGTTACCTTTGTTGTCCGATGCCCCGCGGGCGTAGATGCGACCGTCTTTGATGACCGGCTCGAAGGGGGGACTGTCCCAAAGGTTCAAGGGGTCCGCGGGCTGGGTGTCGAAATGTCCGTATATCAGGACCGTCGGTTTACCGGGTGCATGGAGCCAGTCCCCGTACACCACCGGGTGGCCGCCCGTGGGCAGGATGCGCACGGATTCGACCCCCGCCTTTTTAAGGCGGGCCTCCACCCACTGTGCGGCCCGCTGGACATCTCCCGCATGCGCGGGCAAAGCGGATATGCTGGGAATCCGCAGGAATTCCAGCAGCTCGCTGATGAACTTTTTTTTATTCTCATTCAGGTAGTTTTCCCAAGAACTCATCGTTCCAGTCTCCAATCTGTAGGTTATTGCACTAAATTTGTACGGGTTTATTTGTTTGAAATGGCTTTCTTAAATCCCCTCTCCACCCCCCTTTTTCAAAGGGGGGAACGGGGGGATTTCTGCAGATGCCCTCCTCAAAATCCCGGCGCCTTTCTTCCCCGCCTCAACGCGTCAGGGGGCCCAGCCTGCCCCCGGCATCTTCCATTGCGTCGTACGGTCTTTTTCTCCTGTCCTTTTCGCTCAATTCTCGTTCCGCGGTTCCTTTCTTTAGATTTTCGATGATCGTCTGCCGAACTCTCCTCATCAAATCGTTCGATTCCCGGTGGGACAGGTCCCACGTGGGTATGGGTTCTCCCATGCGGATATGGATGGTTCCGGGCCAGAAGCACCAGCCTTGCCGGGGGAGCATATCATAGGTTCCGGAGATCGAAACCGGGACCACGGGAAATCTAGAGTGCTGGGCCAGGAGAAACGCGCCCCGCTTGAATTCCTTCACCTCCCCGTCCGGGCTCCGGGTTCCCTCGGGGAAAACAATGATGGAAATCCCTTTTTTGAGTTGGGAAGAGGCCTTCTTCAGGCTTCTGACGGCCGATTGGGCGCTTTGCCGGTCGAGGAGAATATGGCCCGCCAGATGAAGAAACCAGCCGAATAGGGGAAACCAGATGAGGGATTTCTTGGCGATGAACCGCACCGGGAAATGAGCGGCGAAGATCATTGCGGGGATATCCAGGATGCTGGCGTGGTTGGAGACCAGAACATAAGACTGTTCTTTCTTCAATCTCTCCGTCCCGTTGATCCGCATTTTAATGCCATTAGTCCGGAGAAGCCAATCCACCCAGAGCCTCTGGAAAAAGGAAGGCCACCGGCCGGAGCGGTCCAAGAGGGAGGTCAGAATGGCCGGCGGGCCTATAATAGCCGAGTACACAATCGCGGAAAAAATCAGGAACAAGGTGCGAAGGAAAGAGGAAAGCTCAAAAGAATGCTTCTGGCTCATAGGTTAAGAGAACCTGCAGGGGCGGTTCGCGAACCGCCCCCGCACGCCGGGGGGATGTTTGGGCTGATACAAATAAAACCGCGCTCTAAATTTGCGGAAAATCGTAGGGGCGACCCGGCGGGTCGCCCC